>JAISAG010000010.1 GCA_031266815.1 Burkholderiaceae bacterium | reverse complement strand
TGACATCCATTCGCAGTGCTGTCATCGTTTTGGGAAATCGCCAGTTGCAGCGATGGTTGCTTTTGCTGCTCATGACAGACACCGCACAAGGCAAGGGGAAGCGCGCTGCCCTGCTGTACCATGCGGCGGGACGCGCCCGATTCATGGAATCCCTTGCGTTAGCTGCACCTGCGTGGCGCTCTCACGCGGAAGTGGCATTCATTACCGGGCTGGTTTCTGTCATGCAATCCGTTCTGGATGCGGATTCGGAAACCCTGTCGAATACACTGGGATTGATGCCGGAAGTGGAGCGGGCATTAAAGGGAGAAGAGCCGGTTTTATCCGATTTGCTTGCATTGGCTATTGCAATGGAAGAGGATGACCTCCGTGCCGCCAACGACCTGCTTCGGAAAGCGCAGATACGGCCCGAAGTGCTTTCCCAGGTACAACGCCAGACGCTGTTGTGGGTGAATCAGATTGTGGAAGCCGACGTGTACCATGCAGAGTGACGTCTGACGGGGCATGTCTGAAGTAGTGTAATTGAAAGGAAGCAAATGGCAAAGATCAGGGTATTTGTAGTTGACGATTCTGCGCTGATACGGGGTGTGATGAAGGAAATTATTGATGGTCACCCCGACATGGAAGTAGTGGGTGTTGCGCCGGACCCCATCATCGCGCGGGGCATGATTCGGGAATTGAATCCAGATGTGTTGACGCTGGATGTGGAAATGCCCAAGATGGATGGTCTGGATTTCCTTGAAAAACTGATGCGTCTGCACCCAATGCCGGTTGTCATGGTCTCCTCCCTGACGGAGCGCAGTTCCGACATCACCATGCGTGCGCTTGAACTGGGTGCGGTAGATTTTGTGACCAAGCCCAAGGTATCCATACAAAGCGGCATGAAAGAATATGCCGATGTGATTGCAGACAAGATTCGCGCGGCGGCGAAAGCCACGCTTCGTGTGCAGCTAAAGAACAAGCCTGCGCCATCGGCGCCCATCAAGACGAGCATGATCAGCAGTGAAAAGCTGATCATTGTTGGCGCGTCAACAGGCGGGACGGAAGCCATAAAAAGCTTTCTGGAACCACTGCCTCCCGATGCACCGGGTATCCTGATTGTGCAGCATATGCCGGAAGGGTTTACCCGTTCCTTTGCCAAGCGGCTGGACAACCTGTGTCGCATTTCTGTCGAAGAAGCGCGGGGCGGAGAACGTGTTTTGCCGGGGCACGCCTTTCTGGCGCCAGGACACTCCCATCTTTTGCTAAAGAGGAGTGGCGCGAACTATGTCACCGAACTGAGCCAGGCGCCGCCAGTCAGTCGTCACCGTCCCTCGGTTGATGTCCTGTTTCATTCTGCCGCCCGGTCGGCGGGGGCCAACGCGGTAGGCGTTATCCTGACGGGGATGGGAAGCGATGGCGCTGCGGGAATGAAGGATATGCGTGATGCCGGGGCGTACAATTTCGGGCAGGATGAAGCGACCTGTGTCGTCTACGGGATGCCCAAGGAAGCCTTTTTAGCGGGGGCGGTGCATGAACAGGCGCCTTTGCACGAATTGCCAAGGCGTGTGATGGATTATCTGGCAAAAAACAGTTCACGGGCATTGCGTGTTTGATGTAAAATCAGGCAGTGTGTCAACATAAGGTGGTTTCCACCTGCTTACGGGGGAGAGGTTCATGGCGGCTGATCCAAAAATGAAATTCCTTGTTGTGGACGATTTCTCGACCATGCGGCGCATTGTCAGGAATCTGCTGAAGGAATTGGGTTACACCAATGTTGACGAAGCGGAAGACGGTGCGCAGGGGCTTGCCAAATTGAGAGCGGATAAATACGACTTTGTTGTTTCCGATTGGAACATGCCCAACATGGACGGGCTGGACATGTTGCGGGCGATTCGGTCCGATACCAGCCTGTCCCACCTTCCAGTGCTGATGGTAACGGCAGAGGCGAAAAAGGAAAACATCATCGAAGCCGCGAAAGCGGGCGCGAGCGGCTATGTGGTGAAACCCTTCACTGCCGCCACACTGGACGAAAAACTTTCCAAAATATTCGAAAAGATGAAGTAAGGGCGCGCCGGGCAGAAAGTGCCTGTACGGCAGCCCGGCTCCCGCTTCACTTTACGCTTTCCCACCACGCATTCGTTGTGTCCTGACCGGGAACCAGCTTTTCACCCATGCGGGGCGTTAGTAGTTTCACGTCGCCTGCCCGGGCCGCGAGGTCGGCGATCAGGCGGATGGATTCGTCCCACGGATGACGTGCGAGATCGAACACCCCCCAATGCACGGGTACAAGGGCGCGCGCGCCGATGTCGCGATAGGCCTGGATAACTTCCTCTGGAAACAAGTGCGTTTTGGGCCAGCCGGCGTTCCACCCGTCAATTTCAATGAAAGCGAGATCGAACGGCCCGTGTTTTGCGCCGATGTCCCTGAAGTGTTCGCCGTAGCCGGAATCGCCGCTGATGAATATGCTGAACTGCTCTCCTCGCAGCGCATAGGACGTCCACAAGGATTTGTTGCGTGTATCGAATGTCCGCCCGGAATAATGGATCGTCCGTTCAGCGGCAATCGTCAGGTCGTTTGCGCGATACGTCTCGCCCCAGCCAAGCTCGTCAATGCGTGCCGCGGCGATACCCCATTTGCGCAAATGCGCGCCGACGCCAAGCGGCACGATAAAACGGACATTCGTATCCCGCAATGCGCGCACCGTGGCATATTCGAGGTGGTCGTAATGGTCGTGGGTGATCAGCACGTAATCAAGCGGTGGCAGCTCACCGCATTTTAGCGGTGCGGCAACGAACCGGCGCACGATGCCGGGCAGGGGCGCGGCATTGCCGAACACCGGATCCACCGCCAGCCGCTTGCCCTCCAGCTCAATGATCAGCGAAGAATGTCCGAGCCAGTAAACGCTAAATGCGTCAGGCGTTGCGGGAAACGATGATTTGTCGAGCAAGACTTGGGGCAAGGGCTTTTCGGGCGCGTTCGGGTTGGGCAGCACGAACCGCATCCAACTGGAAGAACCCCTGCCGGTTGCGCGCTCAGGGTAGTACGGCAGCGACTCCGTGCTCTGGAATTGCCCATTGCGGTAATAGGGCAGCTTTGTGTAGCGCGCCGCCTCCATGTCTGATGGCGCTTCGCCGAGTTCCTGGAGCAAGTGGCACCCTCCGGTTGCTGCTATTGCCGCCACGACCAGCGCCGACCACAGTGTGCGGCGCATTATTTTTTTGTTCATCCATTTTCCCGAAATCAAGGGTCAATTCGGCAAGACGACCTCAAATCCCTTTTCAAAATCGTTTGCAACCTGAAAAGAATGCGGTTGACGGACGATAGCATATCGGACGCCGCCTGAATCGTTGCAGACCTCCTCGACAGAACTCCCCGCCAAATGTGATGGCTTCTTGCCGGGGCATTGCTGTATCCCCTGTGCGATGGGCAATCATTTCGGCTGCGTCAGACTGGCGTTTTCGATGACAAAGCGATACTTCACATCACCCTTGAGCATACGCTCGTAGGCTTCATTGATCTCGTCGGCACGGATAAGCTCAATGTCTGCCACGATGCCGCGTGCGGCGCAGAAATCCAGCATCTCCTGCGTTTCGGGAATCCCGCCGATTATTGAGCCAGCCAGACTGCGGCGTTTCATAAGGAGGTTGAACACCTGCGGTGATGGGTGGGGAGTGGGGGGCGCCCCGACAAGGACCATTGTGCCATCGCGCTTGAGCAGCGTGAAAAAAGCGTCCAGATTGTGCGGTACGGCAACTGTGTTGAGAATGAAATCGAAACGCTTGTCCTGCGCAGCCATTTCATCGGCATGGTGCGAAACGACGACCTCATTTGCGCCCAGCGCTTTGGCGGCTTCCCGCTTGGATTCGGAAGTGGTGAAAGCCACGACATGCGCGCCCATTGCATGAGCCAGTTTGATGCCCATGTGGCCCAGACCACCGATGCCGACCACACCCACCCGGTGCCCCGGCCCTGCTTTCCAGTGACGCAGCGGCGAGTAGGTAGTAATGCCCGCGCATAGTAGCGGCGCCACGGCAGCCAGTTGCGCCTCGGGGTGGCGGATGCGCAGCACGTAGCGCTCGTGCACCACAATCTGTTGGGAGTAGCCGCCCAATGTATGACCGGGTGCGTCCGGTGTCGGGCCGTTGTAAGTGCCGACCATGTGGTCGCAATAGTTCTCCAGCCCCGCGCCGCAATCTTCGCAGTGTCTGCAGCTGTCAACGATGCAGCCGACGCCGACCAGGTCGCCCGCCGCGAAGCGCGATACTTGTGCGCCCACTGCTGACACGCGCCCAACGATTTCATGACCGGGCACGCAAGGGTACAGGGTTCCCTCCCACTCGGAACGTACCTGATGAAGGTCCGAATGGCATACGCCGCAATAGGCGATTTCGATTCGAACATCGTGCGCACCCGGCGCGCGACGGGTGATACGCATGGGTTTTAAGGGTTGGTCGCTCGCTTGAGCGCCATAGGCTTTGATGGTCATGACATGCTCCTGCGTTGGTCAAGGTTTCTTCCTATGATAAACAGTATGGCAGGAGTTTGGCATTTACGAGGAACTTTGATTAGGGGATAAATGCTTAAATGGTATATTAGTTTATCTAATTAATAATGCCGGGAAATCGGGCATATGGCACGACGCAACTTTAACGATCTGCTGGCTTTCGTCACGGTGGCGCGCGAAGGCAGCTTCACTCGCGCGGGCGCTGTTCTGGGCGTTACGCAATCGGCGCTCAGTCAGGCTGTCAGCGGGTTGGAAGCACGTTTACGCATCCGTTTGCTGACACGCACAACGCGCAGTGTATCGCCAACGGCAGCAGGCGAGCGTTTGGCGCAAGCGATTGGTCACCGTTTCGACGAAATTGAGGCTGAACTGGATGCGTTGACCGAGTTGCGCGACAAGCCTGCTGGAACAGTACGCATTACCTGCGGCGACCATGTGCTGCACACCACACTGCTGCCCAGGCTTGCGCCCATGCTGCGTGAATACCCGGACGTAAAAGTGGAGTTCGACATTAACTACGGCTTTCGGGACATCGTTGCTGACCGCTTCGATGCGGGCGTACGTCTGGGCGACACCATTGACAAGGACATGATTGCGGTACCGATTGGTCCCATGCTGCGCATGGCTGCTGTCGCCCCGCCTGCATATTTTGCCGCAAATCCCGAACCGAAAACGCCGCACGATTTGATTGCCCACCGTTGCATCAACTTGCGCTTTTCAGCGCGGAGCGGAATCTACGTGTGGGAGTTCGAGCAGCGGGGACAGGCGCTGAATGTGCGGGTGGAGGGCCAGGTTGTTTTCAACACGACGCCGCATGTTGTGTCGGCGGCGCTGGCCGGGCTGGGCATTGCCTTTTTGCCGGAAGAAGAGTTTTCCCCTCATATTGAGCAAGGGCGTCTGGTGCGTGTGCTGGAAGACTGGTGTCAGCCTTTTGCGGGCTATTACCTTTACTACCCCAGCCGCAGACAGCTTTCGCCAGCGTTCTCACTGGTGGTGGATACGTTGCGCGCCTCCTGGCGTACAGCATCAAACGATTAAGCTATCGCACTATCGGTCGGCTCATTAATGGGAGGATGCGGTGATTGGATGACATTCGCGGGATTGGGGCACGTTTTAACCGACAGGATGGTTGCCCCTGAACGAAACGATGACTGGCAAAGATTTGGCATATGGTCGCGTTGACAATGTTTTTGCCGGATTTCACGCCGCGGGGAAAAGATTAATCGCCGACCAAACCGCCCGATGAAGTTATTCCCCTGTGCGGGACACAAGAAAGCGGGCTGGTTGAAGCGGGCATAGAGTGGAGAGCGACGAAGAGTTGGTCTGTGAAC
This sequence comes from Burkholderiaceae bacterium, assembly GCA_031266815.1. Lineage (GTDB taxonomy): Bacteria > Pseudomonadota > Gammaproteobacteria > Burkholderiales > Burkholderiaceae_D > Oxalobacter. Next base: position 598 of record JAISAG010000010.1, on the reverse strand, counting down.
GCCAACGCGACGGCGATGGGGGGTAGCGGGCGAATCGCTGTGTTGCTTGATCGATACAGTCTGAGGGAATGGCGAGGCAGGTTGAAGCGCAAGGCCGTGTGGAATTGCGCGACCAAGGCATACCTGGGGGGTCGCCGCGGGAGCGCATGACACACGGCGATTCGCCGGCCATCGCCGTTCCCACCCCGCATTCCGCATTTTTTCGACACCACATGTCGTTTTTTGGCAACGTTTACCGTCCATCCGCAGACTAAAGCCAACATCTCACGCTAAAATTAACCCTACGGGTTGAAAATATTCCCCTCCGAACATGCTCGCCCCCTTTGGGGTACCTTTCGAACGCACTGACCTTACAATTCAGGGAAAACCATGAAAAGCCCAGTGAAAACAATGAGTTACCCCCCCCCCCCCCTAAAAAACGCGTACAGCGCGCCGGGGGATGGCATGCCCTCCCCGGGACGGGCAGGCGCGGGAGCGCGTAACGCACGGTATTCGCCCACATTCGCCGCTTTACATTCGCTGTTTCCCTCCCGCACCCTGATTGCTTGTCTCGTCGCGAGCTTGTGCACGGTAGCCGCACCGGCACTGGCGCAAGAAA
>JAISAG010000004.1 GCA_031266815.1 Burkholderiaceae bacterium | reverse complement strand
CTTTTGGGTCTGGCACAGGAAGAATCTCCCTACACGGGCGGGACATTGACCTGGCGGATATTTCACGTTCTGGGCGAGCCGGATTTTTTGCGGACAGCGCCCTCCCTGGCAGGGTGGCTACACAGGCACAGCGATGACCCGATAGCGCGCTACGAACTGGCTGTGCAGATTGCGATATTGTTTGAGCAATACCTGGTTTATCGTCAAGATTGGCTTGCCCGTTGGTTCAGAGGGGAAAAAGCGGAAGGCCTTCCGGCTTCTTCCAGAGAGCATGAACACTGGCAATCGGCGCTGTGGCGTGAAATAGAGCGTTGTGTCGGTTCAGATGGCGTACATCCTTTTGACCGCTTTTCCGCGCTCCTGCGGACTTCGCCGGACGCAGTGAGAGAAAGGCTGCCCCGTCGCCTGCACCTTTTTTGCCTGTCCGCCATTCCCCCGCTTTACCTGGACATGATAGACAGAATCGGCAAGGTATTGGACGTGTACTGCTACGTGCTGAACCCCTGTCGCGAATTTTGGTTCGACATTGTTTCTCCCAAAAGGATGGCACGGCTAAAACAAGGGAGGAAGGAGACCTACCGCGATACGGGCAACGCCTTGCTGGCTTCGTGGGGAAATCCCTGCCGCGCATTCCTCTCACTCGCACTGGAGAATCTCTCCGATGAACTGGTACTGGAAGATTGCTTTATTGAGGATGCGGGTGAAAGTTCGAACCGTTCCCTGCTTTCCCGCCTGCAGGCAGCCATCCTGAATCTGGAGGAAATGGACACCGGGGAGGGTGCTGTAGCAGACGCGGATTACAGTGTGGAAATACACGATTGTCATTCACTGCTGCGTGAGGTAGAAGTCTTGCGGGACCAGCTTCTGCGCCTGTTTGCACAGGATAGCTCCTTGCGCCCGGAAGAAATTCTGGTCGTGACACCGGACATTGACGATGCCGCTCCGTTAATTGACATGGTCTTCGGAGGGGGCGCCCCAGACGCAGCCCGCGTTCCTTTTCGCATCACCGGACACACAGACAGTCGAATCAATCCGGTTGCAACCGTCTTGCTGGGTGTGTTGAATCTCGCGTTATCGCGGTTTCTCGCAGCAGAAGCGTACGATATGCTGCTGCATCCGCTGGTTGGAAAACATTTTGGGTTGTCCGATGATCTGGACATGCTTCGCCAATGGCTCATTGAAGCGGGTGTGTGCTGGGCGCTGAATGGGGATCAGAAAAAGGCGTACCAGCTGCCGGACAGTGATCGGCACACGTTTCACGACGGATTCAACCGACTGCTTTACGCATATACACTTCCGCCGGGCCAGGACATGTCGCTTGCCGGCTTCTTGCCGGCAGGCAATCCGGAAGGACTTTCCGCGCTGGCGCTGGGACGCCTGTGGCATTATGTGGCGCAACTGAAGCGGCTGCGGGAATCACTGTTGCGGGCAAAAACGCCGGAGGAGTGGCGTGCCCTGACGCATGATGTTCTGGATGCCTTTATGGGTAAGCCGGATGACGATACCCGAGAGGATGCCGCGGCGGTACAGGGCTGTGTCAATCGGCTTTTTGTCGATATGGCATCGGCTGCGGATAGCGTGCCTCTGGATGCCCATATCTTCCTGCAGGCGCTCGCGGATGCGCTGGAAACCCATTCGCGTGCCAGTACCCCTACCGGCGTCGTCTGCTTTACCGGCATGGGAGACTTTCGCCATATCCCGTATAAAGTGATTTGTGTCATTGGCATGAACGATGGCGTTTTCCCGTCTGTCTCCCGTTCCTCGGAACTGGATCTGATGGCGGGTAGCCCGCGCATAGGAGACCGCCAGCGTCGTGAAGATGACCGTAATCTGTTTCTGGATATCTTGCTTTCCGCACGGGAAAAGCTGTACATCAGCTACACCGGTCACGGCGTTCGGGATGACAGGTCGAGACCGCCCTCCATTCTGGTGTCCGAGTTGCTGGATTATCTTGGCAGAACCGTGATGCCCGGAGAACAGGAAGACTCGGTGCGGTCACGATTTATACTGGAACACCCGTTACAGGCGTTTTCCCGCCGGTATTTTTGCGAACGGGATGAAGAAGGCAGGGGAAAGGATGCCCGTCTGGTGAGTTACCACAACACCTTCCGGTCAGTATGGGAAAAGGCGGGGGGGCGAGAAAAAGGCATAGCCTTGTCCTGGGTGCACTCGCAGGCAGAAGAGGACAGTTCGGATGATGATGCGCAACAGGAATACGCATCGGTATTCTTTCATGCCCCGCTGCCGCTATCGGGGGAAACGTATCAGCGGGTCAGTCTTGTGCAGTTGCAGCGCTTCTTCTCCAACACCAGCCGAACACTGTTAAGAGATCGCCTTGGGATTGACTTTCCACGTGAGCAGGATGAATTGCCTGCGCATGAACCTTTTCTGCTTTTGCCGCTTGATCGTGCCCGGCTTTCCCGGCGCATTTTGCCGCGGTTGCTGGAAGGGCAATCCATATCTGCCGTGTTCCTCCTGGCACGCTCAGGCGTGGAATGTCCGTCCGGATCCTATGGGGAGTTAATTTTACAGAAAAATATTGAGGAGTTAGCTTCATTTGCGAGCAAGATAAGGGATGATATGCTTCATCCCTTGCAAGAGCCGCTGTATGCCGAATGCGAATGGGAAACGGAGGAGGGCGCCTGGGTCTTATGCGGGGCGTTGTATCCCTTGTATTGGCATCAGGATCGAAAACGGCTTGTTCGTTATCGGGATGCCCGCTTCAACACAGATGCCGGTGTGCGCTTTCGGCTGGCGGTGTGGATAGAGCACCTGTTTTTATGCGCCACCCAACCGGAAGACGTATATACCGAGGCGGTCTGTCACTTTCGGGACATCTCTGTACGTTTTTCCCGCTGCGCTGCCGCCAGGGCACACCTGAAAACACTGATGAGCCTGTACCACGCGGGACTGCAAGCGCCCCTGCCTTTTTTTCCTGTCACGTCTTCTGCCTACATGGACAAGGAAGAAATGGGGGCGGCACGCAAGAAATGGAAAAATCCCATGGAACATAACAGCGAAGGAAGTGATCGTTTTCACGCACTGGCTTTGCGAGGAGTCAATGAACCGCTGGGCAAGGACTTTGTGCGGTATGCGAAAGTCGTCATGGCGCCCATGCGGGAAGCGATACACAGAGCGTAACGCGCAACACCGGAACATCATGGACAGAGACAGAAAGAAAACAGATACGGGCTATATGGCGGATGACTCCCTCCCGCCGGTTTTCGTTTGTCCGCTGGAAGGAGCTTCTCTTATCGAAGCGTCTGCCGGTACAGGAAAGACATGGAATATCTGCAACCTGTATATTCGACTTCTGCTGGAAAAAGAAATAGCGGTCCCTCATATCCTGGTGCTCACCTTTACCGTTGCGGCGACAGCGGAACTGAAGGAGAGAATCAGGGAGCGCATTCAGGTAACCCGGCGCTGCCTGGCGGGGGTAGGCGGGGAGCCGGACGACTTCCTTGCCATGCTTCGGGAAAATGCAGACAAGCAGGTTCGGCGGGAACACTGGATTGAAAGACTGGACACGGCACTCCTGTCGCTTGATGAAGCGGCTGTTTTTACCATCCACGGGTTCTGCCAGAAAGTGCTGAGCACGCTTGCCTTTAGCAGTGGGCAAGTTTTTTCCAGCACGGTGATGCAAGATGAGCGGGAAGCGGGAATGGAAGTCGTTTACGACTTTTGGCGGTATTACGTGGCACGAGAAGATGCCCTCCCCATTCTTTCGGCTTGTCTGCTTTCCGATGGCATTACGCCGGATTCCCTGTGGGACATGCTGATGCTGAAGCTGGAAAAACCGGTGGCGCAGTGGCGTTTCCCGGACGGGACACGCGATGATGGAGAAATGGGCATTGCTGCGCTGGCGGAACTGTTTGAAAAAATGCGCCGATGCTGGGAAAGTGATCCCAGTCCGGGTGAGCAAGTGCGGTTTGCCAGTTCCCACGGAGATTTGGATGGCAGGACGTATAAGGCAGACAAGCTTGCGGACACGGTTTCCCGCTTGGCAGCGCTCTTCGGGAAAGGAGATGTAACGGCGCTGTTGCTGGAAGATCGCAATGTGCTGCGGCTTTTCACGGCAGAAACGCTGGCGGAAAAGACCAGCAAGCGTGGCATAACGCCTTCCTCTCCCTTTTTTCATTTGCTGGAAGAGTGGCTGGTTGCCAGGGAGCGGATTTGCGCCAACCTGATACGCCGTTTTTTGTCCGAAGTACCTGACGTATGGCGTCAGCGCAAGCAAAAGCTGCGCCTGATTTCCTTTGGCGATATGGTGCGCAATCTGTATCAGGCACTGAAAGAAGACGAGACGGGAACACTGGCAGAACGCATTCGTACACAATATCATGCCGCCCTGATTGATGAATTTCAAGATACCGATCCCCTGCAATTCTTTATCATCCGCACGATTTATGGAGAAAGCGGCTCCCCCCTGTTTCTGGTTGGCGACCCCAAACAATCCATCTATCGTTTTCGGAATGCCGATTTGTACACCTACCTGGATGCCCGTTCGTTTATTCCAGAGGCGCGTTGCTATTCGTTGCTGCACAACCAGCGTTCCACTGATGAAATCATTTCGGCCTGCAACCGCCTTTTCTCCCGCAACAGCAAGGCATTCATGCAGGAAGGATTGTTTTACAGAACAGTTTTTCCGGGAAAGAAGCGGCCTCCGGCGTTGCGCGATGACAAGAAGGACTCCAGTCACTTTCACGTGTGGAAATTGCCCGGGAGAGAAAGAGGATACATGGAAAGACGTGATGCCCGGCGTGCGGCGGGGGAAGTTGTTGCCAATGAAATAGCGGGATTGTTAAATAACAAGGAGCAGATTCGTGTGGGTGACAGGGCATTGAAAGCCTCAGATATTGCGATACTGGTCCGCACTCACAACGAGGGGGGCATGGTGAGGCAGGCGCTGGCAAATCGGCATATCCGCAGTGTTTCCCTTTCACAGGAGAGCGTCTGGCACTCGGCGGACGCGCGCGAGTTGCAGAGTGTTTTGCACGCTGTTTTGCAACCGACGCACACCGTATTCACCCGAGCGGCGTTGGCAACGGAAATGATGGGGTTAACCTCGGCGGATATTGAAGCGCTTGCCGGAGACGACGTGCGCCAGCAACTGTGCATGGAATGCTTTTTCGGCTATCGGGATACATGGATGCGGCAAGGTATTGGCGCTGCTCTCCGCCATATCATGACCGACAAAAAATGGCACCCTCGCGGGGAAGACATCTGCACTCGCTTGTTACTACGTCCTGACGGAGAGCGGCGTTTGACCAATATCCTGCACATGACTGAATTGTTGAGTCGGGCAGGTGGAATACACCTGCAGCCGGACGCTTTGCTGCGATGGCTGCAAGAACAGCGCGACAGCCGGACGACGGAAGATGCCCAATTACGGCTGGAATCGGACGCGCATCTGGTTCGAATTCTCACTATTCACACCGCCAAGGGACTGGAATTCCCGATTGTGTTTTGCCCTTACATTTGGGATATGCCCTTTCGCCATCGGAATTCGGGAAAGCAATACGCTGTCTATCGTGATGCGATGCACAAACTCGTCATTGACTTTTCTTTCCGCGAGAAAGAAGAGGCATCGGATATTCGCAGTGCCAACGACATGGAAGAGGCACAAGACCATCTGCGCCTGCTGTATGTTGCCTTAACACGCGCGGTTTATCGGTGCTATCTGGTAGCGGGGTGCTACAGCAGACAAAGTAGCCTGGAAGAGAGTACAAAAGGCGTGTTGAACTGGCTGGTTGCGGGGGAAGGAGAAGAACCGGCGGCATGGCTGGCAGGTTTTTCCGCAAAGGATAAACGGACGGCAGAGCGGGCGATTGATATTGACACAGCATGGATGAAATGCGGGGAAGACCGCAGCTTTTCCCTGTTCGAATTACCGTCGGCGGCAGAATCCTGTTCGGCAGCACGCATGCAGGTATTACGGATGGATAACGACGGGGCGGGGGAGTTATCTGCCGCTCCTGTGTTGCCTGCTGTTAAGGCAGGGTGGCAAATGGGCAGTTTCAGCAGTCTTATCAGGCGCTTACTACCCGACATGGGCGGTTTTGCGGGGTCAGACCAACACGGGGAAGGCCGGGCATATGCCCGGCATGAAAACCTGGGCGCGGATTACGACGAACAGGCAAGTGATGGCGGGGAAGGCCCCCTCTCGCAGCGTGGGGAAGCGGACATTCTGGATTTTCCCGCTGGTGTTTACGCGGGGAACTGCCTTCATGCTTTTTTTGAACGTGCCGACTTTGCTAACGAGTCTGCATGGGATGCCGCCGCCACCCTTGCATTGCGGCAATTGGGTTCCGAAGCTCTTTCTTATCGCTCTGAAAAGGGCGAGGGAGAGCGGTTGAAGGAAATGATGTACCGGATGATGCGCGATGTCACACACACGGTATTGCGTGACACCATCAGACTGAAAGATGTATCGTGCGACAGGCGGCTTGCGGAAATGCCGTTCCTGCTCTCACAAGCCCCGTCTGTGAGTGAGGCCTTAAACGCCCTGATCAGGCGGAAATACCCGTTGCCATTCATTACAGTGCCGGATACGCAACGTTTTCTGTCGGGCATTATTGATCTGGTATTTGTACACGACGGGCGATTTTACATCCTGGATTGGAAATCCAATCGGCTGGGCGACAGGCAGGCAGATTACGACGAGCAGAGCATGCGGCAAGCGATGGAATCCCACGCGTATCACCTGCAATACCTGATTTACACTGTCGCGCTCAAGCGGCATCTGGCACGGTGTATGGCTGATTTTGATTACGAAACCTGCTTTGGGGGGATATTCTACCTCTTCGTGCGAGGGGTCAGACCGGCGTGGCGAACAGCGCAGGGCAGTCCCTCCGGCGTTTACTTTCACCGCCCCGCCGCCGATTTTATTGCGGAACTGGATGCCCTGCTGGGTACGGCGGACGGGCAAGGGGAGGGGCAAGTCGTATGATACCTCCTGTTGGCGGCATTCCGCCGCTTGCAACGGCGCTGGCATGCCATATGTCTGAATGGGCGGGTGTTATTTCCCCATCGGCGCGCGTCCTGCTCGAATCTGCTGTGCAGGCCCTCTGTGTGGCGGCAATGGAGGGGCACGTGTGCGTGTCGCTGCGTGACATCTGCCTTGATGGGCAACCTGTCCGGGACGCGCGCGATTTGCTTTTTTCCTGCAATCTGGTGGGCACGCCGGAAGCACCGGCAAACAACCCCTTGATACTGGACGATGCGGATTATCTTTACCTGCATCGTTACTTTCGGTATGGACAGTTGCTGGCGAGACGACTTGTTGCCTTGCGCGCGGATGGGGAGATGCCTCCCCGTACCGAAGCAGAGGCTGTACTGACACGGTTTTTCGGCGTAGCAGGAGAAAAAGACGAAGCCGACTGGCAGCGTATCGCGGCAGCGCTTGCGCTGTGCCGCCGCTTGACCGTTATTAGCGGGGGTCCCGGAACAGGAAAGACCACCACCCTTACCCGCCTACTGGCATGTGTGCTCTGCCTTGCGCCGGATACCCGTATTGCGCTGGCAGCACCAACAGGCAAGGCGGCGATGCGCATGACAGAAGCCATCCAGTCCGGCGTTTTAGCCATGGCGGACATTATTCCCCCGTCATTACGGGCACGCATGCCGGACAAGGCGGGCACAATTCACCGCCTGCTTCGTTTTTCCCCCTTATCCGGCGAATACTACTATCAACAGGACAATCCACTGCCAATAGACATGCTGGTTGTGGATGAAGCCTCCATGCTGGATCTGGCGCTGACCGCGCACCTGTTCTCCGCATTGCCCGCCCACGCGCGCCTTGTCCTGCTGGGAGACAAGGACCAGTTATCCTCTGTCGAGGCAGGGTCCGTTTTTTCCGAGTTAAGTGAGAACCCCGCCTTGAGCGCGGGTGTGATTCAAATCCTGTCAGACATAACGGGCGTCGCGCCGAAAAAAATTGCGCCGCCGATTGTGGAAAATGACACAGGCATAACGGACAACGTTATTTGGTTTACGCGCCAGTTTCGCTTTTCCAGCGACTCCGGCATTGCCAGATTGGCAAAAGCGATAAGTGAGGGCAGCGCCGAATCTGCCGTTGCAATCCTGGCGCAGCCGGGAGATGCTTCGGTTACCCTGCGGGAAGAAACCGGCGGGATTTCGCCTGATGTCACCCAGCGTATCCAGGAGGGATATGCTGCTTACATCGAAGCCTTGCAGACGGATGACCGCGACAAGGAGCGGATATTCGGCGCCTTTAACCGTTTTCGCGTGTTATGCGCCACCCACGAAGGTGCGCGGGGCGTCAGTGCGTGCAACCAGTTAATGGAAAGAGAGGTTTGCCGCCATTTGGGTATTCCCCTCGCAACCGGGCGGAATTGGTACAAGGGGCGTGCGGTAATGGTGCAGCGCAACCACTATGCGCTGGAATTGTTCAATGGTGATACGGGCATTACCCTGCCGGACGAGCGTGGCAGATTAATGGTCTGGTTTCCTGCAGCAGGCGGACAATTTCGCGCCATAGCGCCTGTTCGTCTGCCGGAGTATCTTCCCGCGTTTGCCATGACTGTCCACAAATCGCAGGGCGCCGAGTTTGACACCCTACTGGTATTGCTGCCCGGGCAAAAATCCCGCGTCATGACACGTGAACTGCTCTACACCGCCATCACCCGTGCCAGGGAGCGGGTTTGTCTCGTTGCCGACAGGGACACACTGGCGCGCAGCATCCAAAAGACAGTACAACACCGCTCCGGGCTGGCGAACCGCTTGGCGGAAGAATACCGCAATGGCGGCGATATTGAAGCGCGACGCGATATTTGAACATATTTTGTGCGATATTTGGACTGTCACCTCATTTTCACCTGTAGCAATATAATTTCAGCTACGGCAATGGCTACCGTTAAAATCAGGCAATTTCCACAAAATGCGAGCGACGAATCTGTATTCTGTCGCATTTCATTCATCCAGCCATATTAGTTCAAATACTTCTGCTCCCTTGTAAGTTGATAACTCCTCCTGAATTTCCTTCGGAACTATAAGGCCCTTATAACTGCCATTATAACAACCAGTAAAATACAGGTTCAGCATCGATAAAATGCCGGTATACACCCCTATTCGACTTATGAATTTATCACCGTTGAAGTTTGTCGACTGCTCCCATGCCCAGATTGCCCAACCGTGTTCTTTTATACTCTTGCTAGGAGGTTCGATACCGATACACTTCAGAATAGAAACCCAATCGGCGCAAGCCCCGGAAGGAGTTTTTTCTCGCTCATTTTTGTAAAATTCCCTCTCTAGCCCACCTCCGTAACATGAGTTTATGTGCCCATTAATCAGAAACAAACGAATAAAATAGTCCGGGTGATCCTTCTGAAACCGAGAAACAGGCTCGATATGATCAATATGCCAGCAAATCGGGATGGGCTTCAAGTCGAAGCTGTGGAATTTGTGCAGAAACAGGGCAAATGCACTTCTATACCTACTGTAGCTTCTCCGTACCCATAGTTCAGGCACGCTTTCAGAATTTGGTGCATAACTGGGAGGGGGTTTTTGTATCACTATTGCATTTTTTTCGCTGTTCTCCCTGAGAGGTTCTATTCTCCACGGAAAGCAATCTTGCTGATATTCCAGAAATTCAAGGGGCTGTGAGATCACAAAATCGGATGGATCATTTTCGAATTCGGTTAGAGCAATTTCACATTGCCGTGAAAAAAAATTAACATAATCCATGAAAAGACTCCGAAAAATGAGGGTCTATCGAAATGTGGCTCAATATCAACTGTAATCGCACCATTGTTTTTCCTTCCTTAGCAGAATATTGTAAACCGACAGGAGCTTCCTGATAGCTTGATAGGGGCTATCGCTAGCATTTTGCCCGCGGGCAATAACCTTGGAGGCCTTACCAGAGGGCAGAACGACGAAGCGACACCACCATTACCTGCGCCCGACATCCTTAAAACGCTGGAAGCTACCTCCGTGAGATGGTAAATGCGGGATGAAGCACAAGGCGCGCGGCACGCAGTGATCAAGACATACCTTGCAGGTAGGCGAACGCGCGAACGGCAACACCGCCATGCACCCGCTCTGCGTTTGAGAAGCGATAATGCAAGAGGTGGCCCCTGTGAGATGGTGAATGCGGGATGAAGCGCAAGGCGTCGTCGCAGCGAACGACTGAGACATATCTGAAGGGATAGGCGAGGAAGTGAGCGAGACGCAACACAGCGATTCGCCCGCATTCACCATCTAAAAGCGGTAGGTGGCCTGGGCGTACCCGCTGATTCCTTTGCGCTGTCCCCCCATCGCCGTCGCATTGGCATTCACAGACCAACTCTTCGTCGCCCTCCACTCAATACCCGCTTCAACCAAGGCGCTGTGGCCTTGCGTTTCAGGTTCGTGCGCTATCTTCGTCCCATCCAGCTTCGCGCGCTCCCTGCCGTCAAACTCGTATTCCCAACCCACGCCTACATGCGCCCGCAGGTTTTCTTCTACCCTATGGCGATAACGGGTACCAATGCGGCTGCGCAGGGAGTCCGCACTGTCAAAGGAAAGACGTTCTTTCGCACGGGTCGTGACAGACTCACTATCCTGATGGGTCCAGAGGAGTTTGGCATAGGTGTCCACACTGGAAACAGTGTTTAAGGGATAGTCAACTCCTACCCCCGCGTGCGCACCCCAGTAGTTGCCCTCACTGTTGTAGTGCAAATCGGCAATACTCCCCTTGCCGTCAAAGTCGGTCTTGGCGCGTCCGATACGGGCAGAACCTTCCAGATAGATTCGGTTGGTGAAAGCGTGTTTGGCAAAGGCGCCAATGCCATAGTGCCAGGTATCGCCATCTCCCCACCCAAAGCGGCTGTAACTGTTGTAACTCCCAATACCCCCTTCGGCAAAGACACCGGTAGTCAGTGTTCCCAGACGGGTGGCGGTGTCAAAGGCGCCGCCCAGTGCAAAGCTTGCGCCGTTATTATTTATGCTGGAGCCGGTACGGGTTTTGATGGTGCTGCCCTGCATGGAGACGAAAGAGCAAAAACCGGCGGTGGTGGGAGTTTCAGGTGCGCATTTCCAGTTGTCCATGATGGAAACCATATGGTCAGCCCCATTGACAAGCGAGGTCAAGCGGGCTGACGTGCCGTAAAGGTAGCTTTTGGCTTTGTCCTGATTGACTTGTTTTTGTGCCAGCGTGGCGGTTAATGTGGTGTTGCTGTTTTCCACTGCAATATCAAAAAGGTAGTCCGTTGCCCCATAAGTGGAAGGAGCGGACGTATTGACAAGCTCACCGTCGTTGGTGATGGCACCGGAAGCCTTAATCAGGTTGATTTTATCTCCCGGGCGCAATGCTGCGGGTTGTCCGGTAAAGTCCAGGGCAACACGGGTCTGTTCGGATGATTGACTGCTCAGCGTCACATTGCCGGTGGTGTTGAGAATGTTGGCGCCGTTACTCACACTGGCAGGCAGAGTGAAGTGGTAGTTTTGAAAATTGGCGATACTGGCACTGCCTGCGTTGCTGCCTTTCCAGTTGTTGACGTACAGGGTATTGCCGCTGCGGATGTCGGTGCCGCTTCCATCCCCGCCGTAAAGGGCCGTGACACCGACAATGTTGGCACTGCCGCTGATATTGACGGTATTCCCTGTGGCGACGCCGCTCCCGGCGTACCCACCAGTAACGCCATTGCTGACGATACCCCCGCTGAGGGTAACGGTGTTGTCTGTAGCGTCACCAGTCGCGGTGCGTCCGCCAGTGACACCATTGCTGAGGGTCCCCCCGCTGATGTTGACCTCATTTTTCCTGGCAGTACCGCTGTTGGGGATGAACCCACCATAAACGGCACCGGTGACGCTTCCGCCACTGATGTTAACAATGTTCTCTTCGGTGGTGCTATCAGTAACGCCGAATCCGCCGCGGACGTCACCTGCGACGTTTCCGCCGCTGATGTTGACGGTGTTCCTTTTGCTGCTGCCATCTAGGATGGCGGCCCCGCCAAAGACGATGGCGCCGCCATAGAGGGGGTTCCCGACGTTTCCGCCGCTGATGTTGACAACGTTGTCAGTGACATTGCCGTATTGCTGGATCATTCCGCCATAGACCTCGTACCTGACGGTCCCCTCGCTGAGGTTAACGGTATTGCCGGTGACGTTGTTGTTGTCGCTGCGTCCGCCATAAACCCCGTACCAGCTTCCGCCGCTGATATTGACGATGTTGCCTGTAACGTTGCCATCGATCCGGTTGTACCCGCCCATGACATGGGCGTAGTCGTTAGCGGTACCCCCGCGGAGGTTGACGGTGTTGCCAGTGACATTGACACCACTGAAGCCGTATCCGCCATAGACGTAGCCATTAGCGGTGCCCTCGTAGAAGTTGACAGTGTTGCCGATGACGTTGCCGCCACTGAAGCCGTATCCGCCACGGACATCGGACCAGCTTCCGTTGTGGAGGTTGACGGTGTTGCCAGTGACACTGACGCCATTGTGACCGTATCCGCCATAGATGATTTCAGTGACGTTGCCCCTTATCAGCTTGACTTCGTTGCCGGTGACGTTGCCGCCATC
>JAISAG010000040.1 GCA_031266815.1 Burkholderiaceae bacterium | reverse complement strand
TTCCCAGTGCGACCAGGTCAAGCAGCGTGCCGAGCCTGGGTTGGGTAGTGTGGTCAAAAATACCCCGTTCGCGAAGTACGGCACGCAAAGCGAGCATGACATAGAAAATAACGCCTACTCCCGCGAGATTTCTGCTGGGGAAAGTGCTGAAAGGCAGGTTGGGATTCACAATGACGCAGTTTTCCGGCAGCGTTTCTCCGGGCAGGTGGTGATCGGTTACCAGCACGTCCATGCCGTACGCCCGTGCTTTGCCGATGCCATCCAGACTGGCAATTCCATTATCCACTGTCACCAGCACATCCGGCGCATGTAGCGCCTGCACCCGGTCCACAATGGCGGGGGTCAGGCCGTACCCGTCCTCAAAGCGGTTAGGGACCAGAAAAGAGGTTCGGGCGCCCATCATACCCAATCCGAGTATGGCGACTGCGCAGGCGGTTGCGCCGTCACAATCGTAGTCGGCGACGATGCAGATTTTTTTGTCAAGCTGGATCGCATCCGCCAACAGAATGGCGGCGCGTTCCGTATTGGGCAGCGAGGAAGGGGCGAGCAGGTCACCCAATTCGGTGGAAAGTGATTCCATGTCATGAACCCCCCGTGCCGCAAAAATGCGGGACAGGACAGGGTGGACACCCTGCTGTGACAGCATATCTGCCGTGCGCAGCGAGTACTCTCTTGTGGCAATGCGTGTCATGGACTTGTTTCTCCGGAATGGCTGCTTGTGCGGTACGGTCGCGCCAGCCGACAAGGCGATAGTGTAACGCGGCATGCACCCGTTCGCCCGTCGGTGCTTCCGGGAAACGCGTTACGGCGCACGCGGGCAGCAGTCAGTGCAACGACAAAAACTGATAGAATGCCTCAGGTTGCCCGCTCGACACTTCCTATGGATTGTAACGGTATGCAGTACACTTCCACTCGCGCCACTGATAAAAACACTGACCGGCGCACCTTTCTCCAGATTCTTCTGGAAGGGCTTTCCCCCGATGGCGGACTTTATGTGCCCACAGATTATCCACGAATAGACAGCGCCCGGCTGGATGCGTGGAGGACGCTCTCCTATGCGGAATTGGCGTTTGCAATCCTGGAAAAATTTGCAACCGATGTACCTGCCGCCGAATTGAAGGCACTGGTTGATAAAACCTACACGCGGGTGGCATATCCGTACGCGCGCCGTGACGAGGCGTCTGACGAAATAACCCCCCTGCGCGTACTGGAAAGGAAAGGAAACAAGACGCTTTGCCTCTTGGGACTGTCCAACGGCCCGACGCTGGCTTTCAAGGACATGGCAATGCAGTTGCTTGGCAATCTGTTTGAGTACGAACTCGTGCGTCAGCACGCGAAATTGAATATTCTGGGCGCCACATCGGGTGATACGGGTAGCGCGGCGGAGTACGCCATGCGGGGGAAAAAAGGCATACGGGTGTTCATGCTGTCGCCGCACGGGAAAATGAGCGATTTTCAGACAGCGCAAATGTTCAGTCTGCACGACGAGAATATCTTCAACATTGCCATAGAGGGGGTGTTTGACGACTGTCAGGATATCGTCAAGGCCGTCTCAAGGGATTTGTCTTTCAAGACCGTGCAGAAAATCGGCACAATTAATTCCATCAACTGGGCGCGCGTCGTCGCGCAAGTGGTGTATTACTTTCGCGCCTACCTGCTGGCAACAGACGACAGCCGCCAGAGAGTCTCGTTTACCGTTCCTTCCGGCAACTTTGGCAATGTCTGCGCGGGACATATTGCCCGCATGATGGGATTGCCCATAGACAAGCTGGTCGTGGCGACCAATGAAAATGACGTGCTGGACGAATTTTTCCGGACGGGGGTATATCGCGTCAGAAAATCGGCGGAAACCTGGCATACCAGCAGCCCCTCCATGGACATATCCAAGGCGTCCAATTTCGAGCGTTTTATGTACGATTTGCTGGGCAGGGATGGTGCGCGGGTTGGAAAACTGTTCGAGCAGATTGAAGAAAAAGGTTTTTTCGATTTGTCCGGCAAACAGGGGAGCGACGGGGACGAACTGTCCAAGGTGGGCGATTTTGGTTTTGTGTCGGGGAAATCCTGTCATGCGGACAGGATAGAGACCATCCGCTCTGTCAAAAGAACGTATGGCATTGTCATTGATACCCATACTGCGGATGGCGTCAAGGTGGCGCGGGAGCATCAGGAAGACGGCGTACCCATGATAGTGCTGGAAACCGCGCAGGCCGCAAAATTCAATGAAACCATCCGGGAAGCCCTGGGAGAGGACGCGGAACGCCCGGACGCATTTCGCGATATCGAAAAACGCCCTCGCTACTTTACTGTGCTGCCCGCCTCGGCAGACCGGGTCAAACAATACATTGCAGACCGCACCCGGGGAAAGCCTGCGCCCATGAAAATAGCGCTTCGCTTTTTTGCCAGTGTGCGCGTTGCGCTGAACACGTCTGCGGAAACAGTTGATGTGCCGGAGGATGTCCGCACGGTCGGGGATGTCAGGCGTTTTCTGGTTGCCAGAGGGGGTGTGTGGGCGGAAGCCCTGGGCGAGGGAAAGGTGCTTCGTATGGCGTACGAACAGAGAATGGTGGACGAATCCGAACGGATTGCCGAAGGAGGTGAAGTCGCTTTTTTCCCGCCCGTTACCGGCGGATGCAACGAAAAGCCCCGAAGTGTTTGCTTCGGGGCGGGTTCGGTACATCGCCGCAGTGCGGCGACAACCTTATTGCAGCAACGTCTCTCACCACGGAGTACCACAACGGCTCCATTGTACAGCAGAGAGGAAAAAATGCAAGAAAATGGCGTTCGCGTTCCCTACACCCTTGGGGTGGATGTCGGTATGGCTTCAGTCGGCACTGCATTGTTGGCAGATGGTCGCTTTCTGAATCTCTTTGTGCGTACCTTTGATAAAGCAGAAACGGACAAGAATGGGGAATCGCTAAACAAAATCAGGCGTGATGCCCGCCTGATCCGCCGTCGTATTCGTCGGCGTTCCCACCGTCTTCTGCGCCTATGCAGAAGAATGAAGAAAGAAGGCATTATTGCGGCTGCTGTACCCGCCGCCTTTGCCAATCTGAAACGTTCGCCGTGGGAACTGCGTTGTCTTGGATTGGACGAAAAACTGTCCTCCGCCGAATGGGCAAGCGTCCTCTACCACATCGTCAAGCACCGGGGATTCTTGTCCAACAGAAAATCAGAGGCTAAAGCCGACGAGGATGTCGGACGGATGCTCTCGGGGATTGAGGCAAACCGAAAAAGGATGGGCGAAAAACGGTACCGCACCATCGGCGAAATGTTTTTCCGGGACGAGGAATTTATAACGAAACGCAACAAGAGAGGGGAATACCGGCTAACCATTTCCCGCCTGGATTTGGAAAAAGAGCTGAAGTTGCTGTTTGAAAGACAACGGGAGTATGGCAACCCTTACACAAACAGTGTGTTCGAAGAAAATGTGCAAGAGTTGCTGATGCAGAGGCGCCCAACATTGTCAGGAAATGCCTTGCTGGACAAGGTCGGTCCGTGCACTTTCGAAACCGGAGAAAAGCGCGCACCCAAATCGTGCCATCATGCGGAACGCTTCGTCTGGCTGACGAAACTGAATAATCTGCGCATTATCGAAAACGGAAAGTCGAGGGCGCTGCGCGATGGCGAGCGTGACGCATTGCTGGAACTGCCGTTCACCCTGTCAAAATTGACTTATCAGCAGGTGAGAAGAAAACTGGAATTGGACGACAAAGCGGTATTCAACATCTCCTATCGTGCGAACGAGGGGGGAAAGTCGCCGGAGAGCGGCACATTTTTTGAGGCAAAGTTTTTCCATGCCCTTCGTAAGGCTTATGAAAACGGAGGGTTGCACGATGCGTGGAAGCGGGACAGGGCGGACCGTGGTCGCCTGGACAATCTGGCGTATGCCGTGACATGTTACAAGGACGATGATGATATCAGAGCGTATTTGCGCGAGAAGGGCGTAGAGGAGAAAATCATCGAAGCAGCGCTCTCCTGCTCCTTCACGGAATTCGTCCATTTATCCCTGAAGGCGCTGAAAAAAATCGCGCCTTTTATGGAAAAGGGAGATCGGTACGATACAGCAGTGAAAAACGCGGGGTATGCTCACCACAGCCAGTTGACCGGGAGTACACCGTTGTCCGCATATCTGCCCGCACCGGACAAGAATCTGATTCGTAACCCCGTGGTATATCGGGCGCTCAATCAGGCGCGCAAGCTGATAAATGCCATTGTGCGGGAATATGGTCCGCCTGCGGCGGTACATATTGAGCTGGCAAGGGATTTATCCAGGTCGCTTGAGGACAGGCAGGACATTCAGAAAGGGCAAAAACGCTTTCAGACTGAAAAGGAAAAAGCAGGGGAAGCATTCATGTCGGTGTTTGGTCGGGAACCCAAAGGTCCCGATTTGCTGAAATATCGCCTGTACCGGGAACAGGATGGGCAGTGCGCCTATTCGCAGGAGCCAATTGACGCGCATCGTTTGCTTGAGCCGGGATACGTGGAAGTGGACCATATCCTGCCGTACTCAAGGAGTTTCGACAACAGCCAGAATAACCGGGTGCTGGTATTGGGCAGAGAGAACAGGAACAAGGGCGATCAGACGCCTTACGAGTACATGGATGGCGCGCATGATTCGGGAAGATGGCGGCGCTTTCAGGCATGGGTCCACGCCAACAAAAAAATACGGCAGGCGAAACGGAACCGTCTGTTCAGGGCGGATTTTTCCGATGGACAGGCGGAGTCGTTTCGCGAACGCAACATCAGTGATACGCGCTATATCTGCCGCGCATTCAAGGAAATGCTGGAAACGTCTCTCCAGTGGGATGTACGGAGTGATGAGGTCAAAGCGAACCGCTGCGTTGTCGTCAGCGGTGAATTGACGGCATTTCTGCGCGCCCGCTGGGGGCTGGTGAAAAAGAGAGAGGAAGGCGATTTGCATCATGCGCTGGATGCGGCAATTGTTGCTGCCTGCGGTCGTGCCTTTGTCAAACGCTTGGCTGATTATTCGCGGGAAAACGAAACGAAATACGTCCGTCATTCCCGGACTGACCCCGATACGGGTGAAATCACTTACCACAAGGCTTTGCAGGTAATCAGTACACAAGCAGGAAAGAAACCCGCATTCCCAGCGCCATGGCGGACTTTCCGCGCAGAATTGGAGGCGAGGCTGTCGCCGAATCCCGCGGCACAGGATATGCCGGACGGATATACCGAGGAAGAA
Organism: Burkholderiaceae bacterium; assembly: GCA_031266815.1. Classification (GTDB taxonomy): domain Bacteria; phylum Pseudomonadota; class Gammaproteobacteria; order Burkholderiales; family Burkholderiaceae_D; genus Oxalobacter. The sequence goes on along the minus strand of JAISAG010000040.1, from coordinate 2,859 downwards.
TGGAGAGGAGTGAAACCCATTCGGGTTTCGCGCGCACCAACGAGGCGCGGACTGGGTGCCGCGCACAAGGAAACCATCCGCTCCATTCGGTATTTCACGGGTGAAACCGGAGACAGAACGCGGCGATCCTCGGCAGTCAGAGTGCCGTTGACCGAGTTGAAAGAAAAAGATTTGGACAACATCGTGGGCAAGGACAGAGATTCCGTATTGTTCAATGCTGTTTCACAACGGATGACACAATTTGGGTTCAATGCGAAAAAAGCGTTTGCGCGCCCACTGTATAAAACCGGGGACGGCGAAGCGGATGCAAAAGGGCGCGCACCACAGATACGCAATGTCAAAATTGGGCAGACACAGCCCAGTGGCGTCGAAGTCAGGGGTGGTGTGGCAGACAATGACAGCATGATTCGGGCGGACGTGTTTACCAAAGGGGAGGGGCGTCAAAAACGCTTCTTTGTCGTTCCTCTTTATGTATCTGATGTGGTGAAGCCGCAACTGCCTGACCGTGCGGTTGTCCAAGGGAAGCCGGAAGAAGAGTGGGATATCGTGGATGACACCTACGATTTCCTGTTTTCCCTTTACCCGAATGACTGGTTGGAGGTGCGTTTAAAAGACGGGGTACGTGCCGGTTACTACGGCGGGTTGGATAGATCAACAGGGGCCATCAGTTTGTGGACGCATGACCGGGATCAGCGGGTAGGCGCAAAGGGATTGGTGAGGAGTATTGGCATCAAGACGGCGCTGGAGTTGACAAAATACCATGTGGATATGCTTGGCAATTTGCATCGCGTACATCGCGAAATCCGCAAGCCCTTGTCCGGGAAAGGAGGATAGGCCGTGAGCTGGCGCAGTGTGGTCATATCCCGTCCCGCCTCGCTTTCCCTGGATAACCGTGCCATGCAGATCAGGCAGGATGGCAATCAGGCGCGAGTACCGCTGGAAGATATCGCCGTCCTGCTGATAGATCATGCGCAGGTCAGTCTGACCGCCCAGTTGCTGTCCGCGTGTGCGGACAGGCAGATTGCGGTTATTACCGTGGGTCAAACGCACCACCCCAACGGGGTGTTGCTTCCTTTCCATCCTCATTCGCGGGCATTGAAGGTTATGCAGGCGCAACTGTCGCTGACGCAGTCCCGGCGAAAACGTCTTTGGCAAGGAATTGTCAGGGCGAAAATTGCCAACCAGTCCGTTGTACTGAGCCGGCGCGGCGCCGTGGATGCATCGCGGGACTTGCAGAAAATGGTTGCGCACGTACAGCCAGGTGATGTGGGTAATATGGAAGGGAAGGCTGCGCAGAAGTACTTTCGTTCTCTGTTTGAAAGTCGCTTTACCAGACAACAGGCGCGTTTTTACAACGGGGTACTGGATTATGGTTATGCCGTTGTGCGGGCAGCAATTGCGCGCAGTTTGGTCGCATATGGGTTTTTGCCCGCATTCGGACTGTTTCATCATAATGAGCAAAACGCGTTTAATTTGGCAGATGACCTGATCGAAGCGTATCGTCCTCTGGTGGATTGGCATGTTATTACGCATTTCCCCTCGGAGCCGGAAAGTGCCATTTCGCCTGCTGACAAGGCAGTGATGGTTTCCTTGCTGCATCAGGATATCCGGTTAAGCAGCCATGAATCGGGTGGCAGGTGCACACTGCTTGCAGCCGTTGAAACAACGGTGCAGACTTTGTCAAGTATCGTTGTCCGCGAGACGGGGTCGCTCGCCATGCCTGTTTTGGGTGAGTGAAGGAAGGCCGTGCGCTGGATATCGCATGAGTAAGGAAACACGTCGCTATATGCGCCTGATGGTCTTTTTTGATTTGCCAGTGACAACGCGGGAGAATCGCCGTACCTACACTTTGTTTCGGCGTTTTTTGTTACAGGACGGGTACGATATGATACAGTGGTCAGTGTACGGGCGTTTGGTTAATGGCGTGGATGATGTGGAGAAACATGTCAAGCGCCTGAACGCCAACTTGCCGCCGGAAGGGTCAGTCCGTTGTTTGCAGGTAACGGAAAAGCAATTCACCCAGATGCGTTTGCTGGTTGGGACGCGTGCTTTTCAGGAAAAAAAGGTCAATGCGGATCAAATGTTGCTTTTTTGAGTTGATACAGAAAAACAAAAACTCCCCGGAATCGGTTGATTTTCGGGGAGTTTTTGTTGGTACAGTGTAGCACTCCGTGGTGAGAGAGGGAGCTACAACTTATCTCAGTCTGGCCCTGAAGTGCTCGCCAGTGTAGCACTCCGTGGTGAGAGAGGGAGCTACAACTTCCACCGTATGGGTTGTCGCCAGTTTGCCAGTGTAGCACTCCGTGGTGAGAGAGGGAGCTACAACCATAACGCCCATGTAATCTTCCTCCGCCGAAGTGTAGCACTCCGTGGTGAGAGAGGGAGCTACAACTCAGCAGGGACAAATTCCCCATAGCGTACAAGTGTAGCACTCCGTGGTGAGAGAGGGAGCTACAACTCGATTTTCGATTATCACTCCCCGCATACGAGTGTAGCACTCCGTGGTGAGAGAGGGAGCTACAACCGATACGGAAGTGCTTGTTGAACCGACCCCAAGTGTAGCACTCCGTGGTGAGAGAGGGAGCTACAACACCGTATTCGATGAGGGCACAGTCGGGGGCAGTGTAGCACTCCGTGGTGAGAGAGGGAGCTACAACCCACGCTCTGGCTTATCTTCATCAGCAAGGAGTGTAGCACTCCGTGGTGAGAGAGGGAGCTACAACCTTGATATCGAAGTAATCCGCCGCGTTCAGAGTGTAGCACTCCGTGGTGAGAGAGGGAGCTACAACGGAAAGGATGTCGGTGACTTCGCCAGTGCGAGTGTAGCACTCCGTGGTGAGAGAGGGAGCTACAACTCTG
>JAISAG010000025.1 GCA_031266815.1 Burkholderiaceae bacterium | reverse complement strand
CCGTATCGTTTGCGAGAATCAGGATAAGATGGACGCGGTTCGGCATCATCGCGTTTGGGCAATGCCTGGGATTTTCCAGACTCGCGCCTTCCTGCCATAGCGTTTCTTGAACGGTGCGGGCGGCAGGTTGCCGCCCCTACGGGTACAGGGACAGTTTGCGGCATACTGGCAATTGGACATGGATTGCCGCCCCTACAGGGACGGCATACGCGCCGGGTGTGCTGTATACGTTGCATTTCGCTTCACCCCATCGTGCATGAGAGGGATTCACGCTTCGGGTAAAAACAATCGTGTGTCCACATCAGGGGATTATTTTCGATATATTCCACCATCTGTCTGTAGTCGTACTCGTTTCGGATAACGTGGTCGTGAAAGGATTTTTGCCAGACAGACCGTCCGCAGCGCATGGAAGCGAATCGTTTCATCCCAGCGACAATGGTTGACACGGTTTTTGTAGGGGCGGCAACCTGCCGCCCGCCGGTACTGCGCCGTGCCGTATCGTTTGCGAGAATCAGGATAAGGTGGACGTGATTTGGCATAATCACGTACTTGTCAAGGAACACGCCCTTTTGTCTTTTCGGGATATTGTTGATTGCGGCATCAACTGCCTCGCCAACGTCGGATAGCGCGACAAATGTGTGCTCGGGTAACGCTTCCATGGTAATAATTTTTGACAGGATTTCTGCACGGTTTTTGGTGCATATTGTGATGAAATATGCACCGCTTTGGCTGTAATCGTAGTTTTTTAAACGATTGGGTTTGCGGGTAGGTATCATTTCGTAGCGTGTGGAATTGACACTTTTGCCGTTCCCGGCGCCGTCAGGATACAGCACCCTGGTGAAACTTTTGTCATAGATGCCGCAACAGTCCGCGTCGTTTGTAAGGACATGATGTTTGATTTTGCCATTTTATCTTTTCAGCAACAAGTTTGACCAGAAAGGGGGCAAGGCACACGAAAACGCGCGCCCAAGGCACATCTTGTGGATAGGCGAGGGAGCGCGTGAGGGGCAGCACCATCACGCGCCCGCTCTCGTCGTCTCCTGCCTAAAAAAGCATGACGGCGGGGGTGTAATGGAATATAGTTACGCTGTTCTTCCGTTCATACAGATGCGCTATGGATTTTGATGTGATTGTCGTTGGTGGCGGGCTGGCCGGTTTGTCCGTTGCGTTGAGATTGCCTCCTTCGTGCCGGGTCGCGCTGATATGCAAAAGAACGCTGGCGGACTGCGCGAGCAATTACGCGCAAGGCGGGGTTGCGGCAGTGCTGGACCCTGTGGACAGTGTTGACCAGCACGTTGCCGATACGATGCGGGCAGGGGCGGGATTATGCGAGGAGCGGGCAACCCGTTTTATTGTCGAGCGCGGACGGGAGGCGATTGACTGGCTGGTTGAGCAGGGGGTCCCTTTCTCGCGCGACACACAGTCGGCAGTCGGATTTCATTTAACCCAGGAGGGAGGACACAGCAAACGGCGGATCATCCACGCCGCAGACGCGACAGGGCATGCCATACAAACCACCCTGGAATCGCAGGTCAGAGACAGGGAAAATGTCCGCATCTTTGAAAATCACTGCGCCGTTGACCTGATCGTGTCCAAAAAGATGGGGATACAGGTGTCGCCTTCCCGGTGTTACGGGCTCTATGTGCTGGATGAAAAGCAGGGCAAGGTCCTCACCTTTTCCGCCAAACAAACCGTTCTCGCCACAGGGGGCGCGGGTAAGGTATACGTTTATACGACCAACCCCGATACGGCAAGCGGGGATGGTATTGCCATTGCCTGGCGGGCAGGATGCCGCGTGGCAAACATGGAATTTATCCAGTTTCACCCTACCTGTCTCTATCACCCTTACGCGAAATCTTTCCTCATTTCGGAGTCGGTGCGCGGCGAGGGCGGATTGCTCAAGTTGCCGCCGGAAACGGGAAGCGGGGAGGGAAAGCGCTTTATGACATGGCACGACCCGCGCGGGGAACTGGCATCCCGCGATATCGTTGCGCTCGCCATTGATTTCGAGATGAAAAAACGCGGGCTGGATTACGTGAATCTGGATATTTCACACCAGTCGCCCGCCTTCCTGAAAAAGCGCTTTCCCACCATTTACGCGCGCTGCCTTGAATTGGGCATTGACATGACAAGCCAGCCCATTCCGGTCGTGCCCGCCGCACATTACACTTGCGGCGGAATCGTCACCGATATGCAGGGACGAACTGACCTGGACGGTCTGTACGCAGTCGGGGAAACGGCATGTACCGGATTGCACGGCGCCAACCGCCTCGCCAGCAATTCGCTGCTGGAGTGCCTGGTAATGGGGCAGGAGGCGGCCATGCATATCGCCAGCCAACCGGATGTTCTGGTGCCGACGCTGGCGGAGTGGGACGAGAGCATGGTGTCCAACCCCAATGAAGAAGTTGTCATTTCGCATAACTGGGACGAACTGCGGCGCTTTATGTGGGATTACGTTGGCATTGTGCGCTCGACAAAGCGCCTGGAGCGCGCCCAGCACCGGATACGCCTGTTAAAGGAAGAGATTGACGAGTATTACGCCAATTTCATTGTGTCATACAACTTGCTGGAGCTTCGCAATTTGGTCGAGGTGGCGTCGCTGATTGTGGAAAGCGCACTCTCCCGCACGGAAAGCCGTGGATTGCATTACAGCCTTGATTTTACGCAAACGCACCCGAAAGCCTACCCCACCATCCTGACTCCCCCGCACCGGAGCAGAAAATAGGCGCGGCGAAAGAAAACGGCAGAATCAGTGTTTGCGCGCCGCCATCTGCCGGATTTTGTCCAGCCGACTCTGCAATCCCGTTTCAATTTCGGAAAATCCATTGTCCCGGGCAAAATCAATGGCGCTCATGTGCCACTCATTCTTGAGCCTGACGTCCGCCCCATGGTCAAGCAGCAGTTTGACTGCCCGGATATGTCCGCTCCGCGCCGCCATCATTAGCGGCGTTGTCCCGTTGGGCGCCGTCGCGTCAACCTGCGCCTTTTTATCCAGCAAAATTCGCATTATTTCTTCGTTTCCCGTTGCCGCCGCGTAGTGAAGCGCCGTCCAGCCCGGCTGGTTGACGACGGCATTGCGCGCCAACAGGGCTTGTATGGCGGGCATGTTGGATTTGAACACGGCAACCATCAGCGCCGTGTTGCCGTTTCGGGCACGATGGTTAATGTCGGTAAAAGGATTTTCCAGTATTACCTGAAACGACCGCATGGAACCTTCAAACAGGGCGACAATGAGCCCCGTGTTGCCCGAACCGTCCTCTGCCGTGTTGGGGTTGACGCCCTCTTTTAACATGCGGGACACTTTGTCAACGTAGTCTACTTCAACCGCGCCCAGAAAATCGTCGGTAGTATCCGCATATCCCTGCACAGCGAAGAAAAACAGAAAAACGCTGGCGGTCAGTCGAATCCATGTGCGCGTGTTCATTTTGTGCTCTCCTTTCCCTGATCGGATGCCATCTGTTCCGGCAATCCGAAAAGCCTGAAAAAATTCTGCGAAGTGTGGTACGCAATCCGTGAAATCGGCACTTTCTTTACCCCGGCAATCTGCTTTGCAACCTGGGTAACGTAGGCAGGTTCATTGGTTCTCCCCCGATACGCCTGCGGCGAAAGGTAGGGGGAATCGGTTTCTATCAGAAGGTGGTCCAAAGGGACCTGACTGACGACATCACGCAGGGAACTGGCGCCCGGGTACGTGACAATGCCCGAAAAAGAAATGAGAAAACCCATGTCCATCGCAGCCTGTGCAGCGGACAGGGTATCGTTAAAGCAGTGCATGATGCCGCCATAACCCCCGTGGGACGTGCCCGCCTCTTCTTCCCGCAATATGCGCAGCACGTCTTCCGAGGCTTCCCGCGCGTGAATGATCAGGGGTTTTCCTGAACGGCGCGACGCGCGGATGTGCGTCCGAAAGCGCGCGGCCTGCCACGTTCTGTCACCCTGCACCCGGTAGTAGTCCAGACCTGTTTCGCCGATGGCAAGGACTTTGGGGTGCGCAGCAAACCGGACCAGTGTGTCCACATCGGGTTCTCTTGCTTCTTTTCTTCCCGGATGCACGCCAATGGCGGCGTAAAGGTGTTCGTGCCGCTCCGTGAGCGACAGCACATCCGGCGCGTCATCCAGGCTGATGGATACGACCAGCGCATGGGAAACCTTTTCCTGCCGCATGCGCAACAGGACATCCGGCAGATGCCGTCGCAGTTGGGGCAATTGAATGTGGCAGTGGGAATCAACGTACATGGAACCGGCGAAAAATCGGCAGAGCGCTTATTATAGCGGATCCCGCACTATTTTCCAGACGGGGGAAAAAGCCGGTTGTAGTCCAGCAGCATGTCTTCGATGAGCAGTTGCAGAACCAGCGGGTGGTCTGCAGTCCGTTTTCTTTCTCCCATTTTTTTTGTCAGGCGCAGCAACTCGTCCAGATCAACGCGCTCTGCCAGCTTGCCCAGGGTTTTTGCACGTTGTGGAAAGTAGCGATGCGTGCCTGTCATACGCATGAGCAAGAGGTCATACAGCCAGCGTTGCAGGCAGGTGACAATCTGCACGGCAGAAGCGCGCCACCGCCTGTCCACCACGCTTTCCCCCATCTTCAGCGCCGTGGCAATATCGGGTGACGCCAATGCGTCCAGAAGGGCATCCGTGTCGCTGCGGTCACCCGTGCGTGCGGCTTCCAGGGCAGAAACGGGTGCACCACCCTGTTCGGCAAGCCAGATTTCTGGTGTCTCCACCCCTTGCGCCCGAAGCCATGTCCGCGCCATATCAAAATCCGGCATCGGCATGGCAATGCGGCAACAGCGAGACAGAATGGTAGGCAAAATGGCATGCGGCGTATTGCTGACCAGAATGAACAGTGTATGGGCGGGGGGTTCCTCCAGCATCTTCAGCAGGGCGTTGGCGGACTCGCGCTCCAGTGCTTCCGCGGGAAAAATGCAAACGACGCGCGGTCCTCCCCGGTGCGTGGACAGGCCCATCAGATCCCTGAGCGCCCGAATCTGGTCTATCCGAATGATTTTCGAGAGCGCGCGAGGCGGACGGGATCCTCCCGCCCCGACCGCTTCTGCGGTTTCCGTCGTCTCTTCCGGCGCATCGCTTGTGTCTTCCGCCCGCATGTCCTTTTCCAGCGCATCCGGCTGAACGCGGCGGTAGTCGGGATGAGCATACTGCTCAAACCACCTGCACGGGGCACAGCGCGAGCAGGCGTGACCTTCCTGGGTCTCACACAGCAACGATTTGGCAAAATGTTCGGCAAATGCCCGCTTGCCTGTTCCCGCCGCTCCGTACAACAGCAGGGCATGTGGCAGCGCCTTGCGCATTCCCTGCAACAGGGTCCACACCCCCTCCTGCCACGGGTATATGACACTGCCATCCGCGTCCGCCGCGCCTGTTTCCTGCGCAACAAGTTTTTCTTCCGTTGTACGGGAAGCGGTCTTCATGGTGCTCTCTTTCCAGCGTCTGCTGGCAGTTCGTTCAATATGTCGCGCAGTTGCGCCTGTATGGCGGGTATGCTTCTGCCCCCGTCAATTATCCGAAAACGCGCCGGATACGCGGACGCTCTTTGCCGGTACGCACGCTGCACGGCATCGAAGAAAGCGATATCTTCTTTTTCGAATTTATCCGCGCCGGATACGTTTCTGTCCGCGCGACGGCGGGCGGCAACGTGCGGTTCCACATCAAACAGCAGGGTCAAATCGGGCTGAAATCCCGCGTGAACCCATTGTTCCAATACCTGCAATTTTGTGGTGTCCAGCTTGCGCCCTCCTCCCTGATAGGCAAAACTGGCATCGGTAAAGCGGTCCGAGATGACCCATTCACCCCGTGCCAGCGCGGGGGAAATGACTTGCGCAATGTGTTCATTTCTCGCCGCGAACAGGAGCAAGGCCTCTGTTTCGGCACACATTTCTTTTTCAAGCAGCAAGGCCCGCAGTTTTTCGCCCAGCGGTGTTCCTCCGGGCTCGCGGGTGACAATCACGTTTATGCCCTTCTCACGCAGCAGGGAGGCCATAAAGGCCATGTGCGTGGACTTGCCCGCGCCATCAATCCCTTCGCACGTAATGAAGCACCCCCGCGCATTCGGCGCGCTCACGGTCTTCTTCTCTGGTATTTGTCAACCGCCCGGTTGTGGTCGGACAGTGTTTCCGAAAATTCGCTGCTCCCGTCCCATCGCGCGACAAAATAAAGCGCACGGGTATCGTCGGGATTGAGTGCCGCCTTGATGGATGCCTCGCCGGGCAAGGCAATCGGTGTCGGTGGCAGCCCGCCGCGTGTATAGGTATTGTACGGCGTGTCGGTGAGCAGGTCCTTTTTGCGGATGTTGCCGTCAAAATTCTCTCCCATGCCGTAGATAACGGTCGGATCGGTCTGAAGGCGCATTCCCTGCCGCAGGCGGTTGACGAAAACAGCGGATACTTTGCCCCGATCCGCAGGCTGCCCTGTTTCTTTTTCAACGATGGACGCCATGACGAGCGCTTCATACGGTTCCTTGTACGGCAGTCCGGGAGCGCGGGCATTCCATCGGGCATCCAGCCTGCTGCGCATCTCCTTGTGCGCCTGACGATAGATTTGCATGTCGCTGCTCCCCCAGCCAAAGAGGTAGGTACTCGGAAAGAAAAGTCCTTCGCCCGATTTCGCGTCGATACCCAATTTTTCAATCAGCGCCGCATCGGTCATGTCTTTTGTATCGTGACGCAGACCCGGATGGGCATTGATGGCAGAACGCATTTGACGAAAGGTCCATCCCTCGACAATCGTCAGCGCTTCCTGCTTGAAAGCGCCCTTTGCCAGTTTGTCGAGGAGGGTGCGCGGTGTTTCACCCGCGGTTACCTCGTAAAACCCGGATTTGAGGCGCTTTCCGTCCCCGGAAAGCAGCACCAGCGCCTTAAATAGCGGCGCATTGACAGAGACGCCCTGCTGGTTGATTTGCCGAATAACGGACGCCAGGGAACCTGGCTTGATTTCAACCAAAAACGGTGTGCCGGAAAGGGAAATGGCGTTGCCAGCCCAGTAAACAAAACAGAAAGTCAGCAGAGCGAGCGCAACCGCGACAAGAATGCCAATTCGTTTTATGTACATGTCGTCAGCAGAAAAAGAATATCCTCTTTATAATGTGTTCCGTTGCACATTCGAACAGTACGCCAGAAAAGCTGCGCTATTCTCTCACGAAACAGAAACTCGCGCCCATTTTGATGAACAGGTGAAACGGGTATGCCCGCAACCGACATACAGGAACAGGGATTTGTGGCAACGCTTTTCCAGTCGGGACTGCTCAGGGTATCCGGCGATGATGCCGCCCCTTTTCTGCAGGGACAGATAACCCACGATGTTTTATCTCTTCCCGAAGGCACCCCGCGCTTGGCAGGCTACTGTACCCCGCAGGGACTCCTGCTCGCCATTCTGCTGTTGTGGCGCTCGAATGACGCCATCTGGCTGATGATGCCTTCTGAAATTCTCCCCGCGGTACGGGAACGCTTGCAACACCATGTCCTGCGGGCAAAGGTGCTGATCGCCGATGCCAGCGAACAGGTCACGCTTTTGGGACTGGGAGGCAAGGCAGCGCAGGCAATGGTTTCTCACAGGCTGCCCGACACAGCCTTGTCTGGAGACGGGGAGATGGCGCCTTCTCCGCTTCCGCTTCCGCTGCCGTCTGCCTTTGGTGCGCCGCGCTTTCTGCTTGCCGTACCGGTCAACAATGTCCGGTTCTTCTGGAAAATTCTGACAGAAACGCTGGTTTCAACAGGGCCGGCATCCTGGGAGCTTGCCGATATTACGGCGGGACTTCCACAGGTGTTTTCCGCGACCCGGGACGCTTTCTTCCCCCAGGCGCTCAATCTGGACTTGCTGGACGGGATGAGCTTCCAGAAAGGATGCTATGTGGGCCAGGAAGCCATTGCCGCCCGGCAGAATACGGGCGAGGTGACGCACCGGATGCGGATGGGGCACATTCCGATGCCGCCGAACAATCCTTCGGCGCAAGCAGATATATTGCCCGGTACACCGGTATTTGCCGATGGGGATGCGCAGGCGTGCGGGCTGCTGGTCAGAATCGCCCCGTTGGCGGCACAGGTAAATTGCCTGTTCACCCTGCGTAACGACCTCGTCCATTCGGATCGCCTGTGCGTCGGTACACCGCAGGGGCCGCCTATCCGTCTGGATGCGCTGCCTTACGATATACCTCGCCCGCCCAAACGCGGTTCCCGCTAACATGTGCTCGCTTTCTCTCTCCCGGAATATGACATGTGCCTGATCGTCTTTGCGTGGAAACTGTTTTCTCCTGCCCCTCTGTTTGTCGCGGCAAACCGGGATGAGTTCTACGCCCGCCCCACGGAAGCGGCGCACCGGTGGAAAGACAGCCCATCCGTCTTTGCGGGACGCGATTTGCAGCATGGCGGAACCTGGATGGGCGTCAGTCAAACCCATGATGGACTTTCCGGTGGGCGCTTCGCGGCAATAACCAATTTCAGGGATCCGCAGCGCACAAGGCAGTCCGCGCCCACTCGCGGAAAACTGGTCAGTGATTTTCTCGAATCGGATATTTCACCACAAGAGTATATCGAAAAGATACGGGCGCCCTCGCGGCAATTCAACGGATTCAACTTGCTGGTCGGTGATTGTTCCACGCTGATTTGGTTCTCCAATTACGGTGAGGCACATCCCCGTAACGGGCAGCCGCTCTCTCCGGGAATTTACGGCTTGTCCAACGCCCTGCTGGACAATCCGTGGCACAAGGTGGTGCGCGCCCGGGCGCAATTCGCGAGTCTTTTGGCACAGCACGCGCCCGCAGACGCCTATTTCGAAATGCTGAGCGATACCGCGCCCGCGCCGGATGCCCTGCTCCCGAATACCGGCGTAGGACTCCAATGGGAACGGATTCTTTCTCCGATGTGTGTTGTCTCTCCCCAGTACGGCACACGGGCATCCACACTGGTACAATTGCGCACAGATGAGCCGCCCGTACTCAATGAACGGCTTGTGCGCTGACGCAATGCTTTTTGAATCCATCCGACAATCACTGAATCACCTCGCCGATGCGCATCTGCTGAGAGAGCGTCGTGTCGTTCAGTCGCCTTGCGGCACACAGGCCGTTATCAACGGCAAAACGTTTTTGTCGTTTTGCAGCAATGACTACCTGGGACTGGCGAACAATCCGGCACTGACAGAAGCCGTTTGCCGCGCTGTGCGGCAGTGGGGTGCAGGAAGCGGCGGTTCTCACGTTGTCGGCGGACATACCGGCTTGCACGCGCAACTGGAAGAAACACTGGCGACCTTTGTCGGCAGCGAGCGGGCGCTGTGCTTTAACACCGGTTATATGGCCAACCTGGGTATTGTTCCCACGCTCGTCAGACGGGGCGATACGGTGTTTGCCGACCGCCTGAACCACGCTTCACTGATTGATGCCACACTGCTTTCCCGCGCGGCAAACAAACGGTACCGGCATGGCGATACGGCGCATCTGGCTGAATTGCTCACGCAAACGAAATCCGGGAAAAAGCTGATCCTGACGGATGCGGTCTTCAGCATGGATGGCGACATTGCCGACATTCCCCAGCTTTTTGCACTGGCGGAGCGTCACGATGCCTGGCTGGTAGTGGATGATGCGCACGGATTCGGGGTACTTGGCAAAAACGGCAGGGGGACACTGTCGCATTCCGGGATGCCCCTGCACCCCAGAATCATTTACATGGCAACACTGGGCAAGGCAGCAGGCGTCTCCGGCGCTTTTGTCGCCGCAAACGCGTTGGTGACGGAATGGCTCCGGCAACGGGCGCGTACCTATATCTTCACAACAGCAGACAGCCCGCTTGTTGTCGCCGCGCTGTTGTGCAACCTGCAATGGCTGGCGCAGGGCGACCACTTGCGCACCCACCTGCTTTCCCTGGCGGCACAACTGCACGCGGGTTTGTCCCGAACCCGCTGGCAGACAAAAATGTCCCCAACCGCTATTCAACCTGTCATAATAGGTTCCAACGAGGATGTGTTGCGTGTGTCCGATGCCCTGCTGGGTCGCGGCTTTTTTGTTCCAGCCATCCGCCCGCCGACTGTACCGGAGGGGAGTGCGCGTCTCAGGATATCACTCTCGGCAGCGCATACGGCACATCAGGTTGACCTGCTTGTCAATGCACTGGAGGAATTGCAGTGAACCCGGTAACGATTTCGTTCTGGCACGGATGGGGTGCGGACCCCGGTGTGTGGACCGATTTGACGGCGTCCCTGCGCCAGATATTGCCGCCCGGGCATGTCCTGCACACCCCGCCCCTGCCCGGATACGCCGACACGCCGCTGCCGGAATCTCACGCCGCACGGGATATGGTTGACGCATTGATGGAAACACTCCCGCCGCCCGCCATTGTGTGTGGCTGGTCGCTGGGCGCTGTTCTGGCGCTGCTGGCAGCCTCGGTATATTCCAACCGTATAGACAAGCTTATTCTCATCGCCGGTACACCCGCATTCATCAAACGAACGGACTGGCAGCACGGTACAGGCTTTCAGGCCGTGGACAAACTCTCTTCCAACATCCGGGTGGACCCTGTATCCGCGTTGCGGCGTTTTGTCGCGTTTGCCAATCAAAACGACGCACAGGCGCAACAGATTGTGCAACAGTTCCACGCGCCCGCTGTGTCACTGCAAACGCTGGAGGTTGGGCTCAACCTGCTCAAGCATACCGATTTGCGGGGAGTCGCTCCCCACATCCGCCAAAAAACCCTGCTCATCCACGGCGCACACGACCCGCTGATGCCGCTTGGCGCGGCACAGTGGCTGCAGAAAAACATCAAAAAAGCAGAACTGACCGTTTTCCCCGATTCCGCACACGCCCCTTTCCTCTCGGATACAGCGCACTGCGCCCGTGTCATCGCTGACTTCATGAATGCGTGACATCGAAAAAATCGGGGTAAGCGCGACCTTTGACCGCGCCGCGAAAGATTATGATGACCTCGCCCGCTTTCAGCACGCGGTATGTACGCGCCTTTTGAATATGCTCCCGGCACAGCGCACCACCCCGCCACGCCACTTGCTCGACGGCGGATGCGGCACGGGCTGCGGTGCCCGGCTGCTCGCCCGGAAATGGGGAAACACCCGAATCACCGCTTGCGATATTTCCCTCGAAATGACGCGCCACGCGCGAAAAAAGGCGGTGGCGGCGGTGTGCGCCGACATGGAACATCTGCCTTTTCCCGCATCGTGCTTCGATTTTGTGTGGAGCAATCTGTCACTGCAATGGTGCAACCCGCATGTTGTCTTTCAGGAGTTGTCGCGCGTCCTGACGCGCGATGGTACCCTGCTTTTTTCCACGCTGGTGCCAGGAACGCTGATGGAGTTGCGCACCGCGTTTTCCGGGATGGACGCCCACCCGCATGCCCGTCCCTTGGCATCGGAAGAAACGGTTGTCCGTACGCTGCGAAAAGCGGGATTCTCCCATGTGCATACCCACAATGAAACGTGGGTGGAGCAGTTCCCTGACTTGCCCGCCTTGCTCGGAAGCATTCGCGGTATCGGCGCGGGCCGGGTCGGCAAGGACCAGCGGCGCGCACTCATGGGGAAAAAAATGTGGCAGACGGTACAAGCACGCTATCAGTCCTTCCGTACCGCAAACGGGATGCTTCCCGTTACGTACCGGCTTCTTTTTGTATCTGCCCGCTTTTGACCGGGGCAGACACCGCATCGTTTTTACTGTCTTCTGCCGCCGCCAACCCGCCGAAATGGTCGGCGAGCGGCTGAAACAGGCTGCCTTCAATGGCATGGGTAATCCGGGCAGACACCGCATCGTTTCCTTCGGCGCGATAGACGAAGTGGTGATAAATGTCCGCCAGACGAATCCGGGTTGCATCGCCCATCCATTCCCATCTGTTTCGCGCGTGTTTGTACTGCTTTTTGATGCCCGACCATTTTCTCTTGCCGCTGATGCAGGAAACCCATTGCAGTTCCTGCATGATGTGGAGCATGTGCTCCATTTCCGCATTGCCAATGCCGGAGGTGCGTTGCAAGTAGTACCAGTCAATGGGGGTCTGGCGCGCGCGGGCGAGAAAAAACGCGTAAATCAGCCGAAGCGCATCGTCAAATTGACTGCCCGGCACGGCAATGTGCTGCCACCGCCCGCTGCGTATGTCCGGCAGCGAGGAAGTCAGCAGCGCGCCCACCAGAATAACGAGCAAACTGGTGTAGAGCCAGACAAGAAATATCGGGAAAATCGCCAGTGCGCCGTATATCTTCTGGTACGCGGTGAATTGCATGATGAAAAAGGCAAACAACCGCTTGATCATTTCGAAAAGGATTGCGCTGAAAAGCCCGCCGACAAACGCATCCCGCCACATCACATCACGATTGGGAACAAAACGGTACAACAGGGTGAACGTCACCGCAGAGGTGCTCGCAAGAAAAATCACTGCCCAGGCACCCTGCAGATACGCCATATGCCTGACAACACCCCGCCCCGCCAAATAGAGGTGTGAACTCATGTAGAGCGACACGCCTATCAGGAACGGGCCGAGCAGGGCTATGCAAATGTAGATGACAACGCATTTTGCCAGCGGGCGGGATTCCCGCACGCCCCAGATCTGGTCAAAGGTCGTTTCTATCATGCGAAAGATCATGCCGGTCGTTGCCAGCATGGCAAGCGCCCCGATAACGGATACGTGCGAGGCCTTTTCGGCAAAGAGGGCAAGATAGTTCATCAGCTTCCGGGAAATCACTGGCGGGATGACGTGTTTTGCCAGATAAATTTCCAGCGTTTTTTCCAGTAACCGGAAAGCAGGCAACTTTGTGAAAACCGCCAGGACAACCGCCATGAAAGGAACCAGTCCCAACACGAGTGTATAGGTCATGCTGCCGGCTACCTGCGTCAATTTTTCCTTGTCCGCACGCCGCAACAGATACAACCCCATGTCGGCCACACGCCGCAGTTGCCTGTTTTCAATCCGCAATGTCGTCATGTCGCGCATCGCCGTCCTGTTGTATTGCCACCGGTCCGTGCGGACCGGCGGTTCATCCGGCATTTTACCCCGGAAAGAAAAACCTGTCGGGTGCCGGTAAAGTGTGGTATAAGTCCCTTTCCGCCCTGCCTGCGCGCGTACGTGTGTGCGCGTATATCCGCAACAAGGTTGTTCTCCATGTCCCCTTTTTTGAACGCCTGCCGAAAAGCGGTGGGAGACACGCATGTGATGACAGATACGCAGCAGATGCAGGCGTATCTGACCGACCGGCGAAAACGACTCACCGGAAAGGCACAGGCTGTCGTCGCCCCGGGCAGCACCGAAGAGGTCGCCCGAATCGTCCGCCTGTGTAACCAATATGCCGTTCCTCTCGTTCCGCAGGGAGGCAACACGGGACTGGTGCTGGGCAGTGTGCCGGATTTGTCCGGCAACGCCATCGTCTTATCGCTCAAGCGGATGAACGCCATCCGCGCGCTGGATGCGGATAACAACACGGTGACCGCAGAAGCCGGCTGCGTTCTGGATGATGTGCATGCCGCCGCACGAAAAGCCAATCGTTTGCTTCCCCTGTTACTGCCATCATCCGGGCAGTGCACCATCGGCGGCAATCTTTCTGTCAATGCAGGCGGAACAACCGTGCTGCGTTACGGCACCGTCAGAAAACTCTGCCTCGGACTGGAAGTCGTCACCGCAGAGGGTGCGGTGTGGGATGGCTTGCAGACCCTTTACAAGGATAACAGCGGGTACGACTTGCGCGACCTTTTTATCGGTGCGGAAGGAACGCTGGGGGTAATCACCGCGGCGGTGTTGGGCCTGTACCCGCTTCCTCGCGAACAGCATACCTTGCTGGTCGCAGTGGACACGCCAGAGGCAGCGCTGGCGCTGCTGGCGCGATTCCGGCAGCATTATGTGTCGTCTCTCACCACCTTCGAACTGATTTCGCGTCACGCGCTGGCACTCGTTGCAACACATTTTCCATCGCTCCCGCTTCCCCTGCCGCTGCGGTATGCGCAATACGCGCTAATCGAGCTGTCTTTTACCGAGCCGGAAGCACCCAATACCGATTCACTGGAGGCGCTGCTCCAGGCGGAACGGGAAAAGGGGGTCGTTCGTGATGCTGTCGTGTCGCAATCGCCATCGCAATCCAGAATGATGTGGCAGTGGCGTGAAAATATTTCGGACGCACAGGCGCTGGCCGGGAACAATATCAAGCACGACATCGCCATTCCCGTTGCCTCTGTCCCCGCTTTCCTGGCAGAAACCGATACCTTGCTGCAAGCCCGCTTTCCCGCGTGCCACATCGTGATGTTCGGGCATCTCGGCGACGGCAGCCTGCACTACAACATCGGTGCACCCGAGGGAGTGCCCGATGAGGATTTCCTCGCCTGGCAGGCAGATATCAATCAACTGGTGTACGACAGTGTCTACCGTTTTAGCGGCACACTATCGGCAGAACACGGTATCGGTTCGATGAAAACCGAAACGCTGGCACGTTACAAGTCACCCATCGCGCTGGATCTGATGCGAAAAATCAAGGCAGCACTTGACCCGCACGGCATCATGAATCCGGGCAAAATCCTGTAAGACACGCCCGCTCACATCGGCACACACTGCCACTTTTCCTTCCATTAGGGAAAAATGATACCCCTCTCATAACTATAACGTGTCGGTATAACATTATTGCAATATAAGATTATGTGTACACGTTTGACTCGTGTAGAATGGCGAACTATGTGGTGTTTTTGAAAAATTA
Source organism: Burkholderiaceae bacterium (assembly GCA_031266815.1). Taxonomy (GTDB): domain Bacteria; phylum Pseudomonadota; class Gammaproteobacteria; order Burkholderiales; family Burkholderiaceae_D; genus Oxalobacter. The sequence continues at coordinate 9,889 of JAISAG010000025.1, read as the reverse complement.
TCATCACACATACGACATTAACAAACCCCCTGGTTGCAGTTCATGTCAGGCGACAGGTATCGCACGATATCGCTGCGCGCTGATAGGGACACCAGAAAAGTATTGGAAACTGGAACTATGAAACACACGAAATTTGATCCGACCTTGCTCCCTTCCGTCACGATGGTGCCGCCATCCAATATGGAGTCCATCCTGAAAAAGGGCAAATCCAAACGCGCAGCAGCAAAAAAGGCGAGCAGCGTCGAACTGTCCAGGGATCAGCAGGAATTAGTTGATATTCGCAAAACACTGGGGCTGAGACACCAGGATTTCGCGATTATGCTCAATATCGGTCTGCCGCGCCTGTCGTCCTACACATACGGCAGAACCGCAAAAGTGCCCGAGGAGATTATGGCAACAGCAAGGCAGCTGCTTGCCGAAAACGCCGACGTATCCAAACAGATTCGGGACAAATTCGCACGCCCCATGTCTGAAATACTGACTGAATGGGCAAAGAAACTGGGAACCCGGACTGACACGGAATTGGCGTCCCTGCTCGGCGTCGTCAGCATGACGGTTAGCAGATGGAAAAAGAACGGGACACGTCCCGACTTAAGCGCACTCAACCGCTACGACCACATCGTTGACCTTATCGCAAACAATGCCAAGGTAAGGCGGTAACCAGCAGCGCGTTTCCCGGCAATATCCGCGAAAACGGTTTGTGATTTTCGCGGTTTGCCGCCCCCTGAGCCTGGCTTATCCGGCTGACACAGCATTTGCATCAGGCTTTTTCCCGTTTTCTCTCCCGCTTTCGGGGCTCCACATTATAATGGAACGCCGATTTTCAATTTTAATATTACCTTTTTACATAAAAAGTCGCTTTTCAGTGTCGCGTCATTGCTGCTGTATTGGGGAAAACCGATGAATCTGCATCAGTTGCGCTTTGTGCGTGAGGCCGTCCGTCAGAATTTTAATCTGACGAAAGTGGCCGAAACGCTTTATACGTCGCAGCCCGGTGTATCCAAAGCCATTATTGAGTTGGAAGACGAACTGGGTGTTGAAATTTTCCGGCGCCACGGCAAACGTATCCTGGGGGTAACGGAACCCGGTCAGGTGATCCTGCGGTCGGTTGAAGTGATCATGCAGGAGATAGATTCCCTGAGGCGGGCTGCCAAGGAATTTACCGCCCAGGATACCGGAAGCCTGACGATTGCCTCTTCCTATGCGGAGGCGCGTTATTTTTTGCCTGAAATCATTTCCCGATTCACATTGAAGTTTTCCAAAGTGCGCCTTTCCATGCTGCAGGGAACGGCTCAGCAACTGATTGAGTACGTACGGGACGGAACGGCCGATATCGCCCTGATGCTGGAGCAGGATGGGGAAGTGGACAATGTCATCGGGATCACATTCAGTCAGAGGGAGTATTGTCTGATTGTGCCCCGTGATCATCCGCTGGCGCAGTCCGGAACCCTTGCACTGGAAGACATTGCCGGTTATCCGTTGATCACTTACGAGCAAACGTTCCCGGGTCGGAAACGGATTGAATGGGCGTTTCTGCAGCGAGGGCTGGAACCGAATATTCATATCACGGCACTGACGGCTGATATCATCAAGGCTTGTGTCGAGTTGGGCATGGGGGTCGGCCTTATTGTCGGAATGGCCTACGACGGCGAGCGCGACAGAAATTTGCATGCCATTCCGGTGGGCCATCTTTTCGGGACTGGCCGGTCACGTCTCCTGATACGAAAAAATGCCTACTTGCGCAGTTATGTCTATGCCTTCATAGAAATGCTCTCCCCTGTTTTGAGTCGCGGAATAATTGAACAGGCACTTTCCGGAGAAAAAACAGAGTATGAAATCTGACAGGGTTTGGTCGCTGTATCCATTCCCATACCTTCTGAATGTGCTTGCCAGGCGCCAACGCGAAGCGACCCGGTTGCAGCAAGTGCATCCGGGTCGCAAGAGGTTGCTTTTCGCGTGTGGTAAATAATCCAGATAAGGTGAGTCCGTCAGCGAGCCTGGATCTGATCGTATATGCCTCCGTTGGCAAAGTGTACGCTGTGCGCCTTGGTCCAGCCCCCAAACACTTGATCAATGGTGATCAGCTTGACCGGAGCAAATTTCTTGGCGTACCTGGCGGCAATTTTCTTGTCGGTCGGCCGGTAGTAGTTTCTGGCAGCGATTTCCTGACCTTCCGTCGAATACAGATAAGCGAGATAGGCTTCGGCCTGCTTGCGGGTTCCGCGCTTATCCACGACCTTGTCAACGACACTGACCGTCGGTTCGGCAAGGATGGAAATGGACGGCGTCACGATCTCGAACTTATCCGGACCAAGTTCTTTTATCGCCAGATAGGCTTCATTTTCCCAGGCAATCAGAACATCCCCAATACCCCGCTCAACGAAGGTAGTGGTTGAACCGCGTGCGCCGGAGTCCAGTACTTTTACATTGCGATAAATACGTTTGACGAAGTCGCGTGCCGCAGCATCGTTGCCGCCCGGCTGCTTCAGCGTGTATCCCCATGCGGCCAGGTAGTTCCACTGCGCGCCGCCCGATGTTTTCGGGTTCGGCGTGATGACGCCTACGCCTTCACGTGCCAGATCCGGCCAATCCTTTATTCCCTTGGGATTTCCCTTGCGTACCAGGAATACGATGGTCGAGGTGTATGGGGCAGCATTGTGCGGCAGCCGCTTTTGCCAGCCCGCCTTGATCAAACCTTTTGAGGCGATGGCATTGACATCGCGGGCCAGGGCCAGTGTGACCACATCGGCTTGCAGTCCATCAATCACCGAGCGCGCCTGTTTGCCCGAGCCGCCATGTGATTGCTTGATGGTGAGGTCTTCCCCGGTCTTGCTCTTCCAGTGCGCTAAAAACGCTTTGTTGAAATCCTGATACAGTTCGCGTGTGGGATCGTAGGATACGTTCAGCAGTGTGGTCTGCGCAAGGGCGATACCTGAAAATGCAGCGGCAGACAGGAATAACAGAATTTTACGATAGGGTTTCATGACTTTCCTTTCTGAGTTGTCGGAGTGTTTTGAGTGTAAATTTGAACTTTTATAAGGAAAACAAATTGTTTGTTATTTATTTATTACAAATCGAGATAAAAATTACCCATGACATTGAGTGAATTGCGAAAGGGAATGGTCCTGCTGGCGCACGGCGCACGCCATCCAGAGTGGGCCAGCCCATTTCAGCGCATGCGGCAGCTTCTCATTGCGAAACAGCCGGATTTGCTGGTCGAACTGGCTTTCCTTTCGTTCATGCCGCCCGATCTGCCGACAGCCATAGACCGATTGGCGGAACAGGGCGCCGATACAGTGACGGTGGTGCCGCTGTTCATGGGGCAGTCCGGCCATGTACTGCGGGATTTGCCGCCGATGATGGAACAGGCGCGGCAAACGCATCAGGCATTGTTGCTGCGGCTTGCCGATGCGGCGGGCGAGGACGAGGACGTGCTGGAGGCGTTGGTAATGTACTGCCTGGGAACATTGTAAAAATCGGGTTAAAACCGGGCAGGCGACTCTCCGTCGGTACCAGGCAGACTATGCGGCATCAGGAAATGGTGCCGGTGTGCATGATCCATGGGCGGGCTTTATGACCGCTCCCGTCTGCGCCGTGGTCGGCAGCGCTGGCGAGACAACCGCGGGAGACGGCGGGTACAGACGCGCCCGAATGTTCGTTTTCGTTATAGATTAATCAGTTATATATACATGATTAATCATTTGTTCGTATTTGTAGATGCCGCTCTCTAGAATAATTCCCTGCAAGATTAATCACGGTATGCCCCATGGGCACCACCAAATTGCAAGGAGCTATCTATCTTGTCCGCAAGCGCCAGACGTATTTTTCCGGGGTTTAATCTCTCAATCGGCTATACCCTGGTTTATTTGTCCCTTATCGTGCTGATTCCCCTGGCGTCCGTTGTGCTGAAAGCCGGTACGCTTGGCTGGGAGTCGTTCTGGGAAGTCGTTTCCGCCCCCAATGTCGTGGCCTCGTATCGGCTTAGCTTCGGCATGTCGCTTATCGCAGGCCTAATCAACTCGGTGTTTGGTCTCGTACTGGCCTGGGTGCTGGTGCGCTATAGCTTCATCGGCAAGCGTTATATTGACGCCCTGATTGACCTGCCGTTCGCGCTGCCCACTGCCGTTGCTGGCATCGCGCTGACCGCGGTGCATGCGCCCACCGGTTGGGTCGGCCAGTATCTGGAGCCGGTTGGCATCAAGGTTGCGTTTACGCCGCTTGGCGTTCTGGTCGCGCTGGTGTTCATCGGTTTGCCGTTCGTCGTGCGCACCGTGCAGCCGGTACTCGAAGACATGGAAACCGAGGTAGAGGAAGCGGCCGCCTGCCTGGGCGCCAGCCGCTGGCAGACCTTCCGCAGCGTGGTGCTGCCCATTCTGCTGCCGGCCATTTTCACTGGCTTTGCCCTGGCGTTCGCGCGCGCGGTCGGCGAATACGGCTCAGTCATTTTCATCGCCGGCAACATCCCGATGGTATCGGAAATAACGCCGCTGCTCATCATCACCCGACTGGAACAATACGACTATGCCGGTGCAACCGCAATCGCCACTGTCATGCTGGTGATTTCTCTGCTGATGCTGCTCGTCATCAACGGTTTGCAGGCGTGGAGCGCTAAACGTACCGGAAGGAGCCACTGATATGTCGCTGATCGCTGAATCGCGCTTTGAGCGTAATCCGACTACACGCGAGCCGCGCTGGATAAAGTGGGGTTTACTGACCATCGCGCTCGCATTTTTCAGTTTTTTTCTGCTGCTGCCGCTGGTCGCGGTATTCGCCGAAGCCTTGCGCAAGGGGGTAGAAGCCTATTGGCAAGCGATCATTGACCCGGATGCGCGCGCGGCCATCCGGTTAACGCTGATTGCCGCTGCGATTTCCGTGCCCCTCAATCTGCTTTTTGGCCTCGCAGCTGCCTGGGCGATTACCAAGTTCGATTTTCGCGGCAAACATTTCCTTGTGACGCTGATTGATTTGCCCTTTTCGATATCGCCCGTGGTTGCAGGGCTGATCTATGTGCTGGTTTTCGGCGCGCAGGGCTGGCTGGGACCGTGGCTGGAAAACCACGACGTGAAAATCGTTTTCGCTGTTCCGGGTATTGTGCTTGCGACCATCTTTGTCACCGTTCCTTTCATTGCGCGTGAACTCATCCCGCTGATGGAAGCGCAAGGCAGGGAAGAGGAAGAAGCGGCAATCGTTCTGGGCGCAAACGGCTGGCAGACTTTCTGGAAGGTCACGCTGCCGAACATCAAGTGGGGCCTGCTCTATGGCGTCATTTTGTGCAACGCGCGGGCGATGGGCGAGTTCGGCGCCGTGTCGGTCGTGTCCGGACACATCCGCGGTGAAACCAACACCATTCCGCTGCATGTCGAGATACTGTACAACGAATACAACTTTGCCGCTGCCTTTTCGGCGGCATCCATCCTGGCGCTGCTCGCTTTGTTGACGCTGGCAGTGAAAACATGGGTTGAGTGGCGCATGCATGCGGCAGTCCGCCACATCCCTGCCGCGTAAATTCCGAAAAGAGGTTCAGCATGAGCATCGAAGTCAAACATGTCCACAAAGTTTTTGGCGATTTCGTCGCGCTGGGCGATGTATCGCAGGAATTCCAGAGTGGCGAACTGGTCGCCCTGCTTGGCCCGTCGGGTTGCGGCAAGACGACGCTGCTGCGCATTATCGCCGGCCTGGATACGCCGAGTGCCGGTCAGGTGCTTTTAAACGGCGAGGATGCTTCCGACAAGCACGTGCGCGAGCGCCAGATCGGTTTTGTGTTCCAGCACTACGCGCTGTTCCGTCACATGACAGTGTTTGACAATGTCGCCTTCGGACTACGGGTGAAGCCCCGCAGGCAGCGTCCGGGCGAAGCCGTCATCAGGAAGAAAGTGAGCGACCTGCTGGAGTTAGTACAGCTTGGCTGGGTACATGATCGCTTCCCGTCCCAGCTTTCCGGCGGGCAGCGACAGCGTATCGCGCTGGCACGTGCGCTCGCAGTCGAGCCGCACGTGCTTCTGCTCGACGAACCTTTCGGTGCGCTTGACGCCAAGGTGCGTAAGGAACTGCGCCGCTGGCTGCGTACCCTGCACGACGAACTGAACATTACCTCGATTTTCGTCACCCACGACCAGGAAGAAGCCCTCGAAGTGGCGGACAAGATCGTGCTGATGAATCACGGCAAAGTCGAACAAGTCGGCAGCCCACAGGAAGTGTACGACAAGCCAGCCACGCCGTTTGTCTACGACTTTCTCGGCAATGTCAATTTATTCCGTGGTCGTATCGATGGCAGTGACATCCGCGTCGGGCAACACAGCCTTTCCAATGCCGATGCCGGCTCACTGGCACAGGGAGCCAAAGTCGTGGCGTTCGTGCGACCACACGAATTAACCATCGCGCCCTATACAGAACAGGGTGATGGCGTTGCCGCCACCATCGAGCGCATTCTCACACTGGGCGTAATCACACGCATTGAACTGACTTCACTCCACGAGGTGAGCGGCGATTTGCCATTACAGCATTTTGAAGTTGAACTGCCGCGCCAGCAGGTGCAGGACCACCAGTGGGCGGAAGGGGAAAAGGTACGGCTCGTTCCGTCTCATTTGACCGTTTTCGAAAACAGCGGTCAGGATTGGGTAATTTGAAAGACAGATACGCTCCGAAATACGGGACCCCTCTCGAAATGTTGTCCCGTTTGCGAACCGAGGAGTGGCTGGCTGCTCCTGAAAAACGCCGCGATTTCTGGCGTGAAGCATTGAATGGCGAGGTACTGGCCTTGCTGGCGGACGGTAACATGCGGGAAGCGGAGGAGAAAATCAGGAATGCAGCTGGTCGTTTTGGGACTCAGTCATAAAACAGCCCCGGTAGAAATCCGGGAATGCTTTTCGCTATCGGAAGAGAGTGTGCGTCACGGACTGCGGCATTTGAGCGAAGGCGAAAATGTTTATGAGTGCGTCATTCTCTCCACCTGCAATCGCACCGAAATCTACGCGGTGGTGGACGATACTTCCGATGCCCTGGTTCTGACGGCGTACATGAGCGACCTGACTGGCGACAAATTCCCGGTGGCGGAATACCTTTTCTGTTATGAGGAAAACGAATGCATTCGCCACCTGATGCGTGTAGCGGCCAGTCTGGATTCGCTGATTGTGGGCGAGAACCAGATTCTCAGTCAAGTCAAGAAAGCCTATTTCATCGCTCGCAATGGGGGAACCACTGGCACTATTCTCAATACGCTTTTCAACCGGGCGATTGCCGTCGGCAAGAAGGTCCGCACACAAACGCGCATCGGCTACAACGCAGTTTCGGTCAGCCATGCTGCGGTGGAATGGGTCAAAAAAATTGTCGGCGATCTGTCGCGATCCAGAGTGCTCCTTCTCGGCGCCGGTAAAATGAGTGAACTGACCGCCAGACATTTAAAAGCGCATGGCGTGCGGACGACTTTCGTCTCCAATCGCAATTTCAGCCGTGCGGTGGAATTGGCAGAGCGCTTCGGCGGCATAGCGGTGCCCCTGGCAGATTTTATGAAATGCGCTGTGGATGCCGATATCGTCATTGCTTCTACCGGTACGCCTCACTATATCGTCAACGCTCAAGACGTGGCTTGTCTCATGCCCAGGCGTCGGGGCCGCCCCATCATCTTCGTTGACATTGCTGTACCACGCGATGTTGATCCCGCGGTTGGAGCCATCACTGGCGTCAGTCTCTACAATATTGACGCCCTGGAAGCGGTGGTAGCATCCAACATGGCGGAACGCACCCGGGAAGCATGTGCTGCCGAGGTCATGGTCGAAGAAGAGATGGTCGAAACCCTCGCCAAATTCCGCTATCTGGCCTTCCGCCCCATGCTGACAAACCTCACGACCAAGGTTGAGCACATTCGTCAACGGGTCCTCCGGGACACACTGGCCAGACTGCCGGACATCCTGCCCGCGGAGCGCAAGGCAATGGAAGACCTGTCCAGAATGCTGATACGCAAAATTCTCAGGGATCCCATCGTTGGTATGACGCAAGCAGCCGACACCGGGCAGGAGCATTTTTACCTCAAAGCCATGTGCGCTCTTTTCAAACTGGAAGAAGTCAAAGAGGAAACACACCGTGACAGCAAGAATTGTCGTTGGCACCCGAAACAGCAGACTCGCCCTGTGGCAGGCTGACTTCGTGGCACACCGCATCCGTGAGCGCCATCCGCATCTGGAAATCATGCTGAAGCACATTGTCACCACCGGAGACAGGCTTAAGGATGTTCCTTTGGCCCAAATGGGCATCAAGGGAGTGTTCACTCGTGAACTGGAAGAAGCGTTGCTGTCCGGCGAGATTGATTTGGCGGTTCACAGTATCAAGGATTTGCCCAACGAATTACCGCCGGAGCTGGCTTTAGGTGCCATCATGGAGCGGGCGGACGCCAGGGAAGCACTTGTCAGCCCCAGATACCGGACGCTGGAGAAATTGCCGAAAGGCGCGCGGGTCGGTGTATCCAGCCTGCGGCGTAAGGCACAGCTTCTCTCTCTCCGCCGCGATCTTGTCATCACCGACCTCCGGGGCAATATCGACGCGCGAATAACCAGGATGGACAGCCAAAACCTGGACGCCATCGTACTGGCGGTGGCTGGCTTGCAACGACTGGGACTGGAAGAACACATCACGGCAATTTTTCCGATGGACAGTTTTTTGCCTGCAGCGGGACAGGGCGCGATGACCATCGAAACGCGTCGGGACGACAAGGCGCTGCGGAACACGCTGTCTTTCCTCCATCACAGGGAAACTGCCTGGGCGGTTACAGCGGAACGGCATTTTATGCGTGTTGTGGAAGAGGATGGGCAAATGGCGGCAGGCGCATGGGCCCGGATAGAGAAGAAAGCCCTGGTGTTGGACGCCGCCATATTATCTGGAGACGGTCACACCAGACTGCAGGACAGCATTAGCGGCATACCGCAAGAGGCCGGGCGTTTGGCACAAACATTGGCTCATCGCATGCTGGCGGCTGACGACCGTGACGTTCTTGCCGCTGCAAGCGTCGCCAGTCTCAGGAAGGCCGTGCATGAATAAGGCCAAGGTATACCTGGTGGGCGCTGGCCCGGGTGATCCCAAGCTCATCAGCATCAGGGGACTGGAATGCATTGCCAGAGCCGATTGTCTGGTCTATGATCGGCTGGTCGACCAGCGGCTGTTGGCACACGCGCGTCCAGACGCGAAAAGGATTTACGTTGGCAAGGCGCCGGGCGAACACACTTTGGGCCAGGCTGAAATCAATGCCCTGCTCGTGTCTGAAGCGCGGGAAGGCAACATCGTGGTGCGCCTCAAGGGAGGGGATCCTTTCGTCTTCGGCAGAGGCGGGGAAGAAGCACTGGAACTTGCCAGGGCCTGCGTTCCGTTTGAAGTGGTTCCAGGCATCACCTCCGCGGTGGCCGTGCCGGCCTGTGCCGGCATTCCGGTAACCCATCGCGGTATTGCCACCTCCTTCACTGTTATCACCGGCCACGAAAATCCAGACAGGCCGGAATCCTCCCTGCGTTGGGATAAAATCACCCAAGGGGCGGACACGCTGGTGTTTCTCATGGGTATGGAAACCCTGCCGCATATTACGACCAGGCTCATCGAACATGGTCGACCACCGGCAACACCTGCTGCGGTTATTCGCCGGGGAACCCAGGCGGAGCAGGAGGTTATCGTTACATCGCTGGAACAGGCGGTATCCGATGTGACCAAGTACGGGCTAAAACCGCCAGCCATATTCCTGGTGGGCGAAGTGGTGAATCTGCGACAGAAATTGGCCTGCTTCAACAACAGCCCACTATCCGGCAAGAGGATTCTGGTTACCAGAGCGCGCGAGCAGGCCAGTGCGCTTGTCGCCGCACTGGAAGAGCGCGGGGGCCGCTGCATCGAAACTCCCGCCATCAAAATCATC
>JAISAG010000007.1 GCA_031266815.1 Burkholderiaceae bacterium | reverse complement strand
CCCCGGATACCCTTCCGCATACTTGTTGGTCAACTGGGACCCCTGCGCCATCATCACTGCGGGAGAACAATAGTTCTCGGAAGCGATCAGCTCAATGTGCTCTTCCTGGCGCGCGTTTTCGCGCTGGATGGCTTGCCACAGATCGGGGTCAACATCAGCAACGGTGCGGTTTTTTGAAAACATACAAAACTCCAGCCATTCATACGATAAGGTAATGGTGCCTTGTTCCGGCAAAAGACACAGAATCCTTCATTCTACAGTACAATTTTGGGGTTCAGCAAGGACGGCCCGCGTGCCACGGAGACCCGGATGCGCACCCTGGCGGTATGTGTTCGTTGCGGACGTTTCGTCCATCTGCCGGAAAGACAATCATCATTTCATCATTCCTCGTTTGTCTTTGACCACAATCCAGTAAGGGAATATCATGCCAACAATCAATGTCCAAATGTTTGAAGGACGCACACTTGAGCAAAAACGCCGTTTTGTCAAAGCCTTAACCAAAGCGGCGGTGAAAACACTTGATTGTGATGCCTCGTCCGTTGACGTCATCATCTGCGAAATCCGCCGGGAAGACTGGGCAACCGCGGGAAAATTGTGGAGCGACCAGACATGAGGCATGTGGAGGAACAACGCGCAAGATGGAAGCCCGCTGTTCGCGTTGTGCAGTTTGATTGGCGAAGAACGACTGGGGGAGCAGGAAGATGACGGATGATTTGGAAGCACTTTTTGACGAAATTTCCGCTCAAACGCGGCCGGAGCATGCCGCACCGGATGTTACCCACACACCCTCGCCAGATGCAGAACCATCGGAAGAAGAACTGGACGCCCTGTTTGATGAAGTAGCCTCTGCATCTGCAACACCCGCCGCCCACACGCAGGATTCTTCACCGACATCGAATGCGGAGCCACCGGAAGAGGAGCTCGAAGCCCTGTTTGACGAAGTGGCTTCTGCAACCGCACCGAATATCGCATCCCCCTCTCTCCCGCCGCCACCGACCGACACCGCTACGGACTCTGCGAGCAAACCCATTTACGACCGTATCGGCACCATACTCAGACAGTTGCACAACTCCATGCGCGAACTGGGATATGACCGCGCACTGCAAGACGTGGTCAGCGAGGTGACCAATGCCAAGGGGCGGCTGGAATACGTTGCAACGTTGGCGGAGCAATCCGCCACCCGGGTGCTCAACTCCATTGACGACAGCATGCCGCAGCAGGAACAACTCGCCGAAACAGCGAAAACCATTGAGCAAAAGTGGGATGCGCTCTTCAAGGGGGAATTGGGAATAGAAGATTTCAAGCAACTGGCAAAAGATTCGCAGCAATTTGCCGCAAACGCGGGGAAAATGGCGGAACAGGAGAAAGCGCGCCTGCTGGAAATTATGATGGCGCAAGACTTCCAGGACATCACGGGGCAAATCATCAAGAAGGTCGTTACCATCACACAAAGACTGGAGCAGGATATGGCGCAGATCCTGCGCGACAATGCGCCGCACGACTCTGCGGACAAGCCGGTCGACTTGCTTGCCGGACCGGACGTTCCTGTGAACGCGCTGGCACAGGACGATGTGGATGGGCTTCTGGGAAGTCTCGGCTTCTGATTACCCCTGTCATGGACGCTTTTAACCCACAAACAGAAGTGAGGTTCCGATGGACGACATGCTGAAGGAATTCGTCGTTGAGGCAATTGATCTGGCTTCACAAGTAGAAGACAACCTGCTCGTACTGGAAAAGAATCCCGCCGATCTGGATACCATCAACGTCATATTCCGCTCTTTTCACACTATCAAGGGCGGTGCCGGATTCATGGGGCTTTCCTCCATGGTGAGCGCATGTCACCTGACAGAAAATCTGTTTGATGCGCTCAGAACGGGCAAGGCATCCGTCACATCAGACACCATTGAAGCCGCCCTGCAAGCCAGCAGTTTTGTTGCGCAACAGTTGGACGAGCTGTCCAGCGGCACCTCGCCCGACGATCTTCCTCCCTTGCCGGGAGACATCAAGGACATGCTGACCCAGGCAATCGCAGGAGGCGGAGGCGATGCGAGTGCGCCGACAGAGCCTTCCCCGCCACCCGCTCCTGCGCCCATCCCTGTCAACGCAGCAGACACACATCCCGAGCCCGACTGGCACACCCTGTACAACGCGCTCGTTCCTGCGGACAAACAAATTGAAGCGCCGACACCACCGCCTGCCACGGCAGGCGCTTTCGATCCGGAAAGTACGGCAGAAGTATCCGGTGCGGCATCTGCCTCACCGGATACAGACCACGACAAAAAGACAGCAACACCTCTTGAAGTGCACCACGCAAAACCAGGCGAATGGGACGGTCAGGATCGAAGGAAACCTGGCTCTTCCGCCAAGGATGACAGCATCCGCATTGATGCCGCCAAACTGGATGTACTTCTGGAGGTTGCCGGCGAGGCGGCACAGGCAGCCAATCAGGCAAGTGTCCTTCTGGACAAGCTCAGGCTTTTCCCATTTGAAGACGAGGCGATGGAACTGATTGATAACCTGATTGAAACGCAGGCGAGAGCCTCACGCTATTCGACAGAACTGCAACGCGCCACTCTATCAACGCGGATGCAACCCGTCGGACGCCTGTTCCAGCGATTCCCGAGGCTGATCCGTGAATTGTCGAAAGAACTCGGCAAAGACGTCAATCTGGTCATTGAGGGAGCGGAAACAGAGGTTGACCGGCTCGTTGTCGACAGTCTGTACGACCCACTGGTCCACATGCTGCGCAATTCGCTGGATCACGGAGTTGAGCCTCCCGAGGACAGGGAAAAAACGGGCAAGCCGAAGCAGGCGAAAATTCTGCTCAAGGCGTGGCAGGAAGCCAGCAGTGTCATGATCATCGTTTCTGACGATGGTCGCGGCATGGATCCCGCCAAACTTCGGGCAAAAGCCATGGAAAAAGGGTTGATCGGCCCCAACACGGCAACAACAGATGATGAAGCCTACCAGCTCGTGTTCCTCCCGGGATTCTCGACCAAAGAAGTCGCTTCCAGCATATCAGGACGGGGGGTCGGCATGGATGTGGTCAGGAATGCTGTCGAGCAACATCGCGGCACCATATGGATTGACTCAAAATTGGGCGTGGGAACAACTTTCTCCATCAGACTGCCCATCGCACTATCCATCATTCCCATGCTCCTCGTTTCCACATCCGGCGCGAAACTGGGGCTTCCCATGTCACTGGTGGAGCGGGTGGTCGAATTGCCTGCTGCTTTCGAGGAAGTGGGTGGTCGCGCCGTGTTCCGGGATCAGGGACGCCCTCTGCCCGTGCTGTCCATGGCAAACGTACTCGGGTATGAACCCTGCACTGAGCAAGCAGGCATCGTCATTGCCTCGCCAGACCCGTACATTCTGTCGGTCGAGATGCTGGATGGCACTGCAGACCTGGTCATCAAGCCACTTACCGGCATCAATGTGACAGGCATTGCCGGCACAACCCGATCTGCAGAAGGAGAACTGGTACTGGTCGTCTCACTCTCGTTCCTGCTTGATGGAATACGGGGAACATCCGCGTCCGCCAGACACCTGTCCAGCTAATCCGCCAATCAGACATCTCTTGCATTTTGTAACAATTACTCCGTCAATAAGAAGCCGGTTTTAGTCTAAACTTCGAAGCATACGTCCCGTTTTGTGTTCATCCATGTAAAAGGGAATGATATGAAAAAGACAAGTGTGTTTGTGCTGATGTCTGTTGCACTGTTTCTGCTGTCGGGTGAACTGGTTCACGCACGCCCTCCGCGAGGTGGATCCCATGGGTATCACGGACACCGCGGGTACTACGGACACCGTCACCACACTTCTTTTGGGTTTATGTTCAACATGAATCCCTGGTACTACCCCTACTACTCATACGCCTACCCCTATGCGTATCAGGCCGTTGTTTCCGCGCCGATACCGACCGCTTACGTGCAAAGAAGCAGTGACGACGCGCCAGACCAGCAATTTTGGTACTACTGCACAAAGCCGCAGGGATACTTCCCCTACGTCAGGGAGTGCCAGGGGAAATGGCAAAAGGTAATCCCTTTTCCGGTAGAGACCACGCCATAACCAAGTAGAATGCCCCATTACAGATGAAAGAAGGAGCCGTTATGCCCATCAAACCCAGAACACTTTTAGTGCTTTCGCCGCTTTTTGCGCTGCTCGCCTGCACGACAGTACCCGAGGGCCCCAGTACCATGGTTCTGCCCGGGACAGGAAAGACCTTCGAAGTATTTCAGCAAGACGACGTTGTCTGCCGACAGTTTGCAAAAAACCAGCTTGGCACGACGCCAAACCAGATGTCCATTGAAGACAGCGCCAAATCTGCCGCTTTGACCGCTGTACTCGGCGCAATCGCGGGGGCGGTTATTGATGGTGGGCGCGGTGCCGCTGTTGGTGCAGGGGTTGGAGCGGCTATGGGCGGCGTGGCGGGTGCCAGTTCCGGTTCCGGATCCGCCCAAATGGGGCAACGGCGCTACGACAACTACTACATGCAATGCATGTTCGCGAAAGGAAACCGAATTCCGACTGCGGGCAATTTCTCGGATACCTCCTCGCAAACCCGGGCAGGGCGAGGCCATCCACAGGGATCCCACCCCCCTCCGCCTCCCAACACGACAACGCCCCCGCCACCACAATACGTGACGCCGGATACGAATGCCGTGCAACCGGGAAACAGCGCGCCCGCGACAACCGCGCCACCCGCAAAAGGAAACGCATCCTGACACCTGCACGGCGTTCAGGATGCACGCACCATGGAGAATTCCTCCACACTCAGGGGGGCTGTGGTGTATTCGTAAAAACTGTACTACAATGACCTGTTCCTGTACGGGAAATACTCTTGGCACCTCACCGGCGTTGCGACCATCATGGCAAAAAAGGAAAACGATACAGAAACAGTAGGGGAAGAGTTGGATCTTGACGCGTTTCTTGCCGAGATCAACACTTCTCCGAAGCTGGAAGAAGCCCAGATCAGCACACTGGAAGCATTCCTTGACGCACAAGCCTCCATGCATATGGAGATGCTGGACGGTTATTTTTGCGCGCTCATTTGCGGGCCTGATGCT
>JAISAG010000130.1 GCA_031266815.1 Burkholderiaceae bacterium | reverse complement strand
GTCGCTTGACTCCATCAACACTTAACGATATCCGCTCCAACATCCAAACCCCCGATAATTTAATTAACCGGACATTTCTACTTTGCTGAAACCGGACATTACAACTTTGCTCCTACACAAGGGAGTCAGGGAATTGTTATGGCAGATATTTTTGTATATAATTCAAGGTTTGGCAGGTGCAGTACCTGATGGCGTGTCGGGTTCGTGTGGGTTTCTGAATGGATGGGCATATGCCCATTTTTTTTTCACGAAAGCAGGCTGTTGCCGTTGGGAGCAAGGCAAGTTGGCAGGAGGAAGACAGGTATCTGGAGGGCATGTTGCCGCACGATGTTATTGAAAGAACGGTTCAGGGATGTGGATACGATCTGGTTGATGTGGAGCGGGCTCCCGGTGGAGTGTTGCGGGTTTACATTGACCTGCTGCCGGGCGCATTGTCGGCGGGGGGTGGCATCACGATAGCCGATTGCGAGAAAGTCAGCAACCAGTTGTCCTATGTGCTGACGGTGGATGGTGTGGATTACGCGCGTCTGGAAGTTTCTTCTCCGGGTCTGGACAGACCACTGAAAAAATGGTCCGATTTTGTGCGTTTTGCCGGTGAAAAGGCAAGCGTTCGCCTGCGCGTGCCAGTTGAAGGAATGGGGAATCAGCGGGTTTTTCAGGGAACGCTGCAAGAACCGGAAGGGGATGAGTTGATTCTGGAATGGGAAGCGAAGGAAAACACCGTTGTGCTGCGCTTTTCTCCTGAAGATGTTGAGAAGGCACGTCTGGTTCCGCAGACGAGTTTTAAGGGGCTGAAAAAATGAGTTTCGAGATTTTGCAGTTGGTTGATGTACTGGCACGCGAAAAGAATGTGGACAAGGAAGTTGTTCTGGCGGCGCTTGAGCACGCGTTGGCGATGGCGACAAAAAAACGTTATCCCGGCGACACGGATGTGCGGGTTGCCGTTGATCGCCAGACAGGGACATTGGAAACATTCAGGCGATGGCATGTTGTTCCCGATGAGGCGGGACTTCAGGCGCCTGACAGGGAGGTGCTCCATTTCGAGGCAAAAGAGCAGTTTCCCGACATCGAAGTGGACGAATATGTGGAAGAGCCGATTGAGTCCATTGAGTTCGGGCGGCGGTTTGCGCAAGATACCAAGCAAATCGTGCTGCAACGGATTCGGGATGCGGAGCGCGAGCAGATACTGTCCGATTTTCTGGAACGGGGCGATTCGTTGGTAACGGGGAGTATCAAGCGCATGGAAAAGGGCGACGCCATCCTGGAAGCAGGAAAAATTGAGGCGCGTCTGCCGCGTGACCAGATGATTCCAAAAGAAAATCTCCGCGTAGGTGATCGGGTGCGTGCCTACATCCTGCGCGTGGACAGAAACGCGCGCGGACAGCAAATTATCCTGTCGCGCACTTCACCGGAATTCATCGTCAAACTGTTCGAGCTGGAAGTGCCGGAAATAGAGCAGGGGCTTTTGGAAGTCCGCTCCGCTGCGCGCGATCCGGGGGCGCGCGCCAAGATTGCTGTTTACACTAACGACAAGCGGCTTGACCCGATAGGTACCTGCGTAGGCATTCGCGGGTCAAGAGTGCAAGCCGTGACGGGCGAGTTGGGTGGCGAGCGCGTGGATATTGTGTTATGGTCGGACGACCCTGCGCAGTTCGTCATAGGCGCGCTGGCGCCCGCGAATGTTTCCTCCATCGTCGTGGACGAAGAACAGCACATGATGGACGTGATTGTGGATGAAGAAAACCTTGCCATTGCCATTGGTCGGAGTGGGCAGAATGTTCGCCTGGCATCGGAGTTGACCAACTGGAAAATCAACATCATGACTGCGGAAGAATCCGCGGACAAGTCGGCAGCGGAAGCGGCGAACATTCGTCAGCTTTTCATCGAAAAACTGAATGTGGACCAGGAAGTAGCGGATATCCTGATTGGTGAGGGGTTTTCCGCGCTGGAAGAAATAGCGTATGTGCCGCTGGATGAAATGCTGGAAATAGACGCTTTCGATGAAGAGACTGTCAACGAGTTGCGCACGCGTGCGCGCGATGCGCTGGTTGCCGAGGCGATTGCTTCCGAAGAGGGTCTCACGGGGATGGAAGAGTTGTTGGTCAACATGGAAGGGATGGACAGGGGGATCGCAGGGAAATTGGGGCTTGCCGGTGTCAAGACCTTGAAAGATTTTGCCGGGCTGGCTTACGACGAATTTGGCGCCGTGCTGGCGTTGCCGACGGAACGGGCGCGTCAGTTGATAGAAAACGGATTTGAAGACGTAACGGATGAAGAGATAGCAAAAATTGACGCAAGATATGATGACCAGGCGAAAACGCTGCAGTCCCGTGCGTGGGAGCTGGCAGAAAATCTGGAGTGATCCCGGATTGACAGGGCATGTATCGCGTCGGAGAAAGAGGAATGTATGGCGACCAACAACGTAGCACAATTCGCGGCTGAACTGAACATGCCGGGAGAGGCATTGCTGAACCACCTGCGCAATGCAGGTGTTGACAAAAAGTCAACAGGTGATTCCCTGACCGACGCGGACAAGGACAGGCTGTTGCATTACCTGAGTCAGTCTCGCGGGGTCTCTCAGGAAGAAAAAAGGAAAATTTCGCTGACGCGCAAAGAAACCAGTGAAATCCGGCAGGCAGATGCGTCCGGGAAATCGCGCACCATTTCGGTCGAAGTGCGTAAAAAACGCACATTCAAAAGAGACGACGCCGTTACCGCCGATACAGCGCCGAAAACAACGGCGCCAGTCGTAATACCGCCCGTCGTTGATGAAGCAGAACAGAAAAAGCGTGCCGAGGAAGCCCGTCGTCAGTCGGAACTGATTGCGCGTCAGGAAGCGGAACTGCGGGAAAGACAAGGCGCCGCACGGCAGTCCGCGGAGAAAAAACGGGCGAAAGCAGAAACAGCGCCATCCATGCCGACGGATGGAGAGAGCGCTCCTTCTGCGGATACGCCCGTGTCCACTGACAAGGAAGCGGTGGTGCACGAAGACAAGCGTTCTGCCGATGTCGAAAAATCCAGGGAAGCGGTGGAAAGCGAAGTGGCCCGGATCAAAGAGATGATGACAGAGCCACCGAAGACGCCGACGCCGCCCGCTCCCGCCGCGCCGGACGCCAACGATGCCGCGGCGAAAAAGGGTGCGACCCTGCGTCGTCCTGTGGACAAAAAGCCGGCAAAAGAAGACAAAAAAAGCGGCACACCGGAAAAAAAATCCATCAAATCTGCCAATATTTCCTCCATTTGGCAGGAGGATACCGCCAAGAAACGGGGTGCGGGCATGAGAACCCGTGGTGCGCCTGTCGGTGCACGCAACGGCGGGTGGCGCGGTGCGGGAAGAAACCGCAAGTCCCAGGTAATCGAGCGTGAAAGCAACTTCCAGCAACCTACCGAAACGGTTGTCAAGCACATCTACATTCCCGAGACCATATCGGTGGGAGAGTTGGCGCACAAAATGGCGGTCAAGGCTTCCGAAGTCATCAAGCAGTTGATGCTGCTTGGGCAAATGGTAACCATTAACCAGGTTTTGGATCAGGAAACCGCCATCATTTTGGTTGAAGAAATGGGGCACAAGGCGTCTGCCGCGAAAATACAGGATCACGAAGCCGAACTGGCGGCGCTGGGCGATGACTCCGATGCGGAACTGTTGCCGAGAGCACCGGTTGTCACCGTGATGGGGCACGTTGACCACGGCAAGACCTCCCTTTTGGACTACATTCGCAGAACAAAGATAGCGTCTGCGGAAGCGGGCGGCATTACACAGCATATTGGGGCGTACCATGTCCGCACACCGAACGGCGTGGTTACCTTTCTGGATACACCGGGGCATGAAGCCTTTACGGCAATGCGTGCTCGTGGCGCGAAAGCGACCGACATCGTCATTTTGGTTGTCGCGGCGGATGATGGGGTGATGCCACAGACAAAAGAAGCCATTGCCCATGCCAAGGCGGCTGGCGTTCCTCTGGTGGTTGCCCTTAACAAGATTGACAAGTCGGGTGCCAACGTAGACAAAGTGACGCAGGAGTTGGTCAACGAAGACGTGGTACCGGAAGCTTACGGCGGAGATTCCCCATTTGTACCCGTGTCTGCCAAGAGCGGGCAAGGAATTGACAGTTTGCTGGAACAGGTACTGCTGCTGGCTGAAATACTGGAATTGAAAGCGCCGGTGGAAGCGCAGGCAAAAGGGGTTGTCATTGAAGCCCGTCTGGACAAGGGGCGCGGACCAGTTGCAACGGTATTGGTGCAATCCGGGACCTTGCGCAAGGGCGATGTTGTCCTGATTGGGCAGGAATACGGTCGTATTCGCGCCATGCTAAACGAAACAGGCAGTGCGGTGGCTGATGCGGGTCCCAGTATCCCTGTCGAAATTCATGGCTTAACCGGCGTGCCAGTTGCGGGTGAAGAGATGATGGTGATGGCAGACGAGCGAAAGGCACGTGAAATCAGCCTGTTCAGACAAGGGAAATTCCGTGATGTGAAACTGGCGAAACAGCAGGCTGCCAAGCTGGAAAACATGTTTGAGCAGATTGAAGAAGGCGAAATCAAGACATTGCCCCTGATTATCAAAACGGATGTGCAGGGATCGCAGGAAGCGCTTGCCAGTGCTATGCAGAAACTCTCCAACGACGAAGTGCGCTTGCAGGTTGTGCACGCCGGAGTGGGCGGCATTACCGAATCGGATGTCAACCTGGCGGTGGCGTCCGGCGCGGTCATTATTGGTTTCAATACCCGTGCGGACGCCAACACCCGTGCCCTGGCGGAAACGCACGGAATTGATATTCGGTACTACAACATCATTTACGATGCCATTGATGATGTCAGGGCGGCGATGTCGGGCATGTTGACGCCGGAGAAGCGCGAACAGACGCTGGGGCTGGTGGACATCCGTCAGGTTATCCACATCAGCAAGGTGGGTGCCATTGCAGGATGTTTCGTGATGGAAGGACTGGTGCGGCGCGGTTCTCTGGTGCATCTGCTGCGCGACAATGTGGTGGTATGGAGCGGCGAAATTGATTCGCTCAAGCGCTTCAAGGACGATGTCCGCGAAGTTAAATCCGGTTTTGAGTGTGGGTTGACCTTAAGGGGGTACAGCGACATTCAAATTGGGGATCAGGTTGAAGTATACGAGCTGCAGGAAATAGCGCGAACCCTGTGAGCTTTCGCGCCTGTCATGATGGAGCGGAATGAAAATGCGGCGAGGTAAACCGGCTTCCGGTCGGGGTTTGCGTGTGGCGGACCAGATACAAAAAGACCTGTCCGAGATTTTGGTGTTCGAGTTGAAAGACCCGCGGGTAGGTATGATAACCATTACGGAAGTCGAACTGACGCCGGATTATGCCTACGCCAAAATATTTTTCACCAGCCTTTCCGACAGTGAGGAAGCCATCCGTGACACGCTGTCCGGACTGGAGAGCGCGTCAGGATTCCTTCGTGGCCGACTGGGCGTTCGCTTGCGCATTCACACCTTGCCGCAGTTACGCTTCGAGTACGACCACGCCATTGCCAGAGGCATGCGCCTGTCCGGCATGATTGAAAAAGTCAATGCGGAAAGACCTGTTGCGGATGATGACGCCCCGTCTCCCGAAAAATGAGCACAGGCGAAATGCCCGCCCGAATCCAGCGGATAAATCGTCCTGTTCCTCCGTCAGCGGTGTCGTGTTGTTGGATAAACCTGCCGGTCTTTCCAGCAATGCGGCGTTAACACGTGTTAAACGGTTTTTGAAAGCGAAAAAAGCGGGACACACTGGCACACTGGACCCATTTGCCACGGGTCTGCTGCCGTTGTGTTTTGGCGAGGCGACCAAGTTTTCCCATGATTTGCTCAATGCGGACAAAACCTACGAAGCAGTGATTCACCTGGGTATCAGAACGGCAACGGGCGATACGGAAGGAGAGATCGTAGAAAAGCAGGACATCGCTTCCGTTTTGCCGGAACGGGTAGAGTCGGTGCTGCGCTGTTTTCTTGGAGACATTGCGCAGATACCGCCCATGTATTCCGCGTTAAAGCGCGACGGAAAGCCCCTGTACGCCTACGCCAGAGAAGGGGTGACACTGGCGCGCGATGCCCGGCGCGTTCGCATACACGCACTGGAACTGCTTGATATGCAGTTGCCCTTTCTGACCCTGCGCGTCCATTGCGGCAAAGGGACATACATCCGTGTACTGGGAGAAGACATTGGTACGGCGCTGGGTAGCTGCGCCCATTTAAACGCACTGCGTCGAGTCAGGGTCGGCACACTGGATGTGAGTGATGCCTGCGTGCTGGAGCATCTGGAATCAGGCGTGCAATCCCGGGCGCAGATATTGAATCCGGTAGATTCTCTCCTGCTGGCGCACATGCCTGTCACCCTTTCCGAAGAACTGGCAAATCGTTTTTTGCAGGGACAACGTCTTTCGATCAGCAAGGAAGGCATTGCCGTTTCTGCCAACGCATCCCGCGTGCGGGTGTACAACACGGCAGACGTACTCTTGGGTACGGCACTGATACGACAAGATGGCGTATTGACACCGGAGCGCCTCATTTCCCTGTCTGCGCTTTGCGTCGGCGCGTCGGCGGCGTGATAGAATCGCCCCTCCCTTTCACTCCCTATCGGAACATTCGGCCATGCTCCAGACAGACATCCGTAATATTGCCATCGTCGCCCACGTAGATCACGGCAAGACGACACTGGTGGATCAGTTGTTGCGTCAGTCGGGCGTCTTTCGGGAAAACAAGGTTGTTGGTGAGCGCGTGATGGATTCGAACGACCTGGAAAAAGAACGTGGCATCACTATCCTGGCGAAAAACTGTGCAGTGGAATACCAAAAAACGGCAATTAACATCGTGGATACCCCGGGACACGCCGATTTTGGAGGTGAAGTGGAGCGTGTCCTCTCCATGGTGGACAGTGTTCTTTTGCTTGTTGACGCGGTAGAAGGTCCCATGCCGCAGACCCGTTTTGTGACAAGGAAAGCCCTGGAAGGCGGGTTGAACCCTATTGTTGTTGTCAACAAGATTGATCGTCCGGGTGCCCGCCCGGACTGGGTCGTCAACGCAACCTTTGAACTGTTCGATGCCCTGGGCGCAACGGAAGCGCAACTGGATTTTCCTGTCCTGTATGCTTCTGCGCTGCACGGTTACGCCGGTGTAGAGCCCGATATCCGGTCAGGGACCTTGCGGCCCTTGTTTGAGGCGATATTAAAACATGTCCCTGTGCGTCACACGAACCCGGAAGGTCCACTCCAAATGCAAATATCGTCGCTGGATTTTTCCTCCTATGTCGGAAGAATTGGGATTGGGCGTATAAACCGGGGGCGCATACATTCCCAGTCCGATGTGCTTGTCATGGAGGGTCCCGGGTCGGAGCCCGTTAAGGCGCGCATCAATCAGGTATTGCACTTCAAGGGACTGTCGCGCGAGCCCGTCAACTCTGCAATGGCGGGAGACATTGTGCTGATAAACGGGATTGACGGCATCAACATTGGTTCGACCATCTGTGCGGTGGACCATCCCGAGGCTCTCCCCCTGCTTTCCATTGACGAACCGACCATCACCATGAATTTCATGGTGAATACCTCTCCCTTTGTCGGCAGGGAGGGCAAGCTGGTTACCAGTCGCCAGTTACGTGAGCGCTTGGAGCGCGAACTGAAATCGAACGTGGCGCTCCGGGTCGCACCAACCGATGACGAGACCGTTTTCGCGGTATCGGGACGAGGGGAACTGCACCTGACCATTCTGATTGAAAACATGCGGAGAGAAGGATATGAATTGGCTGTTTCGCGCCCGCAAGTCGTGTACAGGGTGCTGGATGGACGAAAGCACGAGCCTTATGAATACCTGACAATAGATGTGGAAGAAAGCTGTCAGGGGGTGGTCATGGCAGAATTGGGGCAGCGCCGTGGAGAACTGCAGGACATGCAGGGAAGCGACAGGGGGCGGGTTCGTCTGGTATATCGCATTCCCGCTCACGGACTGATTGGCTTTCAGGGCGAATTCATGACACTGACACGGGGGACGGGCCTGATGAGCCACCTATTTGACGCATACTATCCGGTGGATGAAGGAAGACCGTCTTTTCCTGGAAGACGTAACGGTGTACTGGTATCGCAGGAAAACGGTGTTGCGGCGGCCTACGCGCTCTGGAAGCTGCAAGAGCGGGGCAGGATGCTCGTCAACCACAACGACCCGGTTTACGAAGGAATGATTATTGGCATCCACACGCGGGAAAATGATCTGGTTGTCAATCCGGTCAAGGGCAAGCAATTGACCAATATCCGCGCCTCCGGTTCGGATGAAGCAGTACGCCTGATACCGCCAATATTGGTTTCGCTGGAATATGCGGTAGGACTCATCAACGACGATGAACTGGTTGAAATTACCCCTCAAAGCATTCGTTTTCGAAAACGCCTGTTAACGGAGACCGACCGCAGGCGCGCCAGCCGTCACTGATGCCCGTGGGACGAAAGATCGGATGTCGCACCCTGCGCAGCAAAACCCTTCCAGGCGATACATCCTGCTCCTGATGGTTCTGGTCCCCGTCCTCTGGAGTCTGGCGGGGATGGTAATTCGTCATCTTCATCGTGTGAACACGCCTGAAATTATATTCTGGCGCAGCCTCTCCGCTTCAGTCTTCGTATGCCTCGTTTTGCTGGTCGCACGCAAAAAACGTTTTCTGGCAAGCTGGCGGCACGCGGGATACCTCGGCGTGTTGTCCGCGGTATTCTGGGGGGTCACATTCACCTGTTTCCTGCTTTCGCTGACCCTGACAACGGTTGCCAACACACTGGTTGTTGACAGCATTACCCCTTTGGTCACCGCCTTGCTTGCCTGGCTGATGTTAAGACAAAAGCCGCCGGTTCGCACCTGGGTTGCCGCTTTGTTCACCTTTGGCGGTGTGGCATGGATGTTCGCTGACAATCTGTCGGGATTGGGAGGAACCCACTTGACAGGCATGTTGCTTGCATTGGTGCTCCCGTTTGCCTACGCCTTCAATTTTATTATCCTCAATGCGGCGGGACAAAAGACCGACATGTTGCCGGGAATTTGCCTGGGAGGATTGCTCTCGGCACTGGTTGTCCTGCCCTTTGCGCATCCCTTTAAAGCCGGTTTGTCCGATGTTGGCGTGATGGTGGGATTGGGGGTATTCCAGTTGGGATTGCCCTGTGTTTTGCTTGTTTATGCAGCGCGTTTTCTGCCGCCAGCGGAAATTGCCCTTCTGGTGCTGCTGGAAACCCTGTTGGGACCTTTGTGGGTATGGATAGGTATTGATGAAATCCCGTCAAACAGCACCCTGATGGGCGGTATTGTGGTCATGCTGAGCTTGCTGCTGCATGAGATCGGCGCGATAAGACCGGATCGCCCGCGCGGCGCATCCCGGAAACACTGATTCGGTTGCGGCGCATTAATTGAGGGCAATGTGATAAAAAAGCCACAAACAGCGTTTGAGGGCTTGCGAGTAGCCCGTGTGGCATGTATATTGGCGGACAAGTCTGCTTTAGCGGATCGAGGTTTATGTTGATGCGCCCCGGGTACGGCTGAAAAGGGGGGGTGTCAAGTTTTTTAGCGAACGTATGGAGAGGAGAATTACGTGAATAAATCTGAACTGATTGAACAGGTTGCCAAGTCGGCGGATATTTCCAAGGCTGCGGCAGCACGCGCTCTGGACGCAACCATCAAAGCGGTTACGGGTGCACTGAAAAAAAATGATACGGTAACGCTGGTTGGTTTTGGCACCTTCAGTGTGGCGAAGCGTGCTGCTCGCTCCGGTCATAATCCGCGTACCGGACAGCCGATTAAAATCAAGGCAGCGAAAGTACCCAAGTTTAAAGCAGGTAAAGCACTGAAAGATGCGGTAAAATAAAAGGCTATGTAGTGGAGCAGTGACTGGCTAAGAACGAGGGTGCTTAGCTCAGTTGGTAGAGCGGCGCCCTTACAAGGCGTAGGTCGGGAGTTCGAGCCTCTCAGCACCCACCAACGGTCAGGCAGTGTTTCCGAAAGCAGTTTTGGAGTGGTAGTTCAGTTGGTTAGAATATCGGCCTGTCACGCCGGGGGTCGCGGGTTCGAGTCCCGTCCACTCCGCCATCGGTTTATTTCTCGTAGTTTCCTAAAGTATCAAAAGCCCGCTGAAATGTAGTGTTTCAGCGGGTTTTTGTTTTCTGGCGTCAAGAGGATTCCTGTGCGCTTAACACGCCATTCTGGTTCGGCAAACTAATTTTTTTCAAAAAATCAGGCGAGGCAATCCTCTCCTGTGCGTCACAAAAGTGGCCGCTCTCGTTGTGGGAGATTGTGCAAAGCGCCTTATGGTGTTGACGCCTTTTCGTTCTGGCGGGGAAAGTGGGGATTGGGTTGGCGGGGAGGCGGCAAATTTCCCGTCTGCGCCCTGCCGCAGAATCCTCAACAGGAGCGCTTCACCTCTATGGTCACAGTTGGTTGTATCGTCTCACGATACAGGATATAATTTCGTGCATGATCAGGCACTTTCGACATAAGGGGCTTCAGGCATTTTTTGAAACAGGCAGTAAGGCGGGTATTCGTCCAGATCATGCGCCACGGTTGGCGCGGCAGTTGCGGCAGTTGGACGATTCTCGTTCTGCCAGGGACATGAATATGCCCGGGTGGGGGTTGCACTCGCTTTCCGGTGATCTGTCCGAACACTGGGCAGTGTCTGTAAGCGGCAACTGGCGACTTACTTTTCGATTTGAGGGCGAAGATGCTGTCCTGGTTGACTATCAGGACTACCATTAAGGAGATGTTATGAGCAGAATGCACAACCCGCCGCATCCGGGGGAGACTCTGAAAGAGGATGTTTTGCCCGTTCTCGGTTTTTCCGTGACTGATGCTGCAAAAACGCTCGGTGTAAGCCGTGTGAGGTTTTCCCGTGTGATTAACGGGAAGGCGCCGATTACGCTCGATTTGGCGCTTCGTCTCGAAGCGTGGCTTGATGGGCCTTCCGCAGAAAGTTGGTTGCGGGGCCAGTTGTCCTACGACCTCTGGCACGCGAGGCAAAAAGGGAAATACACCACGAGAGTTACTGTGTGATGTGCGTGGGTGTGGTGTCAATTTCATTTCACACCTCCCCATACCTTTTCCCGACTCCGCCTTCGCAATCCAGCAGGAGTCCTTTCGCCCACGGTGGCGGTGTCCGCATCCAGTGGTCAAACACCTCCCGGGTGGCGCATCCGGTACGGTCACGGCAACGCTGTCGTGGACATTCAGACGTGTCGGCAGATAGATTTGTATCTGACACATCTGCCAGCGGATGATGGCAAACGCCATGCCCTGTATCAGGTTTTCTGTGAGCAGTCCGCCGTAGATGTGCTTCTTCTGCGAGCGCCCGCGGGAGAATTGCGTATACCAGAACCCCGGCCAGCCGTGTTCGTCTGTCTGCGTATGTTCCAGTTCGGGGTATAGCAGGCGGTAGCCGTCCGGCAGGATGAAACTTGGTATCTTGCCCACGGGTGTATCCACCATGCCGTACCGTATCAAGTCTCCTCGCCCCAGTGTGCCGTGTCCGCCCTGTGTCAAGTTGCGCAGTGCGCCCTCACACTTACGCCAGAAGCGCACTGTCCCGGGCACTGCTTCGCGGTATGCGGTCACGATACTCGCCGCTTCCGCTTCGTGGTCTTCCCCCAGGATGACCTTGCTCTGCTTGCAGAATGCCGCAAACTTCCCGGCGCCCACTCCGTACCCGGCGGAGAGAACACAAGTCTTCCCCACGCCATTGGTTTATTTCTCGTGGTTTCCCAAAGTATCAAAGGCCCGCTGAAATGTAGTGTTTCAGCGGGTTTTTGTTTTCTGGCGTCAAGAAGATTCCTGTGCGCTTAGCATGCCATTCTGGTTCGGCAAACTAATTTTTTTCAAAAAATCAGGCGAGGCAATCCCCATCAGGCGAGGCAATCCCCATCAGGCGAGGCAATCCCCATCAGGCGAGGCAATCCCC
>JAISAG010000100.1 GCA_031266815.1 Burkholderiaceae bacterium | reverse complement strand
TGATGAAGCCTGCGGGGGCATTGTTGCGCAAAACAGGCAAGGGCAGTATGGCGCTTTTTGCTGATTGCAGGGTGCGTTCCAGCGGGATGGCGCCGGGGGACGCGTGGCTGACGAGCTTGATATCAGCGGGAAAAGGCAGTGTCTTTGCGGTACGGTCAAAGCGCGAATAAAATCCAAGCACGGCGGGCGTTTTTTGAAGGGACTTCGCCAGCAGTTGGTCGTAGTCGCGGAGCGTGGACGGCAGATTATCCAGATTCAGCGTAGCGGACTTGTCGCGCTTGAGCGATTCCCGCAAATGATCCGGCGAAGCGCGGTCCGGTTCCGCGAACATAATATCCAGCCCGACAGCCGCTACCTGGTATGCATTCAGCGCATAAAGCAGATCCGCCACCAGATAGCGTGGCCAGGGCCATTGCCCGTATTCCGCGAGGGAGGTTTCGTCCAGATCAATAATCACTGGAACGGGTGAAGGGGTCGGCATGGCGCGCAAAGGCAGGAGCGTGTCGTATATTTTCCAGTCCAGCCGGGAAATGAGCGGTGGTTGGGCGATATACAAAACCGTCATGCACAGTATGACGGCAATGCCGGTGAGGGAAGTAGCAAACCAGTCTGCTTGTGTGATACGACGGATGGCAGAAGGGACGGTCACACCGTTGCATTCCCGTCCGCGGGTGGCATATCGGGAAAGCGCGCGTAAATCAGCGGGAGCATATCCTGAATATCCATCATGCAGTCCACCAGAACGGGGTCGAAATGTTCGCTTGCCTCTCTGCGGAGTAAATCCAGTGCATCCTCAAAGCGCCAGGGTTGTTTGTAGCATCTGGGTGACACCAGTGCGTCGAACACATCCGCGATAGCGACAATGCGTGCGCCTAAAGGGATGGATTCTCCTGAGAGTCGTTTTCCGTCAATCGCGGGGTAGCCGCTGCCATTCCATTTTTGGTGATGATGCAGGGCGATTGCTTGGGCAAGTCCTGCCATCTCCGACGTATCTTCGGCAAGAATGTCCGCGCCGATCATGGCGTGTTCGCGCATGATGGTGAATTCCTCATCCGTCAGCTTGCCGGGTTTTTTCAAAATCAGGTCGCTGATGCCTACCTTGCCAATATCGTGCAACATGGCGGCGAGGCGGATATGGTTTTTCTCGTGGCGTATCTGTTCCCTGTCGGGCGCGGATTCCCGTTTTTCCACCCATCGCTGATACAACTCTGCCGCGATGGAGCCGACCCGTTCCGCATGGGGGCCGGTTTCAGAAGGGTCGTGTACTGCGGCCATGCGCAGGATGCCGAGAATACCCTTGCGCTCCAGCACACTGTGTTCCAGGGCGTTGGACGCTTCCCTTGCCAGCAGCCGGGCATTGAACTCCATGTTGGCGCTAAAGGGGCAGGGCTTGCCGGTGCGGGGATCCAGACTGTTGATAAGTTGCAGGACACCGGACACATTGCCGCTTTTATCAAAAAAGGGCAGGGTGAGCATGGAGTGGGTGCGATAACCCGTGCTATCGTCAAAACGGCTGTTGAAAGTGTAAGGCACGCTGGGTGGCAGACCCCGAACATCAGCAAGATTCAGGGATTCCTTGGAAACCGCCACATATCCGGCGATAGACTGTTTGGAAACAGGCATGCGCAGCGTGGCGTAAGCATGCTTGTAAGCGTTATCCACGGGGAACAGGCTGTCGTTGTGCGTATAGGCGAACACCAACTCATTGCCTTCCGCCAGAAAAATAGTGCCTGCATCGGCGTGGGTGATTTCTCGTGCCTTGGCGAGGATACGGTCAAGAACCGTGTTGATATCCCGGTAGCGGGCAATTTCTTCCAGAAACAGGAGCAGCCAGTCGCTGCCGTAGCGGGTGAAAGGAATGGGCCCGGCGGGAATAAATCGCATTCCCTCCCTGGCGGTGTACACATTCAGGCGTCCTGAGTGGACGATATTTCTCAATCGGTAATCCAGCGTGTCCAACTCGCGGTCAGAGCGGCTCGGTTCGTGGTGGGCGAGTATCAGGTTACGCACATTGGCGCGCACGGCGACCTGTACCCAGTCCTCCCAACTGGAATGCCCCCAGCCGGGTACATAATCCTTCCGGTTATACATGGCATCTACAATGGCAATGTCCGCGTTGCGCAGAAAATCTTCCGCTTCGGCTCTGGCTTCGTCCGTTTCGCTGATTTCGTGGTCTCCGGTATAGACAAACAGGGCGCCATCCGCGTGAACGCGGTAACCGAGGCAGCCGCCGGGGTGTCGTACCGTAAAGGGCGACACGGTCACCTCTCCATTCTCCGTGCCGATGGGAAACACCTCTGCCGCCCTGACCGTATGCCGCACCACATTGCTCTTGAGCGCGGAAAAAGGAACAGGGAAAAGCCCGGTTTCGTAAAAATAATCCGGCAGGCGGCTCAGCCATTTCGGCAGATAGAGATGGATGGTCCAGTCGGGTGAGTGGAGAGGGCTGAAAAACCACAGTCCCATAACATGGTCGGCGTGACCGTGGCTGATAAAGATATGGCATTCACCGCTATCAGGCATATTGGCGCTGGCTTCACGCAAGCCGGTACCGGCATCGAAAATAAGCAGTGCGCCGCTGTCTGTATGCATTTCCACACAGGTCGTATTCCCCCCGTAAAAGACAGTGTCCGGCGAAGGGTTGGCGATACTGCCCCGCACACCCCGCAAAATAATTTCCATGCCATTTCCCTTGTAACAGGCAACTTAGAAATTCAAGGCAATGCCGCCGCTGACATAGTGTTGCCGGTATTCGTACAGTGCGCTACTGGAATCGTTTTTGCTGTACTGGTAATTGAGTTCCAGCGACCACGACTGGTCAATGCGGTAGGTCAGCGTACTGCCCAGTCGCCAGCGTCTGTCGCGGCGCTCTTTGGATTCCAGAATGGTTGCCGGGCCGAGGTAATTTTCCCGTGTATAGGTGGCAAAGGGTGTCCATTCGAACCCATAAGGGAGTTTGAACATCAGGCGTGTGGTACCTTCCCATCCGTTGTAGCCGTAATCCCGCCTGTCGGCGGAAGCGCCGATGTATCGTCCTCCCACGAGCCATTCGTGGTTGCGCTTGCCGAAAAAGAAGCGCGCGTATTCGCCAATCCAGCCGTAAGCGCCGTCCCGGCGGGGGTCACGGGAATACAGGCGCTTGTCGATACCGCCCTTGGTGATGAGCTGGAAGGTGGGCGTTACGGCCCAGAGAAAGGTGACTTCCGGCCCGAAAGCGGAGACGCGCTGATAAAAATCATAGTCGAAAACTTCCGCTTTGAAGCGCGCTTCCGTCAATGTGGTGGCAGACATATGCCGCAGACCGGTGCTGACGCGCCCCCACTGTGATTCGCGGCTGTGCAGCGTATCCAGTGCGCTTTCACTGTTGCCGCGCCAGAAAGCGCGTACGTCGCCCACCCAATACCAGGGGCTGTCCCGGTAAAAGCGCCGTGCAAAATCCACATCCGCGCCCGCATACACACCGAACGTTTCCTGTTTTTTGGCGTTTTCCACCGTTACCCGCCAGGCGCCGAGGTTCATCACATCGGAATTTGGCCCCAGGTTGGCGTTGGAATCGTATAAAAGCCCGGTGCGGGCGGTGCCATGCACTTGCCAAAGGCTGTATCGCTCCTCCAGTGTATCCAGTGCGCGTGCGCTTTCCGCCGCGGCGCTGCCGTCCAGCGAGCGCATCATGGAGGCACTGCGTTCGGCGCTCTCGCGGTCACCCAAAAGCATGTAGACATGGGCGAGTTCTCCATAGAGTCCGGCTTCTCGTGGATATTTTTCCAGCAGGGTTTCGTAAGCGATAACCGCGATATTGAAGCGCTGGATTTGGGTTGCGGCGCGCGCAAGCCCCAGATTGACTGCATCATCACCGGGAATCTCGCGCAAAAGACGTATATAAAGATCATACGCTCCGTCGGCATCGCCTTTCTTGAGCAGTGTCGCTGCTTCTGCCTTGGCAGAATCCACTGCCACGCGCCGGGCGGGATCATCGCTGCCAGCAAAAGCAGGCAGGGAGAAAGCCGCAATGCCGATCACGAGCAATAGAGTGTACAAGGTGCGCATAGTTGCTGTTCTCGTGTGGAAAGGGGTTATTTGGTCAGTGTGCCGCTGCCTTGTCCATAGTCAGGCGTGAAAGCCGCTCCATTATCAAAACCATAATCAAACGGCGTCACAGGTCCTCCGTTTGGCACCGTTCTGAGATCCACCGGAGTTTTCAGGAAACTGTTGGCCAACATGGCGGGCGCGGCAAAGGCTGCCGTGGTACCCCCGCCATTGGAAAAACCGTGTACCCCGGCGACAGGGTACATCCCACTGGTCACTGTTCCGGTACCGCCGACATAGTTGACATTGAAGTTACCCGTATAGGGGCCCCCGCCGGAAGCGATGCCGGAGCCTGTTATGGTGCCATTGGAAATCACGCCGGACGACAAATCCGCGTTAAAGCTGAAAGAACCCGTAAACGTATTGGTGTATGCGGTTGACCACAGGTTGCCGGATACAAAAGCCATCAGATTGGGTGTGGTGAGCGAATCACCCAGGGCTTGCGTGGGCAAGGAGATATCCGCCAGGGGACTGTTCGGCGGAATCAGGTTGGTATTTTCCACCAGATGTTGGGTGCCGATTAGCGGCTGTTCTTCGGGCCGCCCCGTCTGCCCGGAAGGTTCCGGCGCGGCGACAGCAACCCCTGCGCCACCCCAAAAGGCAAGTTCGCGGCTCAACTCTTTGCGATCCAGTGGGCGGATGAGTTCCGGTCGCACCGGGTCGCTGGGGATGGTGATTTTTTGTCCGCCGGGGACATTTACGCCATTGACATACACCGCACGGGTCGTGTTTTCCACATACACCGTAGAAACACCGTCTCTGGCACGCACACTGATAATGGTTCCTCGAATGCCGATGGTCGCTTCCGGGGTTGTCACGGTAAAGCCACTCGGGTTTTGCTCCACAATCCTGCCCGTTACAACACGGACAAGGCCTTGCAACAGATGCACATTAAACAC
Organism: Burkholderiaceae bacterium; assembly: GCA_031266815.1. Classification (GTDB taxonomy): domain Bacteria; phylum Pseudomonadota; class Gammaproteobacteria; order Burkholderiales; family Burkholderiaceae_D; genus Oxalobacter. The sequence goes on along the minus strand of JAISAG010000100.1, from coordinate 11,124 downwards.
GGGCTTTGCACCGCTGTCCGCGAAGTCGCGCAGGTTCAGGCTGGTGTTCGAACCCATATCTACCGTGCTGTCGTCATTAAATAAAAGCCGCACCCTGCCGGTAGCATCAGTCGTAATGATGTCGGATGCTTGAACCGGGTCGTGTTGTTTTAAGACATGGGTCTGCCCGTTGCGCGCAATACTTGCGCCGGGAACAAGGAAAAGCACCTTGCCGATATCTGCTGCTTGCGCGAACGAGGTGGCGATAAGGGAGAGAAAGAAAAAGCAGAGCGCGAAGCGCTTGCGAAAGTCAGTCAGTACGGGGGGGGGGGGGGGGGGTATAATATGTTGTTTTCATTGCGTTTTTCCTATTTTAAGCGGCAATCAGGCAGGCAACAGAAAACTCATTGCAAAAGCAACAACATTGGCAAGTGTAGCACAGATTGGCGAAAAAACACCCCGATATGTCTCTACATATTGCACTGGTGGTGTTTTTCAGGAAATCACAAAGTGATTGTAATCCCGGGGCGGTCGCTCTGAATTGAGTCAGACGACGTAATCTGTGGGCCTATCGTCAGGCAGAGTGATGCCCGTAAAGGGCTGGTCTTCATGGCAGGAGTCTGACGTTAAAGCGTTCGACGTGAGCGTTTGGGCGAGGCGGGTGAGCCATCGTTTGACTGCTTGTCAGAGAGCACCTTGAACTCGCCGTCGTTGTCTGGCAGGACACACTCCGGGGCGAATTGCCGGGGTGCCCGGCCCTGGCTTCCCTGTCGCAAAAAATACAGCGATGCGTTGAAAAAGGAGTTGACTTTTCCGGGAAAAAAGAAAACAATAGAAAACATATCAATCCAATCAGAATTACAGGAAATTATGAATCTCACCGACCTGCTGACCAAAATAATCGTGGCAGATCGTTTTTGGGCAGATATTGTTTCCGTAAATGTGATTTTTCATCAACGACTGCTTCTTCCTGCTACGGGTTTGTTTCGTTGCTGAAAACCGCCCGGCATAAAGCGGCAAGTCGGACTGAGCCGGGGTTTTCGCCTGCAGGCAGGTCTGTTTGCCAATCCAGTCAAAAAAACAGTGCTTGTTTGAAGGAGAGATCATGGGGCCTGCCGCGTATCTTGCAAAAACAGGGTCATCTGCTGCGAGACCAACAATGAATCGGGATCAGTCTGAGAAAATCGGAATGGCTGGATATTGAAAAGGGGCATCATGTCTACGCTAATCGTTCCCGGATATCTGGGAAGCGGAGAAGGGCACTGGCAAACCTGGATGGAAAGCCAATTGCCCGATGTTCGCAGGGTCGAGCAAGAATGGTACAACCCCATTCTGGTTCGCTGGGCAGAGAGTGTCTGTCACGAAATAGATGCTTCCCGTTCGCCTGTATGGCTGGTGGCCCACAGCTTTGGATGTCTTGCCGCCGTCACAGCTGCTTCTGATCGTGCAAGCAAGGTGGCTGGTGCGATGCTGGTTGCGCCAGCCAATCCCGAGCGCTTTTCCCTGGGCGGCGTCAGAAACGCAGTGAATAGCCCTGCTCATTCAAATCTGAGTGAATTTATTCCTGACAAAAAACTGCCTTTCCCTACTCTTGTAGTCGCCAGTGCTGATGACCCGTGGATCTCCTGCGAAAAGGCCCATTCATGGGCGATGGTATGGGGAAGCCAATTCCTTGCGTTGGGCAAGGCGGGGCATATCAATGTTGAATCAGGTTACGGCCCCTGGCCCGAGGGTGTGCAATTGCTGCAAGCATTCCAGCAACATCACCCGGCACCGCTTGATTCTGTTTGCCCGGAAAAACCATTTAGCCGCGGTTTCCCAGTTGCCCGGCAAGGGTATATTTCGCGAGTTCGTCACGCCACGAGGCGTTTCTTCGCAAGCTATGCCTGATTCATGAAGACGCCATGCCTGTCTCCAACGCATTACCTGGCAATGCTTATCAGAATGCCGGATCAGAAAGCAGCCACCAGTGCGGGCTGTATTTTTCGTTGCGTCTGATCAACGGAAATGTGCGTCTGCGAGGGTGCAGGGGGTGCCCGTTGCTGGCGCACCGCTACAGGACCAGGCTGAAAACGTATTTCTTGCGTTTCTTCGAATTTTCAGCAGCCAGCGAGCCGGACTCCACGAAGCGTATTGCTCCGGTCGGGCAGGCGGAGATACAGGCCGGACCGCCGTCCACGCCCACACATAAATCGCATTTGAAAGGCAATGTCACGAATTCAGGCGCGCTTACCGGTTCGGTGCCTGGCTGTTTTATCGGCAGGGTTAGCATCTCCATGACCCCGAACGGACAGGCGATGGCACAGCTGCAACAAGCGACGCAGCGCTCCTCGACGAGTTGAACGCTGTTGTGGCTGTACACAAGCGCGTTGGTCGGGCAAACATTGACGCATGGTGCGTTATTGCATTGACGGCACTGCTGTGGTGCAGTCATGCGCGGTCCTTTCACTACCTTTAATCTGGGCTTGAAATTGACGGGCGAAAGCATGTCCCCGCTCTCCTGCCTGATCGGGTGTGCGAGCGCGCATGCCACTTCGCACGCGGTACACCCGACGCATTTTCCCGAATCTGCAACCACCAAACTGTTCATCTTTCCTTCTCCTTGCCCGCATTGGGTCAACTTTCGGCTCGCTTTGAGTCAGCCCGGCATTTTGTTTCAATCAGCCTGCCCGGCTGGTCGCTGGCGAGGAGCATTCCTCCATTCCTTCAATATCTGTTCCGTTTCGCAGACGGATCATCCCGGCTGCAACGGTTTGGTGCGTCACCTGGTCGATGAGGATGAAAGCGCCGGTCGCACGGTTGTTGTCATACGCATCGGCGGCCAGCGGCTGCTGCAAGGCGATACCGATGCACGCGATGTCGTTCAGCGCGACCGCGTTGCCCTGACGCCGTTCCTGCGTGTTGACGTCGAGCAGCGATTCGATAGCGGTCACGCGCGCGCCAACGCGGTTCGTCGTATGCTTCAGCCAGTACTTGCGGCGCATATCCAGTGGTTCTTCCGACAGCCAGCAAATATCGGCGTTGAGCGTTTTGATCGGCGTCGCCGGATGATCAACCCGCGCCAGCAGATCGCCGCGCGATATATCAAGATGCTCGTTCAACAGGATCGTAACCGACTGCCCGGCAACGGCAACGTCCAGCGAATCTTTCAGCGTAACGATATCCTTGACGGTGGCCTGCTGACCGCCCGGCTGGACAACCAGCTTGTCGCCTCTTCTGAGCGTACCCGATTCGATGCGGCCCATGTAGCCGCGGAAGTCGTTGGTTTCGTGACCAGCGTGCCGCGCGACCAACTGCACCGGGAAACGGAATGGCTCAGCTTGCCGATCATCATCGACCGACAGGGTTTCCAGCATTTCGATCAGTGTCGGGCCGTGATACCACGGCAGCCGGTTGCTCCTGGATACGACATTGTCGCCTGTGAGTGCGGACAGTGGAATTGTGTGGACGGTCTTCAGTCCGAGTTGCTGCGCGAAGTCGCCATAGGCTGTCACGATGCGTTGGTATGTGTCATGGTCGTAATTCACCAAATCCATCTTGTTGACGGCGACGATCACGTGCTGTATCTGCAGCAGGTGCGCGATAGTCGAGTGACGCTTGGTCTGCTTTAGCAACGCGATGCTGCCGTCATCGCTCCCCTTCACTTTGGAAACATCGATCAGGATGATTGCGGCATCGGCGGTGGATGCACCAGTCACCATGTTGCGCGTGTACTGCTCGTGGCCCGGCGTATCGGCGATGATGAACTTGCGCTTCGGCGTGGCGAAATAGCGATAGGCCACATCAATGGTGATACCCTGCTCGCGTTCGGCTTCCAGTCCATCGGTCAACAAAGACAAATCAATGATATCGCCGACGGTGCGCTTGTGCCTGGCACGCGAGATTGCGTCGAGTTGATCGGCGAAGATGCTTTTGCTATCGAACAACAGGCGACCAATCAGCGTACTCTTGCCGTCATCAACCGAGCCAGCGGTGATGAAACGCAGCACGCCGCGTTCGGCGACCACCGGTTTATTCCTGCTTTCAGCGATGATGGCGTTCATCAGAAATATCCTTCCTTTTTGCGTTTTTCCATTGAGGCTTCGGACGTCTGGTCGTCCATGCGGGTCGCCCCGCGCTCGGTGATTTCAGTGATGGCTGTCTCGGCAATGATCGCAGCAGGGTTGGCAGCATCCGATGCGACCGGGCAAGTGCATGAAATGTCGCCCACGGTACGGAAGCGCACGGTGCGCATCTCCACTGTCTCGCCGTTACGCGGCGGGGTCAGATCGGTCAGCGGCACGAGCAGTCCGTTGCGCGGGATTACCTGGCGTTCGTGAGCATAGTAGATGGAAGGCAAATCCAGATTTTCACGAGCGATGTATTGCCAGACATCCAGTTCGGTCCAGTTCGATATCGGGAACACGCGCATGTTTTCGCTCGGGTGCACCAGCGTGTTGTACAGGTTCCAGAGCTCGGGTCGTTGCGCTTTCGGATCCCACTGGCCAAAATCGTCACGGAACGAAAAGATGCGTTCCTTCGCCCGCGCCTTTTCCTCGTCGCGGCGTGCACCGCCGATGCACGCGTCGAAGCCGAATTCCTTGATGGCTTCCAGCAATGTCACCGCCTGAGCCGCGTTGCGCGAGTCGGTCTGCGGGTTGCGCAGGCGCACGGTGCCGCGCCTGATCGAGTCCTCGACCGAGCGCACGATCAGCTCCTCGCCCAGTTCGACCGCACGGCGGTCGCGGAATTCGATCACTTCCAGAAAGTTGTGTCCGGTATCGATATGCATCAGGGGGAACGGGAATTTACCGGGACGGAAAGCTTTTTCGGCCAGACGCAGCAGCACGACTGAATCCTTGCCGCCTGAAAACAGCAGCGCCGGTTTCGCGCACTCGGCCGCGACCTCCCGCAGGATATGGATTGCTTCCGATTCCAGCCAGTCAAGATGCCTGTTGCTCGCGTTGTCGAGCAATTGTTTTTCCAGCGCAGTTGTCATGATTGCAGGCATTTCAGAGTTGTTTCATGTGTCTGGTGCGAACCAGCTTGCCATCGACGAGGTGAAGTCCGCATTCTTTGGTTCCGGGCTCCTCCCACCACCAACGTCCGGCGCGGATACTCTCGCCAGGTTGAATGGCGCGGGTGCATGGCTCGCAGCCGATTGACGGATAGCCGTGGTCGTGCAATGGGTTGTACGGCACACTGTTCGTACGCAAATACTGCCAGATATCCTCTGCGCTCCAGTCGGCCAGCGGGTTGAATTTGGCGATGCCGTGCGCAGTATCGAATTCCTGCACGGCGAGCTCGGCGCGAGTCGCCGCCTGTAAGCGGCGCTGCCCGGTAATCCAGGCCTTGCTGCCGGTCAGTGCGCGCTGCAGCGGAAGCACCTTGCGGATACGGCAGCATTCCTTGCGTGCGTCGACACTATCGTAAAAACCGTTCATACCGTGTTGCCTGATATACGCCGACACACTTTCAGCACTTGGCGCGTAAACGCTGATATCAGCGCCGTACGTTTCCCTGATTCGCGCGACCATTTCCAGTGTTTCAGTATGCAAGCGCCCAGTGTCGAGCGTAAAAATGCTGATCGGCAATTGCCCTTTCAGGATCAGGTCTGTCAGCACCATGTCTTCTGCCGCCAGACTGGATGCGAATACAGCGGGCAGATAACTGTCTGTAATGTGATTCAAGACAGTCTTTGTCAGCGCCAGATTGGCATGAAAATTACTCATGCTGTTTCCCCTTTGCGCTGCACGCGCCTGAAAAGTGGCAGCTTTTCGTCCCATGATGCCTGATACCTCACCGAGAAGTCGCCCAGCCCCTTCAACGCCTCTTCGATGCTCCTGTCCGCTCTCGGCGAAAATGCATCGAAGCCCACCCGGGACAGATAAAAGATCTGGTCGCGCAACACGTCTCCAATGGCGCGAATTTCGCCTGTGTAGCCCAGCCGGTCGCGCAGTAAAAAGGCAATCGAATAACCCCGACCATCAGCAAATCGCGGAAAATCCACCGCGATGACCTTCAGACGGCCCAAGTCATTTTTCAGTTCTTCGGGTCGCTCGTCGCTTGCCAGCCAGACGCCAATGTCGGAACGTTTGTGCAGGATTTGCCGTTGCGCCTTCCAGACCCCAAGCGGCACAACGACCTTGCCTTTGGGCACCGCAACCCTTTCGGGGGCAACCTCCTTCTCCGGGCGCAGCACAAGCCAGTTGTCCCGCACGATAGTGTTGTTCCTGATGATTTTGGCAGTCGTTCGAGACATGTTTACTCCTGCGTTGGATACCGATTCAGGCCTGATCGCCATACACTTGTTCGCGAAAAGGATCGATGCCGATCCGTCGCACCGTGTCGATGAAACGTTCGTCACCCTCGCGCCGACTTAAATACACCTGGATCAGGCGTTCGACCACCTCCGGTATCTGACTGCCTGCAAACCAGGAGCCGATTGGCTTGCCAAAGACAACGTTGTTTCCCTGCGATCCGCCTATCGACACCACGTACAACTCTTCGCCCTCCTTCTTAAAGCCGGAGATGCCGATGTGGGCCACGTGATGGTGCCCGCAGGCGTTGACACAACCGGAAATATTGACTGCGATGTCACCGATGTCGAGCAGGTAGTCGAGATTGTCGAAGCGGTCCGTGATGGCCTGGGCAACCGGAATTGATCTGGCATAGGCCAGCCTGCAATAGTCGGCACCCGGACAGCAGATGATGTCTGTCAACAAGCCGATGTTGGGGGTGTCCAACCCGTCGGCTCTGGCTGCCTGCCAGACTTCAGGCAGATCCTGGTTGCGAACATCGGCCAGGACCAGATTTTGCTCGTGAGTCGTGCGCACTTCACCAAAGCTGAAGCGGTCAGCCAAATCGGCAATTGCCTCCATCTGCCCGGCGTTGATGTTGCCGGGCGGCACGCCGTTTTTCTTCAATGACAGCACGACCACGTTGTAACCCGCTACTTTGTGTGGTTTGACGTTGCGCCTGATCCAATTGGCAAAGGACTTGTCTTTCTGCTTCAGCTTTTCCAGGCTGTCGTCAATCGCGGGCAGCGTTTCGTAGGCAGGCATCGTGAAATGACGCGCGACCCGTTGCAGCTCTTCAGCCGTCAGTGTACTGGGGCCATCCTTGATATGTGCCCACTCTTTTTCCACTTCCCGGATGAACCTGTCGATGCCGATTGCCCGCACCAGGACCTTAATGCGCGCTTTGTACAGGTCGTCGCGATGACCATATTGGTTGTAAACGCGCAGAATAGCAATGAGATAGCTCATCACATGCTGCCATGGCAGGAACTCGCGGATCACGCTGCCGAGGATGGGTGATCGCCCCAGACCGCCGCCTGCGATGACACGGAAACCGATTTCGTCAGCGTCGTTACGAACCAGTGTCAAGCCTACATCGTGTATGAACGTGACAACACGATCTTCCCTTGCGCCGTTGATGGCGATCTTGAATTTGCGAGGCAGGTAGGCGAATTCCGGCTGAAAGGTACTCCATTGGCGCAGGATTTCGGCATAGGGCCTCGGGTCAATCTGTTCATCAATGGCGACACCGGCGAACTGATCAGAGGTGATGTTGCGGACGCAGTTGCCGGCTGTCTGGATCGCATGCATCTGGACTTTGGCCAGTTCCTCCAGGATGTTGGGCGCATCTTCCAGTTTGATCCAGTTGAACTGGAGATTCTGACGCGTGGATATATGCGCGTAGCCACGGTCATAGGTGTGCGCAATGTGAGCAAACTTGCGCAACCCAGCCGAAGACAACAGCCCGTATGGAATCGCGATGCGCAGCATGTACGCATGGAGCTGCTTGTACAATCCATTTTGCAAGCGCAACGGAAGAAATTCGGCTTCTGTCAGTTCGTTCGCAAGGCGTCGGTGCACCTGGTCGCGGAATTGCGCAACGCGCTCGTTGACGATAGTCTGGTCGTATTGATCGTAGCGGTACATGGCCAACTTTGTCTGTCAGGTTTGTACAAAATGGAATCGCAATAATGGAAATCGTAATAAGCGAGCATGTATATTCACAAATATATTTGTTTCATATGCTTATATAAAAAATTGATGTGTGTCCTGCCCGCAAAGGCATCAGATGGGGATCAAACTGGCCTGCGGTGATTGGTGGTGATCAGCGCAAAGGGACAGTACTTGCCCGGATTCGGCCTGTGCGGTCGAACAACCTGCCTGAGGGTGGCCCAGGTTGGCAGCGCGGCCTGTGTCGCACACAGATAAATCGATTGTCAACGTAATCCCCGATTGTTTATCTGCGCTTGAGATATTCGGCTACACTGGCGAAAGCGACCTTGCTGGCGGCAACGGTAGCGGCAATGTCCTCGTCCGAGTGTGCCGAAGACATGAAAACGGTCTCTAACGGTGAGGGCGCCAGATTGATGCCCTGAGCCAGCATGGCGTGGAAATACGTGTTGAAGGCGCCGACATCCGCCTCCCTGGCGCTGTCATAATCGTAAACCGGTCGATTGCCGAAAAAAAGGCAGAACATTGAGCCGATCTGGTGATATTGAAGTGCCAGGCCGCGCTTCTCGGCTTGCTCTCTGACACCGGCGCACAGCCTCGCCGTTTTTTCGGTCAACGACTCATAGAAGCCCGGCGTCTGGATGATCCCGAGCGTGGCGATGCCCGCTGTCATGACCAGCGGATTGCCGCTGAGCGTGCCAGCCTGGTACACTGGCCCTGCTGGGGCGACATGCTCCATAATTTCGCGCCGACCGCCGTAGGCGCCCACCGGCAGGCCGCCGCCGATAACTTTGCCGAGACAGGTGATGTCCGGCGTGATGCCGAAAATCGCCTGGGCGCCGCCATGGCCGACACGGAACCCGGACATGACCTCATCGAAGATGAGCAGTGCCCCGTATTCCTTGGTAATGTCTCGCACTGTTTGCAGATAACCGTCCCGCGGCAGAACCAGCCCCATATTGCCCGGAACCGGTTCGATGATGACGGCGGCAATGTCCCCGCCATGGCAGCGAAAGAGCTCAGTCAGTCCGGCTGCATCGTTGTAGTTGACTGTAAGGGTCGCGGCGGCGACGCTCTCTGGAACGCCGGGGCTGTCGGGAATGCCCAGGGTCGCTGCGCCCGACCCGGCCTTAGTCAGCAGACTGTCGTGATGACCATGATAGCAGCCGGCACATTTTACAATTTTGTTGCGCTTCGTATAGCCCCTGGCCAGGCGCAGTGCACTCATGGTCGCCTCGGTGCCGGAATTGACGAAGCGCACAAGCGCCATTGACGGCACCGCCGCCCTGATCAGTTTGGCCAGTTCGGTTTCAAGAAGGGTGGGCGCGCCATAGCTGGTGCCGCGCCCGATTGCGTCCCGCAGCGCTTCCGTCACAGCCGGGCAAGCGTGGCCGACTATCATCGGCCCCCATGAACCCACGTAATCAATATAAGTATTGCCGTCAATGTCGTAAAGCTTGCTGCCCCTGGCGGCTGCGATGAAGGGAGGTGTTCCGCCCACGCTGCGAAAAGAACGAACCGGGCTGTTCACGCCCCCGGGTATGTACTGTTTGGCCTCGGCAAAATCGCGGGCTGACTTGTCCAGTGAAAAAGCCACGAAATACCTCTTTATAGATTTACCCACCGGGCTGCGTCCAGTGCGTGATAGGTGATGATGATGTCGGCGCCGGCCCGTTTGATGCCTGTCAGCGTTTCCAGCACGATATGCCGCTCGTCAACCCAGCCTCCGGCTGCTGCTGCCTTGATCATGGCATATTCGCCGCTGACATTGTAGGCGGCCACTGGCTGGCGGAAGCTGTCCTTGACTTGGCGAATGACATCAAGATAGGCCAGTGCGGGCTTGACCATGACAATGTCAGCGCCTTCCTCAATATCCAGCGCCACTTCTTTTAATGCTTCGCGTGAGTTGGCCGGATCCATCTGGTAGCTGCGGCGATCACCGAACCGGGGCGCTGACCGGGCGGCATCCCGAAAGGGGCCGTAGTAGGCGGAAGCGTACTTGGCGGCATAAGACATGATACTGACATCCTGGTAGCCATCGGCATCGAGCAGGCGGCGGATAGCGGCCACCCGACCATCCATCATGTCCGATGGCGCCACCATATCGGCGCCGGCCGCAGCATGGCTCAGAGCAGTCCGGGCAAGATATTCAAGGGAGGTGTCGTTGTCTATTCTCCCATTTTTTACGTGGCCGCAATGGCCGTGGCTGGTGTATTGACATAAGCAAACATCGCTAATGACGGCAAGTCCCGGGCAAGCGTCCTTGATGCGTGCGATGGCCTGCTGTACCGGACTGTTGGGGGCCCAGGCGCTTGATCCGTGCTCGTCCTTGTATTCTGGCAGGCCGAAAACCAGCACAGCCGGGATGCCGAGTTCGTGGACTGCCCTGGCCTCTGCTGCCGCTATATCGGACGACAGATGGTAATTGCCCGGCAGCGCGGGCAATGCCTCCTTCACCTTTTCTCCGGGAACGATAAACAAGGGATAGACAAAATCGGCAGGCGCAAGAACGGTTTCTCTCACCATGGCGCGTATGGCTTCCGATGTCCGCAGACGGCGCGGGCGAATGGTCGGTTTGCTCATGCAAACTCCTTCCTGTAATAATTTTCAATGGCGTCGGCGAGACCGGCGATAGTCGATGTTTCGGCAACCACGTCCGGTCGGATACCTTTTTCCATGCACGTCCGGGCAGTAACGGGCCCGATGCAGGCCACCCTGGTTTTGTCAGCCAGCGCCGTGCCTTTCGGTCCCAACAGTTTGAGGAGGCTGGTTACGGCAGAGGAACTGGTGAAGGTAACAAGGTCAATGTCGCCTGCCGCGAGCCTGGCCGCCAGTGTCGCGCCATCGCTGTCGCTGGTGACGGTGCGGTAAGCGGCGGGAATATCCACGACCACGCCCATCTCCCGCAGCTTTTGCGGCAGCAGGTCGCGAGCCGCCTCCGCCCGCGGCATGAGAACCCGCATCTTTGGGGTGACTTGCTCAGACAAGGCAGCCAGCAAGCCTTCCGCCTGAAATTCCTTCGGCACAAGGTCGGGAATCAGGCCTTGTTGCCGCAACCGCCCGGCAGTGGCGCTGCCTACAGCGGCCACCTTGATGCCGCCGAGCGCCCGGCTATCCCGTCCGGTCTGATGAAGACGGGCGAAGAAATGCTCGACGCCGTTGGTGCTGGTAAAAATCAGCCAATCATAGGTGGACA
>JAISAG010000069.1 GCA_031266815.1 Burkholderiaceae bacterium | reverse complement strand
GACAGACTGGACAAACAATGCCAGCCTTGCCACAGACTTTCAGCAACCGGGCATGGACATATCCGGCGAGAAGTGGACTCCCAATCCGGTGATAGACGCACTGGTCAATCGCGCAACCGAGCATGTCAAGGTAAACCGGTCGCCGGATGATGCGAAAACAGGTACCGCGATACCCGGAATAACTGTCCAGAACTTAAAGAACATGGAGAGCAATGCGGCGTTTTCGCTTGCCAATACGCTCGGCACAATAGTCAATCCTTTCATGGGTGTTCCTGCCACATTCTTTGGTAGCCAGCGCATGTCCAGCAATCAGTTTTTGCGCGATGCAGAGGAAAAACTGAGGGATGCCGCCCAAAAGCCAGGAAGCGTTTTGTCCGATGAGGCTCTTTTGGAAAAGCTGGATCAGGTGCGCGACTTATCCATCAAGAATGGGCTGTGGGAAGCGGTGCCAGAAACAGCAAGTAACCTGCTCTTTGGGGGGATACTGAAAGCCAATGCGGTTGGGCCGCTCAAACAGGTTTTCAGGAAAGTGTTTGGAGAAGGTGGGGAGCAGGCATTTGCCAAATGGGCGCAACACGCGGGCGCGAAGATAGCATCTGGCACAGGCAAACTGGGAGCAAGCATTGGAGAAGAACTGGCGACAGAGACAGTGACACAGATGGGTCAGAGCCAGACGGAGTACGATGCGAATGCCCGTTTTGGTTTGCCAAACAAGGAGAAGCGCAGAGAGTGGACGAACCTGAAAGACTGGGGTAAGTCCTTCGATGAAGTGGCGCCAGATACGATATTGCAGTCGCTGCTGACGTTTGGTTCTGGCAGTGTGGTAAACAGAGGCACACGTCTGGCTGGTGCGGCAATGAATCAGGAAAACGCGCTGGCGGGTTCAGAGTTGGGGAACATTCGCGCAGAGGATTTCTTGCGTGAGGGGCAAACACAGAGAAGCATACCCGTAGAGCCAGTCTCACAGGCAGCGCCAACGGCCCCTGCGCCTGAACGGCAGAATGCCGACCTGATACCGGAAAGTCAGGCGGCACCCGAAAGTGAACTCGCAGCGCTTGTATCCGACATCGAACCGGTACAGCAGAATCAGACTACACCCGGCACACCCATCGTCTTTGACAACCCGACAGATGCCCTCGTTGTGCTGGCGGAGGCCAATAAACGGATGGATGTTGACCACCGGATTGTAGAGAATGCGGACGGGACTTACACGATTGAGCCCGTTGAGATGGTGGCGCAGGAAATAGCGCCACAAGCAGCACCAATACCCGATGAAGCGCACCCTGTTGACTCCGAAACGGGGGAGATTGTCAGTCAGGAAAGGGCGAACCTTCGCCATCAGGCGGAGCATCGAGACGCCGACACAAAGATACTTGAGGGGTTAAAGGCGCTTTCCACGAAGGAACTGCTCGGGCGATTGAAGAACGTTGAGCAGTACGAACGTGTATATGGCAGAGGCAGGCGAACATTGCTCTTTCGCAGAAAGGTTGAGGAAATACTCGCCGGGCGGGGGGTACAGGAGAATGCAGAAGCTGAACCGGCTGTGTTTTCGCGTGGATGGCGGTTGAGCAGTGCCAAAACAATCAGCGACTTTGTGAAAAAGATAGTTCCCGAAAAAGGCAAGCACCCGAAGGAAGTACTTGTTGCCGGACGAGTAAGTGAGCATGCCAGGCAAAGAATACTTGATGCCACCGGCATAGACTTGGGAGATGCCCGCATTCTGGTTACGGCGGATTCTATCTGGCACAGCCAGAAAGCGCATCCCGGGATGAGCACTGCCGACTACAACAAGCTGATGTGGACAATAGAGAATTTTGACGATGTAGTGTTGGCAGCGGAACCGGGAAGAAGCAAATCACAGAGGTTTTTGTTCAGCGCATACGATAAAGGAACGGGATACGGGTACGTCGCCGATGTGAGCCTTGGCAAGAACCACGGTAACAGGTTGAATACAGTCACATTCTTCAAGGACAGCGCAGAGAATGTCGCAAACTGGAAAAATCAGGAACGATTGAGAGTGGAGAAGAAGAAAAGGGGAAGCGATGTCCCAACAGAGGATGCTCAAGGCACCACAGTACCCGAAGGTACGTCTGCGGCAAACACCGCTTCGGACGAAAGCGTACCGCAAAACTCACGAGCGCGTCAATCAAAAGTTGCTTTCCCTCTCACCCGCAGGCAAGTCATCAACACAGCCGACTTCGTGCTGAAGGGGATGAAGCGCGCGCCTTCCGTCGTGGTGGTGGATCGTGTTGCAGACTTGCCCTTTGAGGCACCCGCTGATGCGCGTGGGGCATACCGGGATGGCACCGTGTACGTGGTGGCGGAGAATGCCGCCAGCATTGAGGGGGTGAAGGAGACGGTGTTTCACGAAGTGCGCGGGCATTTCGGGCTACGCGGCTTCTTTGGCAACGCGCTGGACAATGCCCTCGTTGGTATCAACAACGCCAACCCGAGCATTCGTGGGCTGGCGGACACGTGGATAGCGAACAATCAGGATGTCGTCCATGACCTCAAAAGCCGTTACGACTGGACGAACAGGGATGTGCGCGCGCTGGCGATTGAAGAAGCGATGGCGCAGATGGCAGAGAGAGGTCAAACCATCAGCGGCATACAGCGTTTTGCCGCAGCAGTGCAAAGCCTTTTGCGCAAGATGGGAATGAGCCGTCTGGCGAATATGCTGGAAGCGAGAACAGACGCCGAAGCCATGCACATGCTGGCACAAGCAGACTTGTTCCTGCAAACGGGTGAGACAGCAGAATCGCGTTCCAGCCGTGAGGCGGAAGCGGCACAGGCGTATTCGCGAGGAGAGAAAAGATTATCAAGCGCAGAAATAGTGTCCCGTGCGACACCTGACAGACAAGCAAGGACATTGAACGAAGCAGAGGAACAGGCAAAAGCGTTTGTTGGCAAGCCGTTGAGAAATGAAGACACAGGTATTGTTGCAACAGTATCAAGAAACAACATTGGGAAAATGAAGAGCCGAAAAGCCCTTGATAAATCGTCGTCCCCCGAAAATCATGCGCTGGCAATAGCCAATGCGGACAAGTTGTTCAAGCACGCGCTATTTGACCACAGCCACCCGGACAGGGACGGGGAACGGACAATTCGAGAAATACGTCGCTACGTTGCGCCGATGATTGGACACAACGGAAATGTGCTAGTAGTCAAGATGACGGTGAAGGAAACAGCGAATGAAAAAACACCAAACCCGTTGTACAGCATTGAGACAATAGATGTGGAAAAGCCCGCTAGGGACGCTTCAAACGAAGCGGTTGGACTGGGCACCGGCATCAGCAATGAAGTTGCGGCCACCCCCACAAGCGGGCTCGTTTTCAACGTACAGCAGATAGCGCAGAAAGTCAAGGATGCCGTGCAGGAAGTGTCTGAACGCGATAAAAATATCCCACCCCTCTTCTCCCGCGCGGGAGAAGAAGGGTGGGATAGAACGTTTGTGCTCCAGTCTGAAACGTATGCCATGCCTGCGCACAGAGTGAATACGCTTGGTGGAATAGGGAGAGGCCCTCTGGCGGAGTGGCTATGACGGCGAGCGGCTGCGCCAGATAGAAGAAGCGAAAGGTCAAAACGGCAAACCGGGTAACGCGCGAGCTTCTGCTCCCGTTGATATGAACGCTGCGCAAATCATTAAAAACCGCTTCATGGGGGGAGAATTGACGCAAGATGAGGCAGTTCAGCAGTTGCAGGCACTGGGGATGAAGTAATGAGTGCGCTGGATTTTCTGATGGACAGAGAATCAAACTGGCCCGGCACGATTCGTGCACACGACTTTTTGGGCACGGTTGAGCCGGGCATCGGTTTGTCGCGTCCGCCCCATGCAGTCAGTGCCGCAGAGATAGTGGATATATCCGAGAATCCCACTCCCGACCTGTACGAACCTCGCGCGAATGGAGAACCCTTGGGCGCCGGACAAACACTCCGTACCTTGGGCAACTCACTGATGTCTTCAGTAACACATGGTTTGCCCGGCGCGTGGGCGGGTATGGTGGAAGGTCAAGACTATGGCAAGACGACAGACTGGACAAACAATGCCAGCCTTGCCACAGACTTTCAGCAACCGGGCATGGA
>JAISAG010000173.1 GCA_031266815.1 Burkholderiaceae bacterium | reverse complement strand
GATGGTACCACGGCTATGCGGTGAAAGTGACTCTATCCGTTTTCTCTGGCACCCGTAAGCAAACGCGAGAGCGAGTGCCAGAGAAAACGCCACTGTGCGCGGTGTCTTGCGCACAGTGGCATCGGAGGATGTCAGCACCCTTTCCAGCTTCTATGGAGCGTAGCTCCCTTGAACTTGTAACACTGGTTGTTGGGTCCGGCGAGGGTGGTGCTGATTATCTCTCCCCACGGATTCCAGACAAGTCCCGTTTTCGCTTCAGCTTTTATCCGGATATTCGTGGCGTCACCCGGCAAATCAACCGTTTTTGACCAGCCTGCCGTCTGGTTGCCGGACGACCAGCTTTGGCTGATCATCTTTTCAACCCCCGCTTTGCCCGGCTGGTACTTCGGATTCGTTTCTTCCCAGTTGACAGAAACTCTGGCGATGTAAGCGCCCGCATGACGGAACCGAACGTACCCATTGGCATGCTCCACACAGTTCTTCTTGACATAATTCGTGGAGGCATTCAATGCGGCAAGCGCATTGTCCTTGAGAAACGCAACGGAGTAGGCAATGGGGTATCCGGGATTATTACGTGTGTACAACGCATTGTCCTTGATGAGTTTGTGCAACTTGTCGAGTTCGCTGGGCTTGTATATTTGCGTTGCCACTTGCGCGTTGCCCCCCACGGTCATTACCGAAAAGGTGGAATTGGCGATGACGCTCTTGTATTTGCTTTCCAGGCTCGCATCTATTTTCGCCCCTTCGTTGCCGCTTAGCGCGTAGCTCATCGCCCCTTCCAAATCCACTCCGGTGCTGGAGGATGCGGTATCCATCCGCACGAAAATCAGGCGGCCATAGTCCACGGTCTGGACGAAAGCGGGAGGGGCGTTGTTGCCGATTTCTCTTCTGGCAAGTTCTGACTGGGTGATTCCTTCCCCGAATACCCGTGCCGGCGATTTTGGTGGATCAAAGGTCACGGTGTAGAAAACCTGACGGTACAGTGACACAACGCTGGACGATTTATTGGTGGTGTTCACTTTGAGGTTGGAGGTAATTTTATTGTCTGCCCACGTTGTGCTAAAACCCAGCGACAGCGCCAGTTGGGAATCGGAATCCGCCTTGACGGTGGTCAGCAAGGAACGGGAAGCATTAGCGTATCCTTTTTTGGCAGCAGCCGTGGCATTCCATTTTTCCAGCATGTTATTGAGCGCACTCTGATAGGAGGCATAGTTGATGTCACCAATGTGCGCGGTACCACTTTCGCCCAGCCCGGGCAAATCCACCCGGATGGTCGCAGGGGCACGGTCAATGCTGATGATGCTGGGTCTGCCCTGCGCCAGATTGCGGTCTGCCCGGACCAGCGCACCAGCAAACATTGTGGCACCTGCCGGGTTCAGTACCGTGAAGTTGTCTATGTTCGTGGTCAGCCCGGCAGGCTCGTTTGTGCAGATGATAACGCCGTTTTTCACGCCATCCCGCACAGGCAGGGATTCGGTGCTCCCGGGTTCTGTGACGCTCAAAATCTGTTCCGGCTTGTATTTGAGTTTGAAAACGTAGTCGTCAATTGAGGAATCGGCATAAGCGGGAACGCTAGCACAACACGCCAGCGCGACGAGGGTGGGGATTATTTTGCGTTTCATGGGAGCTCCTTCAGAGAATTAACATCGGTTGAACACCAGCCAGTCACTGCAGACGAAAAATTACCGCTGGCAGTGTGTGTCGGATCTGCCAAGCCGTCAAGTTTTTGTTGCATACAGGCAACATATGCGCCAAAAACATCGCACGCTCTTTCAGCAATCTGTCTCGCTTCTGTGGAGCGGGACAACGGACAAGGCCGCACCAACCAGCGGAAAAGCGCGGCAGTTCATCCGAACTGCCGCGCAAAGGCAGGTGTATGGCAGGGTCTACGTCCAAAGGAGCGGCCTGCCTGCCCCCGTGGACGCAATGCCATGCGCTCACACGCCGCGCTCAAAAAACAACCGCCTCCTATAAGTCATGATCTTTTTTGGTGCCTCCAAGGCATTTTTCTTTCAGCACATCCAGCTTCCTTTTGTCAGAGGAGTTGATTGCATCGTACAAGGGAATATCGCCAGCAGGAATGCTTAAATAGCTCAAGGTCTCTTTCACATATTGCAAAGACTTGGCGGACGGTTTGAAGTGTCCCGACTCATTCGATATGGCGATAATTTTTCCACGGTCAATCCATAATTCGCCCGCACTCCAAATCGGCTTCCATGCATTGCTCTCCCCTTGGGAACCGTTCACCTGGGAATGACGTACATGCCTGTTATTCTTGTCCTTAATCGTTTTCTTGTTAGGCGCGTACAGGTAGGCATCATTGTCGCACCAATCATATCCGCCAGTGGATAAAGAGTAACTTCTGTCGTATCTTCTGAGAACCAACTGATTGTCATTTTTACGCAGCACAAATATGTAGCGGCTTGAAGCGGCTTTCGTAATTTTGTCCTTGTCATCAACGATGATGGTGCGATCCAGTTCGGAAGCATTCATTACCAAGCGGTCTCGACATTTATCATCATTAATCCAACCGTTTGTGATACCGTTTTCCTTTGTGCAACCCTTTATTTCTTCATTTTCGGCAACACTTCTATTGTCAATCGGCTTGCCTTGCCAATCGCTTCGCGTGATGTATCTGATGCCGCAAACAAATATCAATTTGTTGCCTTCTCCTGTTATCTTCCACTGACCCGTCCACCTCGCCTGTGCAACGTCGGCATGGGTTTTGGGATAATCGTCCTGCGCTTTTTTACACTCCGACTTGGCGTCCGCATCGTTCCAAATCAGGCCAACCTCCACATCTTCTCTCCCCTCTCCCGCGAAAGATGGATTTACTGCAATCATCAGCACCCCGAGCAGGATCGGTGCGATTATTTTTCTGGTCATAACACCCTCCGTGTCGCTGAAAAAAACTTGTTATTTGTAAAAGAGGTTCCTCCGGGCAATGCGATCTGTCTTTTCAGGGCGACACTCGCCCTTCGTCGATAGTTTCCGTGAGGCAACTCTTCGAAGGGGATTGTAGCCCAAAATGTGCTGAATGTGTTCAATGCAGAATCAAGAATGCACTCAATGATTGGTAACAGACAAAGCGATGATGGTTGCTTCAGGCCTCGGGCAGCGTGGGCCGTATCCATGCTTTGCCGTCTTTGCCGAAGCGAATGGGGGGTTCAGGGAAAAGGACTTGTTTGACGGCAACGAGGATTTTCGCTGGTTCGCGCGGTAGTGAGCGCTTATTGGCAACGCCAGTGCCTACTTTTTGCGGAGGGTAATGGTGTATTCTCCTGCCTCCTCAATTTGCCGAAGGAGTTCGTGACCGGTTTGCTGTGTGAAGAAGCGAAAGTCACCCACTGCCGCAGGGTCTGTGGCCAATACGCGCAACACTTGACCGCTGTCCATCCCCTTATGCCCTACCCTCGTTTGTATCGTTGCATCTGCACCTCCTACATTGAAACAGAGTGCTATACGTTTCTGGCACGTGACAATCGTTGTGGGCGCGGCCCCGTGAGCATGTGTCACAGGCGGGCGACACCGCATCGTCATGCACCATATGGCGCATGACGCTCTTTGGGTCTTTTCAGGCGGGGTAAGTTTCGTAAGTCATTGATTTTATTGGTCGGGGCGAGAGGATTCGAACCTCCGACCCCTTGCACCCCATGCAAGTACGCTACCAGGCTGCGCTACGCCCCGAACCGGATGGCATTATATCAGCGTCGCGCCTGCTTTTCCATGTATTCCTGCGGAGTACCCCGAATTTCGTGATATGGTTGATGGGCGGCGGCTCTGGTGGCAGGGCGCCGGATGAGGTTGCGCGTGTTGGGGAAAGGACTGCGGTGGGAGTCGAAATCGAGCGAAAATTCTTGCTGGCAGATGACAGTTGGCGAACGCAGGCAGATGCGGGACACATTATCCGGCAGGGGTATTTGTGTTCCGATCCGATGCGGCTGGTGCGGGTGCGTGTGATGGACGAGCAGGCGTTCATCACGGTCAAGCGCAGTGTGGATGGTCTTTTCAGGAATGAGTGGGAATACGCCATCCCTTTGGCGGATGCGCGGGAGATGCTGGATAATCTTTGCGAAAGGCCGCTGATTGAGAAGGTGCGCTATCACGTTGTGCATGCAGGCATGTTGTGGGAGATAGACGAGTTTGACGGCGAGAACGCGGGTTTGCGGGTCGCCGAAATCGAACTGGCGTCGGTAGATCAGGTATTTGACCCGCCCGCCTGGCTGGGCAGGGAAGTGACAGCGGACAAGCGCTATTACAACGCCAGCCTGGTGCAGTACCCGTATCAGGCGTGGCGTTCGGTGGAGTGAGGCGGTTTGGGGAAGGGACGTTTCCGGTGTACA
>JAISAG010000144.1 GCA_031266815.1 Burkholderiaceae bacterium | reverse complement strand
CTGCACAAGGCGCGTCACGCGTCTCGTCTGTCGGGGTTGCCCGCGCTTGCTGACGACTCCGGTATTTGCGCGCGCAGCCTGGGTGGGCGACCCGGCGTTTTTTCCGCGCGATACGCCGGGCAGCACGGTTCCGACAAGTTGAACAATGAAAAATTGATAATGGATTTGTCTCCCCATGCAGACAAATCGGCCTGTTTTTACTGTGTCCTCGTCTACTTGCGGCATTCCGACGACCCGCAACCTGTTGTTGCGGAGGGGATGTGGCGTGGACAAATTGTCGCCGAACCGCTCGGAGAAAACGGTTTCGGCTATGATCCGCATTTCTGGATTCCCGAATTGCAGAAAACCGCTGCCCAGATGCATCCGGAAGAAAAAAACCGTCTTTCGCACCGCGGGAAAGCGTTGCGCGCGCTGGTGGAGAAACTGGCGTGATGTGTCCTGTCCGTTCCCCTGTGCGGGGTGAACGGCGCGGCGGTGCGTCACAGCAAAGTCTGGATATCCCTCTTTCCCTCTACATCCACATTCCCTGGTGTCTGCAAAAGTGCCCCTATTGCGACTTCAATTCGTATGCTATTGCCCCGGACGATATACCGGAGAAGGCCTACATCACCGCTCTGTGCCAGGATATCCGGTTCGCGTTTCCTCTCATCGCCGACAGGGAAATACACACGGTATTTATTGGAGGCGGAACGCCCAGTTTGCTGTCCCCGGCTGCTGTGGGCGAACTGTTGTCTTTTTTGGCGGGGCAGCTTCGCTTGTCACAAGACATCGAAGTGAGCATTGAACTCAACCCGGGCACTTTTTCTGCTGACAAAATACGCGCCTACAAAGAAAGTGGAATCAATCGTCTGTCCATCGGTGCGCAAAGCTTCAAGGCCGAACACCTTGCCTTGCTGGGGCGTATACACTCCGCAGTGCAGACGAGGCAATCCATTGAAACAGCCTTGTGTTACCTTGACAATGTCAATCTGGACATGATGTACGCTTTGCCAGGGCAGACAAAAGAGGACATGGAAAGCGATTTGCATTGCGCCCTCTCCTACGCTCCCGCTCACCTTTCTTTTTACCAATTTACCGTTGAGCCGGACACATTTTTTTCACGACATCCGCCCGTTTTGCCGGATGAAGACACGGTGGCAGACATGAGTGCGCAGGTCGAGTCAACGCTCGCTTCTGCGGGTTATACCCGTTATGAGGTTTCCGCTTATGCGAAATCAGGCAGAGCGTGCCGTCATAATCTGAATTACTGGCGCTTTGGTGACTATCTGGGCGTGGGCGCGGGAGCACACTCCAAAATAACCCGTAACCGCGTTATTCGTCAGGCGCGTTGCGCCAACCCATCCGCCTATCTTTCCTGTATGCGAACGCACAATCCGCTGGAAAAGGAATGGGAGCCCTCCGACGAGGACATCATTTTTGAATTCATGCTCAATGCGCTGCGTTTGACGGACGGGTTTTCGCTGTCCCTGTTTTCGGCGCATACAGGATTCCCTGTCAGCGTCATTCACAATTCGCTTGTGCGGGCAGAAAAAAAAGAATTGCTTGTTCGCGAGGGCGAATCCGTTCGCCCCACGAAAAAAGGGTTGCTGTTTCTGACCGACCTGCAACAGCTTTTTTTGCCGGACGAGTGAGCCGTGCAGCGGCATTCAAAAAGCGGGATTTGTCATGCGCCCCGACAATTGACCTCTTTAACCGATGTGCCCGAATCGCTGCATCAAGCAGTATGGTTTGCTTTCCCGCTCATTGGCGGGCACGTGTCGCCGGGCACATGACTTGCTTTCTGAGGCAATGCTTCGGATATAATGGTGGGCGCCAATGGAGTGGCTTGTTTTGCCGGAGGAGGTGCCATGCGTCTGCTTGCCTTTGTTTTGTCGTTTTTCCTGTTGCTTCCAGCGTGGGCGCAGAAAGTGGATGTGGCGTTTTCGCCTTCTGCGGGTGCAGAAGCGCTGGTGCTGAAGACGATTGGCTCAGCCACGAAAAACATCCGGATGGCGGCATATTCGTTCACTTCTCCTGCCGTCATGAAGCAGCTCGTTGCTGCCAAAAAACGGGGTGTGGATGTCAGAATCATTGTGGACGAGAAAGGCAACACCTCAAAGGCCAGCGTATCCGCGATGAATCTGGTCGTCAATGCGGGGATTCCGCTGCGCACCACATCGAAATACAAGATACACCACGACAAATACATCGTCGTGGACGCCTTGCATGTGGAAACAGGCAGCTTTAACTATAGCCAGTCTGCGGCAAAGAACAACAGCGAAAACGTGATCGTGGTGTGGGGCTCCGCAGAGGTGGCGAAGCGGTATCTGCAACATTGGCAGTCCCGCTGGGATAGCGGAAAGGATTGGGTGTCTTCCTATTAGCGACTGGATAAGCTGGAACCCGGTAACGGGGTGTACAAAATTATCGCCTGCGTGCCAGCATTGCTATGCGGAGGCTCTGGCGAAAAAATGGCAGGCGTTGGGAGTGCCGGGGTATGCGAACGGATTTCGCTTGACGACCCATCCGGCGCGCCTTTCCCGGCCGGAAAAAAGAAAAAAGCCCTCTTTTTATTTCGCCAATTCGATGAGCGACCTTTTCCACCCGGGAGTGGACGATGCCTATTTATCCACTGTTTTCGATGTCATGCGTCGAACGCCGCAGCATACCTACATGGTGTTGACAAAACGAGCCGAACGTTTGCCTGCCTATTTTTCCAGGCATCTCTGTCCGTCTAATCTGTGGTTGGGGGTTACCGTGGAAAACAAGCGCGATGGCTTGCCGCGAGTGGATTTTTTAAGACAAGTCAATGCGCGGGTGCGTCTATTGTGCATGGAACCGCTGCTGGAAGACTTGGGGCAAGTGGATTTGTCGGGAATACACTGGATTGTCGTCGGCGGCGAATCGGGACCACGTGCTCGTCCCATGCGCGAGGAGTGGGTGGAGAACATTCTCAGCCAAGCGGAAGCGGCACACGTGCCTTTTTGCTTTCGACAATGGGGGGAGTGGGGAGCAGACGGTGTGCGACGCGACAAGCGCACAAACGGACGCCTCTTCAAGGGAAGAATCTGGGATAGCGCCCCTCTGTCCGAGATAACGTATCCCGCGAATGCGGGAGAAGATTCGCGGGTCGTTGGGATGCCAATCCGTTCTCCATCCACACAGCTGACACTGGATTTGTGAAGCAGCGCCTTGCGGTATCCGCAGGAAAGGGCGCAATACACCGCATTGCAGTTTGCCAACATCTTGCACCCGCACATGTTGACTTCATACGGGAATCCCGTATAATTCGTGCTATGCTAACCGTTGTTGAAACTGCCGACTTTGCCCGCGATTCCGCAAAAATCTGGAACGAGGAAGAGCGTGATCGCTTCGTTGACTGGATTGCGAGAAACCCAACGGCAGGAGACGTGATTCCCCAAACGGGCGGCGCCAGAAAGGTAAGATGGGGGCGTAACGGAACAGGAAAAAGCGGCGGCGTGCGGGTGATTTATTTCAATGCAGACTCCGAGGGCACCGTCATTCTGTTCGCTATTTACGCCAAGTCGGAACGGGAGAACATGCGCCCGAAAGCAATAAGGAGAAAGTGAGATGAAAGAATTCGACAAAATGGACGTTGAGGCAATAGCGAAAGCTATTGAGGCGGATGCAGGGCGATCCCTCCCTTCTCTCCGCCGTTCGTTGCGCGATGTAAAGGAAAAACGGTTTGCTCGCGTCCACACCCCCGCACAGATGTTGGCGCGGTCTGCTCGTGCAAGAACCGGTTTGACACAACAAGACTTTGCAAAGCGTATTGCTACGCCAGTGGCGACACTGCGTGACTGGGAGCAGGGACGGTTCGATCCTCCCGGTGCTGTGGTTTGCCTGTTGACGCTACTCGAAAAACAGCCGGAATTACTCAACGATCTGGCTTGAAATTTGATTAAAAACCCCATGGATGCGCTCTCAAAAACTTCCACCGCCATCACAGCGATTTCCTCGGCGATTCCAGTTTTTGCAGTTCCGCCAGAAGATCCGCGCGGGTGATGTCCCTCACATGCTCCAAGTGAGGGAAGAATATACTTGCCAAGTGCCCGAACAGCATCCTCCCTGTATGCCGGCGTCACATCTCCCCTGTCTCGCTAATAACTCACAACTGCGTCCGGCGCGCTTTTCGTTCCCGTTTGACGCTCCCGCCGCCCAGCAGCGTTGCTTTCGACTCATCGCGCTTCTTGCGGGCTTCCGCAAGGGATATGAGCGGGTACGCCCCGAAGGATATCGTCTGCGGTTTTCCGTTGAAACGGTAAGCAAGCCGCCAGAATTTTCCGCCAACAGGCGTCACGACCAGAAACAGCCCGCCGCCATCAAACAGCTTGTAGGTTTTTGCCTTCGGTTTGGCAATTAGCGTCGGTAAGGTTGTTGAGTATAGGTATCTTGAGGCTCCGTGGTTACGATGCCTACCATTATGCCTACATTTATCACGTGTGAAACAATGTTTTAATATTGTGAATAATTGAAAATTACGAGAAAACATCGCCGCAATAACCTGTAAGCACGTGGGTTACGATACGATGTTTTATCCTGTTTCAATATTTGCAAAAATTGGCGGAAGCGGTGAGATTCGAACTCACGGACGGTTGCCCGTCGCTGGTTTTCAAGACCAGTGCCTTAAACCACTCGGCCACGCTTCCTATAATCGTCTTTTCGACAGCTTCCTGAAAGGATACCGACGAATCCGGCATTATACCCGTGCCCGTTTTTGTGTGTACTGCGTCAGTACGTGCTGCACTGATGGTGTTTTTTCAAG
>JAISAG010000112.1 GCA_031266815.1 Burkholderiaceae bacterium | reverse complement strand
GGTACCATGGTCAATAAAAAAATGGTTGCCAATAGCGGCGCCCGGATGAATGTCTATCCCTGTCAGGCTATGCGCGTGTTCTGTCATCATCCGGGGAATCAGGGGAACGTTGAGCCGGTACAGTTCATGCGCCAGCCGGTTGACCATGATGGCATAGAGTCCCGGGTAGGAAAGAATGATTTCATCCTGGCTGGTAGCAGACGGGTCTCCCTGAAAGGCAGCCAGTACGTCCGTTGCCAGAACCCGCCGTATGTCTGGAATACGGTCGAGAAAAGCAAGAACAATTTTTTCCGCGTCGTCAATACTATCGCGCCCGTCACTGGGCTGATAACCCAGGGCGCGCGCCACCTGCTCTTTAAGATGACGCTTTAAATAAGCCAGTATCGTCCCCGCATAGGTCTCGAATGTATCGGCATCCAGCGGCGCGTGATCAAAAAAACCCGGGAAAATCAGGCAACGCAGTCGGGCAATGATGTCAACTATCACCGCAGCATTGATCTGGTTTGTTTCATCGATCTTTGCCAGCCCTTTTTCCCGGCGATAGCTTGCCACCACTTTCCCGGTGATGGCGTGAAGATATGTATCTGCCTGAGAGGACATGACTACCTTCCTTCCGAAATCCAACTGCCCCTTCCCGCCTTGCCTGCCCGAAGCGAACGAATCTAGCGCGCCAGGCTGCGCAATGTGCGAATCAGGCAGTCTATTTCCTCCACCGTGTTGTAAAACGCAAGGGAAGGACGCACCGTTCCTTCCAGCCCGAAATGACGCAAAATGGGCTGCGCGCAATGGTGTCCCGCCCGCACGGCAATACCGGCATTGGCAAGATGCCTCCCCACTTCTTCCAGGGTGTGTCCCTCCATGACGAAGGACAGTACGCTGGCTTTATGCCGGGCGGTTCCAATCAGCCAAATCCCCGAAACGCGCCCAAGTTCGCGCGTTGCATACTCAAGCAATGCGTGTTCGTACCGCGCGATATTGTCCATCCCGATTGCCGACACATAATCAATGGCAGCGCCCAGGCCTACCGCATCAGCAATGCTGCCCGTTCCCGCTTCGAATTTCGCGGGCGCTTTCTGGTACTGCGTCCGCTCAAAGGTGACATCTGCAATCATGTTCCCGCCGCCCTGGTAGGGTCTTGCCATCTCCAGCACATCCGCTTTTCCATAGACAACACCAATTCCCGTCGGACCAAACACTTTGTGACCGGAGAAAACGAAGAAGTCGGCATCCAGCGCCGTGACGTTAACCGGCATATGGGAGACAGACTGGGCACCGTCAATACAGATACGGACGCCACGAGCATGGGCAATCCCAATCATTTCGTGAACAGGTGTCACGGTACCAAGAGCGTTTGAAACATGGGTGACAGAGGCAAACCGGGTTTTCCGATTGAACAGCCGGGCGTATTCCGACAGGATAATTTGACCGGTTTCATCAACAGGCGCCACCCGCAGCAATGCACCCGTTTCCTCGGCAATGATTTGCCAGGGAACAATGTTGGCATGGTGTTCCAGTTGAGTCAGAATAATCTCGTCTCCCGGCTGCAACAGCGGTCGCACATAACTGTGCGCAACCAGATTCAGCCCTTCTGTGGTCCCCCTTACGAATACGATGTTATCTTTCCCTTGCGCGCCAATAAAGCGGGCGACCTTTTCCCTGGCAGATTCGTAGGCATCGGTGGAACGTGCGGCAAGGGTGTGCGCTCCGCGGTGTACGTTGGAATTTTCGTGTTCATAGTATCGCGTAATACGCTCTATGACTTGCTGTGGTCGCTGTGTGGTCGCCGCATTGTCAAGCCAGATAAGCTGCCGTCCAT
Organism: Burkholderiaceae bacterium; assembly: GCA_031266815.1. Lineage (GTDB taxonomy): Bacteria > Pseudomonadota > Gammaproteobacteria > Burkholderiales > Burkholderiaceae_D > Oxalobacter. The sequence goes on along the minus strand of JAISAG010000112.1, from coordinate 10,564 downwards.
CTACTTGTTCGGAGAGGATGGGAAAATCCGCCCGGATTTTTTCCAGGGGAACCTGCCCGACATAGGGCAGTCCCGACCGGCTTTTGACAAAAGAGGGTTCTGGTGCGGCGGCGGCAAGGGGCGCTTTTGTGGTCGGGAAGCTGCCGAGCGGTGCGACAAGCGGCTTGTACGCCGTATTCCGCGGCGCGGACAATTCGGGAAAGTGACGCGCGATTTGCAACGCCAGTTCCTGTTCGCTCGGCAAGCCGAATGCTTCCGGGTCCCCTGTCAGGTTTCTGTTGGCAACCATATTATCACCGTGGGTAATCGTAATACAGCCCTACGTCAACCTCTTCCAGCACGGCCAACGCGTCATCGGCAAGGATTGCCGCCGAGCAATACAGCGAAAGCAGGTAGGAAGCGACACCATTGTCATCAATACCCCGAAAGCGCACGGACAGTCCGCGTGACTGCTCACCAGGCAATCCAGACTGGTACAGACCGATGACGCCCCGTTTGTTCTCACCCGTGCGTACCAGCAGGATGTTCGTCTTGCCTGCCTTGCCTTTCGGATTTTTCAGTCCGTCCACAAACAGCTTGTCTGTCGGGATTAACGGGATGCCGCGCCACAGGATAAAGGTCCCTCCGGCAATATTGCCTGTTGGCGGAGGCACTCCCCGACGGGTACACTCCCGCTGGAAAGCAGCAACCGCCCTGGGGTGTGCCAGAAAAAAGGAAGGTTCTTTCCAGACTTTGGAAAGCAATTCGTCCAAATCATCCGGCGTCGGCGCGCCGCTGCGGGGTTTAATCCGCTGCGAGTCCGCCACGTTTTTGAGCAACCCGTAATCATCGTTATTGATGATCTGGCTTTCCTGACGCTCTTTCAGGCTTTCTATTGCCAGTGCAATCTGCTCTCCCACCTGTTCATATGGCGAACTGTATACATCCGAAACGGTGGTGTCCACGTTAATGATGGTGGAAATGGCGCCCAACTGGTATTCACGCGGTTTTTCCTGATAGGCCACATAGCCCTGCGGAATAGTCACTTTGCCGGGATCCTGGCTGCACAGGATATCCAGCGGGGTATCACCCTCAACCACTTTGTTAACCCTGTAAATACCCGCTTCAAGCGCCTTGAATTCCAGCAGTTGCGTCAACCACTTGGGGGTGATGGCGCCAAATTGCGGCGTTGTCTTGGTGACATTGGCGAGCTGGTACGCCGCCTGACGACCCAGCGCGTTAATGCCCGATTTATTGGATGCGGTTTCAGCCATGGTTTTCCCTCCTTAGTATTGTGGTAAGGTCGTATCAATGTCCCGAGCCCATGCGTTCGAGCCATCTCTCAGATTAATCAGCCGCCCCGTGTACCCGGCATCCTGCAAGGCGCGAATGGCGTAAACGCTCCGCTGCCCGACCTTGCAGATAAACACCGCATCAACAGAAGGGTCGAATTCGTCCATCCTGCGTACAATTTGTCCGAACGGCATCGCTTTGGCGCCCGCGAAGCTGAAAACGGCACGTTCATGCGGCTCGCGAATGTCAATAATCTGCAGGGCAGACCCCTGATCCATCCTCGCTTTCAATTCATGCGCCGTAATAGTGTCAACCGGCGCGGCTTCCTGCTCTGCCTTAAGCCCGCAAAATTGCTCGTAATCAATCAGTTCGTGAATGCTTGCGTCTTGCCCGCAGACAGGACAGGCCGGGTCCTTGTCCAACTGCAATTCCCGAAACTGCATATTCCATGCATCAAACAGCAAAAGACGCCCCACCAGCGGCTGTCCCCCTCCCACAAGAAGCTTGATGACTTCGCACGCCTGAATGGTGCCGACAATGCCCGGCAGCACGCCAACCACACCCCCTTCCCCGCATGAAGGGACCAGCCCGGGCGGCGGCGGCGAGGGGTACAAACAGCGGTAGCAAGGTCCCTGCTTCGCGTAAAAGACGCTGGTTTGCCCCTCAATCTGGAAAATGGAACCGTACACGTTGGGAATACCCAGGAAAGCACAGGCATCGTTTAAAAGGTAGCGTGTCGGAAAGTTGTCCGTCCCGTCAACGACCACATCGTAATCTTTCAGAATATCCAGCGCGTTCTCGCTGGTCAGTCGGACGTTGTAGGTCACGACATTGGCGTCAGGATTCAGGCCGCTGATACGGTCCCGCGCGGAGGCCACCTTGGGACGGTCAATGTCTGCTGTGCCGTGAACGACTTGCCGCTGCAAATTGGATATTTCCACCGTATCGAAATCCATTATGCCCAGCGTCCCTACCCCCGCAGCGGCAAGATACAATATTACCGGCGCGCCCAGCCCGCCCGTTCCCACAACCAGCACACGGGCCGCTTTCAGGCGTTTCTGCCCTTCTACTCCCACTTCCGGCAATATCAGATGACGGCTGTAGCGCGATATGTCGTCACCGGACAACGCTGTCAATCGGTCATCCGCAACAATGCTCATGCGATATTCCCCTTTCCTCCGGCAATTGCCGGTACCAGCATGATGGTCTCTCCGTCAGGAAGCGGCGCATCAAATCCCTCTGCGTTTTTGAGTTTTTTCCCGTTGACATAAATATTGATAAACGGGCGCAGCGCGCCTTCTGCATCGTACAGATGCTGGCGAATGTCTGGATACGCATCGGCAAAAGCGGTAATAGCACCGCTGGCGGAACGCGCATCAACCCTGATTTCCCTTTGCCCGCCCGCAAAGGCACGCAAGGCTGTGGGAATCAATATCGTCAATGCCATTTTCTTCTCTCCCCTCTGGATAACACCGGCAAATCAAATGTTGTTGTTTACTCCAACGCGCGTCCTCGCGCTCCTTTTCGCTCACACTGCCAGGCACCCTTCATCCGCAAAACGAGTACGGTCCGTTGACAGCGCCCAGCTTGTTAGGTCGGTTGCCTTTCCCTTTTCAACGGAAACAATGACGTAGGAATAGAAGGGAAGCGCGTGTTCACGGTCATATTCGGAAGGTTGTGCCGGATGGTCAGGATGCGAGTGATAAAAACCCAATACATCCTTTCCCTGTTCCTGTGCGCGCAACTCTGCCCGCAAGACATCATCGGGCTCAATCAGGAAACGATGGTATTGTTCCGCCGCTTCCCGCGCGTTATGTATGGGAATAATTTCATCCGCACAGCGAACACCCTCCTCACGCTGCTGACCCAGCAAGATGCCGCAGCATTCGTTGGGATAGGCGCGTTCACCTTCGGCACAGATTGCCTGCCTGAGCGCCGACGTCAACTGCATCATGAGGCCTCCCAGAACGGGTCGGAAACATAGCGCATCCCGCTGTCGCACAGGATGGTTACAACAACCGCATCTTTCTCCAATGTCCGTGCCAGCGTCAGGGCAGCCAGCACATTACTGCCAGAGCTGATGCCGACATAAATACCTTCTTCCCGCGCAAGCCGTCTTGTCGCGGCATATGCCGCTTCGGTGTTGACCGTCACCGTATCGTCCACCAGTGTGTCGTCAAATATGCCCGGATGGATTGTGGATGCCATGTGCTTGGTGCCTTCAATGCCGTGAAAGGGGGAATCCGGTTGTACTGCAATGGTTCGAATGGACGGGTTGAGTTCTTTCAGACGACGCGACACTCCCACAAAAGTGCCTGATGTCCCAATACCGGTGATGAAATGGGTAATCCGGTGCGCTGTCTGCTCCCATATTTCAGGAGCGGTCGTTTGGTAGTGCGCCAGCGGATTCGCCGGATTGTTGTACTGGTCGGGATAGAAATATTTCCCCGGAGCGGCGTCAACCACTTCTCTTGCCGCGATGTAGGCCCCATCCGCCCCTTCAAGGGGGCTGGTTTCCACAATATGCGCGCCATAACTGCGAATGATGTTCTTGCGCTCGGCACTGGCGTTCTGCGGCAAATACAGGGTAACCGGATAGCCCAGCGCGGCGCCAAGCATGGCATACGCAATGCCGGTATTGCCGCTGGTCGCGTCAAGAATGGTTTTCCCCTGCGTGAGCAAGCCCTGCCGAATGCCATCCAGCAGCATGGATTTGGCAGCCCTGTCTTTCACTGAACCGCTGGGGTTGGAAAACTCGGCTTTCGCCAGCAGGCGGGTGCCCGGAACATCCCGCACCATTTTTTCCAGCGACAACAAAGGCGTGTTGCCAACCATGTCCAGCACGTTCATACGCGTTACCGCCATCCCTTTTGCAAAGTCCGCCCCTTCTGTCTCAAGGGACACCGGAAGAATTATATCATATTATTCTTATTAGTCAAATAGGAATAATATGGCTGCAAAATGTCTTTGCAAGGTATGGCGGGAACGGGAACAGACGCGCGTGCGGGTGCAAACAGGGGCTGTTAACGTCCGTGCCAGTAACGGGCTTCTTCCTGACGCCATGTCCGCACATCAATTCCCTTGCCAAACCGAACGACGATGGCGCCCTGTTCATCTGTTCGGAAACGGCGTATGCCCATTGCGCCATAACTGGCATAAACAAACGGATCGGGATGCCCGTAGCGGTTGCGATAACCTGCCTGAAACAAGGCAATACCGGGGTTGACCGCAACGAGAAAAGGAATTGAGGAGGAAGTCAGGCTCCCGTGGTGAGGGACGAGAAGAATATCGGCGCGCAAGCTGTCCGGGAAACGCCGGATTAAATCCGATTCTTCCTCTTCGCTGATATCGCCCGTCAGCAGCATGTGCTGATCGCCCGCAGACACTCTTAGGACACAGCTTTCGGCGTTGGATTCGTGCCCGGCCTCAAGGTAAATCGCTTCCGTTGGCGAAAGCATGTCGAAGCGAACGCCGTCCCATTCCCATGTTTGTCCAGAAAGACAAAGACGGTGCCGGTTTCCCGCCATCTGCACAGCCAATGCATCCGGCAAAAGCGAGGAGTAAATCTGCTGGATGCGGATATCGCCGCTGCCCAGCAGAAAGGGCGCGCCACCCGCGTGATCGCTGTCACTGTGCGATATGAGCAGCATATCCAGCGCATCAATCCCCCGCGCATTCAGGTAAGGCAGAATAATCCGGCTCGCCGCGGAATTGTCCCGCGCATAGGCAGGCCCTGTATCGTACAGCAGACGATGATGCCGCGTTTCGATAAGGACGGCGCTTCCCTGCCCCACATCCAGCGCTGTTGCCCGCACTTCTCCTTGTTCGGGATACGCGGGCTGACTGAAGAACAAGGGAATCCAGCAGAATATACCCATCCATCTGGCGGGAAACCCCGCAGGAGCGAGCAGCCACATGGTGCCTGCCAGCGCGAACAAAAGAAACCAGAGGGAAGGAACAGGCGCAGTCCAGGTCGCCCAGGGCAATCCGTTTAGCCACTGCAAGAGGAAAACCAGCATCTGGACGAGGTATGCTGACAAACCCAGGATATGTTTCGCCAGAAAATCGGGGAGGATGCTTCCAACCAGCGACAGCGGCGTGACGATTGTTCCGACCAGCGGAATGGCAACCGCGTTGGCAAGCGGGCTGACCAGGGAAATCCGCCCGAAAAACAGCAGGGAGAATGGAACAAATCCGATGGTAATCGCCATCTGCAAATGCGCGCCCGCGCGTATGGCGCGCCACCCGCGCGAAAGGAGGGAAATCCGACCGGAACGGGCCGTGACACGACCGGCTGTTGCGTACAGGATGACCGCAACAGCGCCGAAGGACAGCCAGAATCCCGCCGACATGACCGCCCAGGGGTCCATGACAAGGACCGTTCCCAACGCGATCAAAAGAATGTGTGTTACTTGCGATATCCGCCCCAACCACAGCGCCACGGCAACAATAATGAGCATGTAAAGGGTGCGTTGCGCAGGAACACCGAATCCCGCCAGCAAAACATAAACATACGCCGTGCCTGCCCCCACCGCTGCCGCAACCTTTTGAGCAGGCAACACCAGCGGCAGGCTGATTCGGGTGAAAATGGCGCGCCGCCAGACAAAGGAAATACAGGCCGCGAACATACCGGCGATCAGGGTAATATGGAGACCGGAGATGGCAATCAAGTGCGAAATACCCGTGCGATTGAACAGATCTCTGTCCGATGGCGATATGCCGTGCTGGTCGCCGATTACGAGGGCGACAATGACGCTCGCATACGGGTCATCCGGCAAAGCGGAGCGGATGCGCTCACGCAAACGGTATCTCGCCAGGTTTACGACATTGGACGGACTGAATACCCATTCATCCCGCAAGTGGTTTTCCTGCGTGTCCGATGCCTGAACGTGACCTGTGGCGCGAATCCGTTGTGTCAACAACCATGCTTCGTAATCAAAGGCGTGGGGATTGACGTTGCCATGCGGACGGGCAAGACGGACCCGCAACTGCCAGCGTTCGCCCGGGCGAATGTCCGGGACATCTCCCCACGAAGGCTTGTTCCACATCAAGGCCACGGAGGAAGGAATGTCCACCGCATTCTGCCGGACGAACGCGCTTTCCGTGCTGAAATGAAACTGCGTCCCTCTTTCCGTGCGCTGCGGAAGGCTGGCAACCGTTCCGGTCACCAGCATGCTCACGCCCTCCCATTCACGGTCCAGCGCCTCGTGCAGATACCACTGCGCACAAACCGTCGCCCAGCACACCCCCAGCAGAATGCCCGCAATCAGGCGGAGAAGCCCTTTCCCGCCGCGCAGTGCGCCGGAAAACCACGCGCTGTCCCTGAACCGGATGGCGAGGATGGCGCAGAAAAAAAGGAAGCACAGCAATACCCAGCCCGGCAAGGCAGGTTGGTGCTGTAACCAGAGAATACCCGCTGCAAACCCGATAATACCGGCACGCATCAGTCAGTGGACGAGGAAACAAGCCCTGTTTCTGTCATTTGCAGAATGCGGTCGCAGTGGCGCGCAAGTGCGATATCGTGCGTTACAATGACAAAAGCGGTTCCCGTGTCACGTGACAGGCGCATGATGAGGTCAAACATGTGCTGTGCTGTGGCGCGATCCAGATTGCCGGTCGGCTCATCAGCCAGAACACATGCTGGTTGGGTTACCAGCGCGCGTGCCAGCGCCACGCGCTGTCTTTCTCCGCCGGAGAGTTCGCCCGGACGGTGTGTGAGACGATGCGCCAAACCGACTTCCGCCAGCATGGCGTCCGCCGCTTCGTGCGCCTGTTTTCTCGGCTGACGGCGAATCAGCAAAGGCATTGCCACATTATCGCGCGCGGAAAATTCCGGCAAAAGATGGTGAAACTGGTAAACGAAGCCCAGGAAGCGGTTGCGCTGTTCTCCCCGCGCCTTTTCACTCATTCCGGCAAACGGCTTTCCCTCTATCGTGACGGTCCCCGCCGTCGGCGCGTCCAGTCCCCCGAGCAGGTGGAGCAATGTGGACTTACCGGAACCGGATGCCCCCACAATAGCAACCCGCTCCCCGGCTGAAACATCCAGGTGAACGTCTCGTAAAACGTCCACCGCATGTTCTCCTTGCCCGAAAATCTTGCCTAATCCACGACAGGAGAGGATAGGGTTACTCATAACGCAACGCTTCTGCCGGGTTGATGCGCGACGCGCTCCAACTGGGGTACAGGGTGGCGAGAAAGGCCAGTGTAATCGCCGTAGCCCCTGTTACCAGCACATCCATTGCGCGGAGGTCGGAAGGGAGCGATGAAATCATATAAATCTCTCTGGGCAGGAAACTGAAACCAAACAGACTCTCGATGAATGGCACGATGACATCAATGTTAAGCGCAACCAGAACGCCCGCCAGAACGCCAATCAGGGCGCCCAGAATGCCCGCTATTGCACCCTGCACTACAAATATTTTCATGATGGAGCGGGGGGAGGCCCCCAGTGTCCGCATAATGGCAATATCGGATTGTTTTTCGGTCACGGTCATCACCAGCGTGGAAACCAGGTTAAAGGCTGCAACCGCGACAATCAGAAACAGAATGATGAACATCATGCGTTTTTCCATCTGCACCGCCGCAAACCAGTTGCGGTTCATGCGCGACCAGTCCATGATAAGCAAATCGTCGTTTCGCAGTTCCCGCGCAAGCTGCCACGCCACCTCCGGTGCCTGGTACATGTCGCGGATGCGCAGGCGCAAACCGTTGGGAGCGGGTTGCTGAAACATGCGCATGGCATCTTCCATGTTGATGAATGCCTGACTGGTATCCATGATATGGTGTCCCACATCAAAGATACCCGACACAGTAAATTGCCTTAATCGGGGCAGCACTCCCGCAGGCGTTACCTGCCCCTGCGGGGCAACAAGTATCAGGCGGTCTCCGGCGAACAATCGCAACTGGCGCGCCATGCCGCTTCCAACCACGATATTGAAGCTGCCGGGCCGGAGACTGTCCAGTTCGCCCACCTTGAGCTGCTTGCCCACATCGGAAACATGGGATTCCTTTTTGGGAAGAATCCCGCGCACCATGACCCCCTGCACCTTGTTAAAGCGTGTCAGCATGGCTTGCGCCATCACATAGGGCGCCGTACCTCTCACTTCGCCGTTTTTCGTTACCTGCCGCGCCGTTTCTTCCCAGTCCGGCAGGGAGCCGGATGTATCGTAAATCTCGATGTGGGGCAAAACAGAAAGCATCTTGTCACGCACCTGTTTCTGAAAACCATTCATCACGGACATCACGATGATGAGTGCGGCGACACCCAGCGCAATTCCCGCCATGGAGATAAGGGAGATAAAGGAGATGAAGCGGTTGCGCCCACTACGGCGTGCCGACCGGATGTAGCGCAATCCGACCAGCCATTCATAGGGCAAATTTGAGATAAAACGCAATCCAGACTCCAGTCAGTGCCATTTCGGTCATCGTAACGCCTGTCCCTCTCCGTGCCCAATCAGGCGGTGAACGGGAATTCTACCTTAATTTCGTCCTCCCTCGCCGTTTCCGCACCGTGACGCCGTTCCACCTTTTGACACAAAACATGAATCTGGCACGTTGGCGCTTCATCTCCCCATAAAGTTTCCGCTGTCTGCCCGAAATCAGAGTAGACTGAAAGACGGATACAGAAGAAATGCCGGAAAACATGACAGAAACATTGGGCGATATCGTTTCCCCCCCTGTTCCCTACCTTTTGCACGGGACGACAGTGGCTTTCAGTCTGTGCGACCAGGTATGGCACGATGGTTCCTACATCTTTTACGGCTACACCAACCAGAACAATGATCGCATCTTTCTGTGGGGGCAATCTGCCCTGCTGCGGGTGGAAATATCGCCGGAGAACGCGCCTGAAAGAACCAATCCCTTCATTGCCTCCCTTCTGCCCAGTCAAGGCAAGGTAACGTGGTACGAGGACGCGCTGGATACTTTCCGCGACGCCTCCCTGTTTCTTTCCGAATTCGAGAAAACACGGGGGTTTCTGCTGGACGGCACACTGAACAAACGGGTTTCCCTGCATTACGATGCAAAAACGCTGGCACAGCAGTCTGCCAGGCTTGCAGATATTATGCGGGGAAACCTGACGCTTGCCGGGAAAGCAAGGCAACTCGCGCCTATCCTTTCTGCCATCACGCACGTGCTGACAACACACCGGATTCCCGACTCGCTAAAACACAGGGAGTCCGATTTTTACGCGAGTATCAGTGCCCTGCAAGCGCAAATGTCCGCGTTTCGAGACGAGATGCACCAAAACGCACCCGCCGCGGATGTAGAACCCATCCTGGCACTGGAAGCCCAGATCCGGCGTATCCATGCGGATTTCGACAGCATCTTGCAGGAACAAAAACATATTCCGCCCGATGAGGCGGCTTTCATCCAGACGCTGCTGGACGAACTGGCGCAAATCAACGCACTGGCGCCCGGTTCCCTGAGCGCCATGCAACGGATTCCGCGCCGACTGGATTTGTGCCGCGAAATATGGAACCACCCGCTCATAGACTGGGAAGTGCGTTTGAGTGCTGCCACACAGGCAGTGGATTTTCTCTCGGAAGCGGTAGCGCAAATGGAGGATGCCGCCATAAAGAGCAAGAAACGCTACGCGACAGTGCCCGACCTGGAGCGCCACATCGGTGCGATTGAGCAGCAACTGGACTTTCTGGAGAGTGCGGGGGTGTCATCCCTGACAACGCCCCTCGCCGAGCAGTTTCTGAAAAAGACCAACGACTGGCGAAAGGGCGCAAACCTGCTGCCTCTCACGCACGAAACTTTTGTTTCGTCCATTCAGCTTGACTCCGTGCATGTCACCGTCAATGGCAGAAACACCAACCCCGATTGCACCATCCACCTGTCTATCGCGGGAAAAGAGAATGCCCTGGCAGGACACAAGATGTATGCGCGCGTATTCAGGGGGAAAATAGAGGAAATTAATTTGTTGCGATAAAGCATCATCTAAAACGCGGAATGCAGGTGCATCGCTGTTTCCATCCCGTGTTCACCGTTTCTACCCGCTTTTTCGGCGAGACAATGTTGCGCCAAAGCAACATTTATGCGCTTATTTCCCGCAAAAGCGTTACTTGTGCGCAACATTTAACGTTTTCGTGCCGATTAAAGCCAACACCTCGTGTTAAGGTCAGTCCTGTGGGTGCGGTGTTCCAACATGCCAAACCCCTTGGGCACCTTTCCTTTTAACTGACCTTGTCATCCCGCGAAAAACCATGAAAAACGTCATTAAAACAATAGCTTACCCCCCCCCCCCCCATAAAATACGCATGCCAGGGGCGGCATGAGACCCCGCAGC
>JAISAG010000108.1 GCA_031266815.1 Burkholderiaceae bacterium | reverse complement strand
CCGGCTGGTCGTCGGTCAGACCGCCACGTTAAATGTCCACGTTTCCAGAGAAAGGAAACGTGTCGGAGCGGAGGCCGCGAAGTGATGCGTCTGAATCGCTCCCTGTGTCGTGCCGCGCTTGTCCTGCCGGTTTTGCTTTTGTCCGCCTGCACGGTAGTCGGACCGGATTATCGTGTACCGGACGAAGCGCTCATTCAGCAGGAAAGTGCGCATGCAGACTTTGCTTCGGCAGATGCGCCGCCCTATACGCGGGACGATCTGCCGCGGGACTGGTGGCGTTTGTATCGTGACGCGCAATTGGACGGGTTGATTGAGGCGGCGCTGAAGGCCAATACGGATTTGCGTATCGCATCGGCTAATCTGGCACGATCCAGAGCCATTCTGGATGAGGCGCGCTCCATGACAGACCCCATTTTTGATGTGTCCGCCGCGCCGACCTATGGTCGTTCCGCCACCGCATCGGGCACGCGCCGTCAGGCAGACCACTGGTTTTATGATGTGGGGGGAGGCATGTCATACCAATTCGACCTGTTCGGGAAAATTGCGCGTGCGATAGAAGCGGCAGCGGCGGATGTGGAAGCGACGCGCTCCGTGTACGACATGGTGCGTATTACCGTCATTGCGGATACAACGCGTGCCTATCTGGACATTTGTTCATCCAACCACCGCATTGCTGTGGCAGAGCACTCGCTTGCCCTCCAGCAGACATTCGTGAATTCCACTGTCCGGCTGGCCCGGGGCGGGCGCGCGACCACGCTGGATGTCAGCCGTTCTCGCGCCCAGTTGGAGCAGCTTCGCGCCGCCGTTCCACCGTTACAGGCGCAGCACCGGACCGCCCTGTTCCAGTTGGCTGTGCTGACAGGCAGCGCACCCAATACATTGACCGGGCGGGTGGGGCAGTGCCGCGCCGCGCCCCGGCTGACCAGCCCGATACCGGTGGGGAACGGGGCGGACATGTTGCGTCGCCGTCCTGACATTCGGCAGGCAGAACGTGAACTGGCGGCGGCCACCGCACGTATCGGCGTTGCAACAGCGGATTTATACCCCAGTATCCGCATCGGGCTTTCTACCGGAATAACCGGCGTTTTTTCCGATTTTTCGTTTGCCAATGCCTTCAGATGGAGCGTCGGTCCCCTGATTTCGTGGACGATTCCGGCAACAGGCCCTGCCCGCAGCCGGGTGGCACAAGCAGAAGCGGTAACTCAAGCCGCATTGGCATATTTCGATGGCGTGGTTCTGAACGCACTCAAGGAAGTAGAAAGCGCGTTGACGCTGTACGCACGGGAACTGGACCGAAACGCGGCGCTACGCGAATCACGCAATCAGGGCAAACTTGCCGCCAGACAGGCGCACAGGTTGTACGACTATGGTCGGACAGATTTTCTGACAACGCTGGATGCGGATCGTACGCTTGCCAGTCTGGAGAGCGCGCTTGCCGAGTCGGATGCCCAGTTGGTGCGTAATCGGGTCAACCTGTTTTTGGCGCTGGGTGGCGGATGGAACCCCGAGGCATCCCGGGACGAGAATTTCCCCGGGCAAGGCAAACCGGAACAAGGGGATACTCCTCCTTCCTGACCGGATGGCGCGGGATGAGTGTGCGTCTGTCGGCGCGTCGCCTATAATGTCAGGATGAGCGCGGTATCTGTTCAGTCCCATTTCCCCTTGCAGGCGTTGAACACATTTGGAATGGATGTGTTTGCCGATGCGTATGCTGCCATTCATTCACCGGCAGACCTCATGACGCTGCGCGCGGACCCGACGTGGGCGGCGCAGCCCGTGCTGGTGTTGGGAGCGGGGAGCAACCTGCTTTTGACAGGCAATGTCGGCGGGCTGGTCTTGCACATGCGCACAACAGGCAAGGAAGTCGTCGGCGAAGACCATTCCTCGATTTATGTGCGTGCCGCCGCAGGTGAAGACTGGCATACCTTTGTGTTGTGGACGCTGGAAGCAGGGTATGCCGGGTTGGAGAATCTGTCGTTGATTCCGGGGACGGTCGGGGCGGCGCCCGTCCAGAATATCGGCGCTTACGGTGTGGAATTGCAAGAACGCTTTCACGCGCTGCGCGCATTGGACTGGACGACGGGGGAAATCAAAACGTTTGACCATTCCTCCTGTCGTTTCTCCTACCGCGACAGCTTTTTCAGGCGCGCGCGCGGGCGTTTTATCATCATGGATGTCGTGTTTGCACTGCCAAAGCGCTGGCAGAATAATCTGTCATACCCGGATGTGGAACAGGCATGGCGGGCCCAGGGCGCGCCCCCGCTGACGCCTCTGCTGGTAAGTCGAATCATTGCGGACATCCGTCGCCGCAAGCTGCCGGACCCTGCTGTTGCGGGAAACGCGGGCAGTTTTTTCAAGAATCCGTCCGTGTCGCGCGCCCGGTTTGAGGCATTGCGGGCGGATTATCCTGACATGCCGGGATACATTCAGGCAGACGGATATTATCGGTTGGCGGCGGGTTGGCTGATTGAGCAATGTGGCTGGAAGGGTAAGACGGTTGGTGATGTCGGTGTCTGGGAGACGCAGGCGCTGGTGCTTGTTAACCGGGGAAAGGCTTGTGGACAGGATATTGCACGGGTTTCCCTGATGATTCAGGAAGCGGTCAACGAAAAATTTGGGGTGTGGCTGGAGCCGGAACCGGTTTTTGTCTGACCGGGTGCCCGCGTGGTATTCCTTACGGAGGAGGTATGTCGAAAACGGAGGGGTTTGCCGCGGTCACGGACTTTCTGCCCCGGCACGAAAAACTGTCGGGCATTCTGCCCACACTGAATCGCCTGCTTGCCCTGCAAGCGGCGTGCGAACAGATTTTACCGGCGCCGCTTGCTTCCTGCCGCGTTGCGCGCCTGGACGAAGGACAATTGACCCTGTCTGCGCCCAATGCCGCTGTCGCCGCCAGAATTCGGCAAAAACTACCGGTTTTGCGGGCAGAACTGGAAAAGCGGGGTTGGCATATCGCACAAATTCGTGTCAGGGTGAAGCTTCCTGCCGCCACGCCGACACCCGCACCACCGGAAAAGCGCCCGCCGCTCTCCCCGAACGCCCTGTCCGCGCTTGATGCGCTGCGCGAATATCTGGGCGGGCAGGGCGACAATCCAGAAATGGCGCAAGTGGTCAGCCGGATAATTCGCGAAAATGCACGCGGGAAGACGTAGCAGATTTATGCCGGGAGCCATTCCCGCACGGACTGGTCAAACAGAGACCGGGGTGCCGTATCGGGGGTGTCAAATGTCACCAGTTCGTACGTGTCCGGCTGCGACAGCAGTTCCCGGATGAGCTTGTTGTTTAAGGCGTGCCCTGATTTGTGGGCGGTGTAGCTTGCCAAGAGGGGGCGTCCCAGCATGTACAGGTCGCCGATGGCATCCAGTATCTTGTGCCGGACGAATTCATCCTCATAGCGCAACTCGTGCGGATTCAGGACACGGTATTCGTCCATGACGACGGCGTTTTCCAGCGAGCCGCCTCTCGCCAGCCCCATGCCGCGCAAGGCTTCGACGTCGCGGACGAATCCGAATGTTCGGGCGCGAGAAATACTTTGGACATAGGATGTCTCTCCCAGGTCCACGACAGCCCTCTGAAGCGTTGCATCAATGGCGGGATGTTTGAAATCAATGAAAAAATCAAGGCGAAATCCGTTGTAAGGCTCCAGTTGCGCCCATTTTTCGTCCGCACCCGTTCCTTCGTACACCGTAACCGTTTTTTTGACCCGCACGTATTTTTTTGGTGCGGATTGCTCCCTTAAGCCCGCCTGTTGCAGGAGAAAGACAAAAGAAGAGGCGGAGCCGTCCATGATGGGAATTTCTTCTGCATTGACATCAATGTGCAGGTTGTCAATCCCCAGACCGGCGCAAGCGGACATGAGATGCTCCACGGTGGAAATGCGGACTCCGTCTTTGACCAGGGTAGATGCCATACGAGTGTCCCCTACCGATTCCGGTGTTGCCGGAATTGAAACGGGCACAGGCAGGTCTGTGCGGTGAAACAAAATACCCGTATCGGTGTCCGCCGGTCGCAGGACCAATTCGACCTTGCGCCCTGAATGCAAACCAATGCCGACTGCTCGGGAAGGGACGCAGATAGTTCTCTGTCTGAACATGTTTTATGGAAGTATCAAGGTAATAAAATGAATTCCAACCCTTCATTCTACACAGGGTTATGAAAGCTGTCGTTCGTTTATTACTTTTTTTCACACTTTCAATGTGGTACCCATTTTCTTTCCGAAGACGAAACATGAAATGCTTACAGTCGAAATGATTGGCTTTATTGCGACATGGCGTTGAAAAAATCTTTAATCCGGTCATCCATATGGAGAGTTCCCTGTTTTCCCGACGGGGTAATGTTGCCTTGATGCAACATTACCCCGTCGTATAAATCGTACACATGACACACAACACCTTCGCCTGCCATCGCCGTTCCCATCCCGCATTCGCCATCTCACAGGGGCAGTTTCGAACGTTTTGGTGGCATTGAATGCGGG
>JAISAG010000053.1 GCA_031266815.1 Burkholderiaceae bacterium | reverse complement strand
AGGGCCAAGGATATTATCGGCCGTACCGCCACGCTGGAAGTGCGCATGGTTGACGAATCCATTACACGCGGCAACGAAACGCTGGTCGCGGTCCCGTTGGGCTCCGAACTCTTTACCGTGGGAAATAATGCCCCCGTCATCCTGTACAAGGAACCGATTATCACGGGCGATTACATCTCCAACGCGTCCCCCACCTTTGACCAGAACCATATGGCGGCGGTGGCGATTGACCTGAACGGCGATGGAGGACGCAGGATGCGTCAGGCGACCCGCAGCAAAATAGGGAAGCTGATGTCCATCGTGCTGTTTGAACGCGGGAAAGGCGAGGTACTGACGGTCGCCACCATCCGCGACGAACTGGGTTCCCGCTTCCAGATTACGGGAATGGGCAGCTCGCAGGCCGCTACCGACCTCGCCCTGCTGCTGCGTGCCGGTTCCCTCGCCGCACCCATGGAGATTGTCGAAGAGCGCACTATCGGGCCCCAGTTGGGCGCGGAAAATATCGCCAAGGGACTCCGCTCCAACCTGTATGGTTTCGCCGCCGTTTCCCTGTTCATGATGCTGTACTACGTGCTGTTCGGCCTGTTCAGCGTGCTGGCGCTGTCTGTCAATGTTCTGCTCCTGATTGCGATTTTGTCCCTGCTCCAGGTAACGCTGACCCTGCCCGGCATCGCGGCAATCGCGCTCACGCTGGGAATGGCCATTGACTCCAATGTGTTGATCAATGAGCGAATACGAGAGGAACTGCGTGCGGGTCAATCCCCGCACGCCGCCATATCCAACGGGTTTTCCCACGCGTGGGCGACAATTCTGGATTCCAATGTCACTACGCTCATCGCGGGACTGGCACTGTTTCTGATGGGCTCGGGCCCCATCAGGGGGTTTGCGGTTGTCCATATTCTGGGCATTTTGACTTCACTTTTCTCATCGGTATTCGTCATGCGCGGGGTAGTCAACCTCTGGTACGGACATCGCAGGAAAGTGGGCGCACTGTCCATCGGGCAAATCTGGAAACCCGATGAAAAATAACCGGATACCGCATTTCTGTTCATACTGACTACACAGACACTTAACGGACATCATGGAATTCTTCCGCATCAAAAGAGACATCCCCTTCATGCGCTACGCGCTGATTCTCAATGTCATTTCCCTGCTCACCTTCGTTGTGGCGGTGGGATTTCTGGTTTTCAGGGGATTACATCTGTCCAACGAATTCACGGGCGGCACCACGATAGAGGTCAGTTATACCCGGCCCGCCAACCTGGACGATATCCGAAGCACAGTCGCTACGCTGAAGCTGGGCGACGATGTTCAGGTGCAGAACTTTGGGCGCGCTCAGGACGTTATTGTCAATCTCCCTTTGAGAAAGGATGTCAGTCCGGCGGAAATGAGCGAAAAACTGATGACACTGCTCCGGGAGAAAGATCCCGAAGTGCAGTTGAAACGAGTGGAATTTGTCGGGCCGCAAGTTGGCGATGAATTGACCCGCGATGGATTAATCGCGCTGGCCATGGTCGTAATCGGCATCATCATTTACATGGCATTTCGCTTTGAATGGAAGTATGGTGTGGCGGCGGTTCTGGCCAACCTGCACGATGTCGTCATCATTTTGGGCTTCTTTGCCTGTTTCCAATGGGAATTTTCCCTGTCCGTGCTGGCAGCCGTGCTGGCAGTGCTTGGATATTCCGTCAACGAATCCGTCATTATTTTCGACCGCGTGAGGGAAAATTTCCGGATCATGCGAAAAGCCAGCGTGCGGGAAGTCATCAACCACGCCATTACCAGCACCATTTCCCGCACTATCATCACCCATGGCTGCACGGAAGCAACGGTGCTTGCCATGCTGATTTTCGGCGGACCCGCCTTGCACAATTTCGCACTGGCATTGACCATCGGCATCGTGTGCAGCATCTATTCCTCAGTCTTCGTTGCCGCCGCCATTGCCATGTGGCTGGGTATCCGGCGAGAGGACCTTATCAAACCCACCCGGGAGAAAGGCACCGCAGACGGTGCTGTCGTCTGACCCCGTCCCGTCAGGAGAAATCATGCCCCAACACATTCAGGTGCCTGAAAATGGCAAAAAAATTACCGTCAATCCTGATTTTTCGCTGAATGTTCCGGATAACCCGATTATTCCTTTTATTGAGGGCGACGGAATCGGCGCGGACATTTCCCCCGTCATGCGCAAAGTCGTTTCCGCCGCCGTTCAAAAGGCTTACGCGGGCAAGCGGCAGATCGCGTGGATGGAGGTCTACGCCAGCGACAAGGCCCAAAAAAATTACGGTCAGGGCGCCCTGCTACCCGACGAAACCATGCGGGCACTGAAAGAGTATGTCATTTCCATCAAAGGGCCTCTCACTACCCCTGTTGGCGGGGGAAGCCGCTCGCTGAACGTGACCATGAGGCAACAGCTTGACCTGTACGTTTGCCTGCGTCCTGTTCGTTACTTTGCCGGCGTCCCTTCCCCGCTGAAGGAGCCGGAAAAAACCGACATGGTTCTTTTCCGCGAAAACACGGAAGATATCTATGCCGGTATTGAATGGCCGGAAGGCTCGCCCGAAGCGAAAAGAGTCATTGACTTCCTTCAGCGCGACATGGGTATCAGCCAGATACGCTTTCCCGGTACTTCCGGCATCGGCATCAAGCCCGTTTCACGGGAAGGAACAGAACGCCTGGTTCGAAAAGCGCTTCAGTACGCCGTTGAGCATGACCGCCCTTCTGTCACGCTGGTGCATAAAGGCAACATCATGAAGTTTACCGAGGGCAGTTTCCGCGACTGGGGTTACGCGCTGGCGCAAAGGGAATTCGGCGCGACCCGCATCGGAAAAGGACCGTGGTGCCAGTTCAGTCACCCCGGAACAGGGAAAACCATCGTCGTCAAGGATGTGCTGGCGGATGCGTTCCTTCAGGAAATCCTGCTCCGCCCTACAGAATTCAGCGTCATTGCGACGCTCAATCTGAACGGCGACTACATATCCGATGCCCTCGCCGCACAGGTAGGCGGCATTGGCATCGCTCCCGGCGCCAACATGTCGGACTCTGTCGCCATTTTTGAGGCAACACACGGCACGGCGCCCCTGATGGCAGGCAAAAACAACGCCAACCCGGGTTCGCTCATCTTGTCCGCCGAAATGATGCTGCGCCACATCGGCTGGACAGAAGCCGCTGACCGGATTATTTCCGCCATGCAGAAAGCCATTGCGTCTGGACGGGTCACCAGCGATTTTGCGGGACTTCTGCCAGCCGCAACAGAGGTATCCACCTCCGACTTTGGCGATACCGTTATTGGATACTTGTAAAACGGCAGCCTCTAACGACGGTAATGGCGACCGCCCCAATAGTGGTGGTAGTATCCCCCCACAAACAGCGGTGGGTACGGTCTGTACGCGGGCGCATAGGCAGGCATGACGGGAACGGCGTAGGGGATAACCGGCTGGGCATAAGGGGCTGACGGCACCATCATAACGGGCGGACCATAAGCGACTGGCATGGCGGGGGCAATAACGGGAACCGGCGCAACCACGGGCACGGGAGCGCCCACCACAACATCCAGGTCAGCTCCCCACACCGCAGAATGCCAGGCCAGCAATATCAGGCTCACACCAAACCCATACCGTCTTGCCGCACTGAAGAAGATATATTGCATGACGCGTTCTCCTTAAAGCAATCAAGATACCAGTGCCTATTTAACCGCATGACGGACCGGATGGTTACCCGAAAGAGGGGTTTTATTGTGACAATTTGTTTCATTCTGTTCTGCCTGCCGGTCAAACTCCCCGCCGGAATACGTTAATATGGCGGAGAGATGAAAAAGAATACGCGTAAAAAAGACAAGCCCAAAGTGGATGTCATCACCCGGCTGTTTGTCGGTGTGGCGATATTGTGTCTCCTTGTCGCCGCATATTATTTTGCGAAAGCCTGGCTGGCAAGATAGGTAATCTTCACCCTTTGCTGTATACCCAGCCCAACAGGGCGTCCCGTGCCTTTTTCGCGGAACCGGCGTTGGGGTGGTTCACCATGAACACAACCACGTAACGTTCCCCTGACGCGGCCAGCACGTACCCCGCCACCGCCCGCACATCCTGTATGGCCCCCGTTTTCAGGTGCGCCCTGCCTGCCAGCGCACTGTGTTTCAGTTGGCGCGTCAGCGTCCCGTCCACTCCCGCCACAGGCAGGGACGCCATAAATTCCGGCATGACCGGCGAATAGTAGGCATCTGCCAGCATTTTGCCCATGGTCAGGGCGGATATTCTCTCTGTCCGGGAAAGTCCCGATCCGTTTTCAATCTGCAAGCCTTTTAACGCAATCCGGCGGGACGCAAGAAAAGCGCGTATGGCAAACGCCCCCTGGGAAACACTGGCGGCTTTGGAGGAAGATTGCGCAGCGATGCCCAAAAGCAGATGACGCGCCATGACGTTGTTGCTGTACTTGTTTACGTCGCGCACCACTTCAGCCAGCGCGGGAGATTGCCACTCCGTCAGCAAGGTGGCGGAAGAGGGGGTTGTTCCCGATAAAACGCTGCCGGAAATTGTTCCGCCCAGTTCCTTCCATATCGTGACAAAAACCGCGCGAAAAAAGCCGGAATCACTCATGGAATGGGGGTAGATATACCAGGTCTTCTCGCCGCACGAGAGCGGATATTCCCCTTCGAAACGAACTTGCTTGTCCGATATCTGCAACTGTATGTCGCGCATCCACTCGCTATGGCACGGGCCTTCGTCTGCCAGCACGGGGGGAATCACGCTCACTCCATCCAGCAAGGGGGAGAGGGAAACCTGCACATTCCTCTGGAGCGGATTGGGCATAAACCGGACATTTAACACTTTGTGATTCAACAAAAGCGCGTCAGGACCGGCATTGTAGGGCTTGAAAGGTTCCCCGTCAAAACGGGCCGGGTCAAAAACCACATTCTCGAACGCGCCCCGATCCAGCACCAGATTTCCCCGAATATCGCGGACACCCCGGGAGCGAACATCACGCAGGAGAGACCACAGGCTTTCCAGATTCAGGCGGGGATCCCCGCTCCCCTTGATGTGCAGGTTGCCCGTCAGTATCCCGTCGTTGATCTGACCTTGTGTGTAAACGCGTGTTTTCCAGCGATAGGCGGGTCCCAGGAGGGAGAGTGCAGAATAGGTTGTCACAACCTTCATGGCGGAGGCAGGAATGAGCGGGATACTCTCGTTTAGGGCAATGACGGAAATACCCGTTTTCCCGAGACGATTTAAGGATTGCACATATATTCCCACGGCCCTGGGCGGAATTTTTACCCGTTTCAGCTCTTTTTCGACCGCATCCGGCAAATGCTGCGCAAGGACAGAACCACACCCTATCCACCCCAGTACGACAAACACGGCGCCTGCACCCAACCGCGCGAACCTGTGGCAACGCCTCATCAACCCGCTCCCCTGCTCTGGAAAGTCTCCATTCTACTCTGATTGATGGTCCGTGGAGGCGCCCTTCGCGGACCTGCCACACCCTCGTCCCGAAAACGCTGTGGCAAATCGGGGCAATAAAAAAATCTGCCACCAACCCTTGAAATGCCGCACCCCCGCCCATATAATTAGCACTCGTTAGCCGGGAGTGCTAATAAACGCGAGCCGGACGCCTGTCTGCTCGCAGCCTCACCGGAAAATCGCGGCAAGACCGCACATGTGATCAACAATCTTTATATGGAAGCGAAAAGGGAATCGTTATGAAACTTCGTCCGTTACATGACCGCATCATCGTCAAACGCATGGATCTGGAAAAAACAACCGCATCCGGTATCGTCATTCCTGAAACGGCCGCAGAAAAGCCGGATCAGGGCGAAGTGCTGGCCGTCGGAAACGGCAAAATCACACCCGAAGGGAAGATACTGCCGATGGATGTCAAAGTGGGCGACCGTATCCTGTTCGGGAAATACGCGGGACAAACCGTCAAGGTAGATGGCGAGGAAATCCTCGTTCTGCACGAAACCGATGTGATGGCAATCATCCAGAAATAATTCGGGTACATGACACACCATTAACCCATTACTCATCAAATAAACGGGAGATTTACAATGTCAGCAAAAGACGTCATTTTCGGGGATACCGCGCGCAACAAGATGGTCGAGGGGGTCAATATCCTGGCAAACGCGGTCAGGGTAACCCTGGGGCCCAAAGGGCGCAATGTGGTGCTGGAACGCTCGTGGGGCGCGCCGACCATTACCAAGGACGGGGTATCCGTTGCCAAGGAAATCGAACTGAAAGACAAGCTCATGAACATGGGCGCCCAGATGGTAAAGGAAGTAGCCTCCAAAACCAGTGACAATGCGGGTGACGGCACCACCACGGCAACGGTTCTGGCGCAGGCAATCGTGCGCGAAGGCATGAAGTATGTCGCGGCAGGCATGAACCCCATGGACCTGAAGCGGGGCATTGACAGGGCAGTGGAAGCCGTTGTCGCCGAACTGGCGAAAATCGCGAAACCTACAACAACCAGCAAGGAAATTGCCCAGGTCGGCTCCATTTCCGCGAACAGCGATACCTCCATCGGGGAACGTATTGCGGAAGCCATGGACAAGGTCGGCAAGGAAGGGGTCATTACCATCGAGGATGGGAAATCCCTCACGGACGAACTGGAAATTGTGGAAGGGATGCAGTTTGACCGTGGTTATCTTTCCCCCTACTTTATCAACAACCCCGACAAGCAGGTTGCTGTCCTCGAAAATCCGTACCTCCTCATGACGGAAAAGAAAATCAGCAACATCCGCGACCTCCTGCCTCTTCTGGAGCAGATTGCAAAAGCCGGCAGGCCCTTGCTCATCGTGGCAGAAGACATCGAAGGAGAAGCACTGGCAACACTGGTTGTCAACAATATCCGCGGTATCCTGAAAACCTGTGCGGTCAAGGCGCCCGGATTCGGTGACCGCCGCAAGGCCATGCTGGAAGACATCGCCATTCTGACAGGCGGACAGGTTATTTCCGAAGAAACCGGGCTGAGCCTGGAAGGCACCCTGCTGGATCAGTTGGGACAAGCGAAGCGCGTCGAAATCAACAAGGAAAACACCATTATCATTGACGGCAATGGCAAAGCATCCGAAATTGAAGCGCGTGTCAAGCAGGTGCGCGTATTGTCGGAAGAGGCTTCTTCCGACTATGACAAGGAAAAATTGCAGGAACGTATCGCCAAGCTAGCAGGCGGGGTCGCCGTCATTCGTGTCGGCGCGGCAACGGAAACCGAAATGAAGGAAAAGAAAGCGCGCGTTGAGGATGCCCTGCACTCTACCCGTGCGGCGGTGGAAGAAGGGATTGTTGCCGGAGGCGGGGTCGCCCTGCTTCGCGCACGCGAAAAGGTCAAGGTCAAGGGAGACAATCCGGACCAGGATGCCGGCATTCAGATCGTCATGCGGGCACTGGAAGAGCCCTTGCGCATGATTGTCGCCAATGCGGGCGCGGAAGCTTCCGTGGTACTGAACAAGGTACTGGAAGGCAAGGACAACTTCGGCTATAACGCTGCCAACGACACATACGGCGACCTGTTCGAAATGGGGGTGCTTGACCCGGCAAAGGTAACCCGTTCCGCTTTGCAGAACGCTGCATCCATTGCTTCACTGATGCTGACGACAGACTGTATGGTCAGCGAGGTGCCGGAAGAAAAACCGGCTCCTGGCGCAGGCGGCGGCATGGGTGGTATGGGAGGCATGGGAATGGACGGCATGATGTAAGCTGCTTCGCAGCCCTTCTAAAAGACCCGCGGCAGCGCCTGCTCCCGCGGGTCTTTTTTTATCCAGGGAGAGCCGTGGCCGCATAAACGCTTTCATCCTTGTTACAATGCCAAAACAACTGGATTCCCGCTGCTGCCATGCCATCGCACGAACCGGACACCCCACCGCAAAAATCCCGCCGTATCCGCCTGATGGATTCTTCGCGCGACGTGGGAATGCACGTACTGATCTGGCTCGTGGCAGCCTCGCTGATCGGACTGGCTGCTGTGGCGCTTGCCCTGTCCAGCGACTACGCCAACATGGGCAATCTCTGGTTACAGAAACACCTGCAATGGGGCATGCTGATTCTGGTTCCGCTGGCTTTCGCCTTGTTTGCCTGGCTGACGCAGCGTTTTTTCCCCGGAACGCAGGGAAGCGGAATTCCGCAAACCATCGCTGCTATCAACGACCCGGATGACGCAAAAAAGAGCAACCTGCTGTCCATTCGTATTCTGATCGGCAAATCCATTATGCTGCTGGGAGGGCTGTTTGTGGGCGCCTCCATCGGACGGGAAGGTCCCACCGTGCAAATTGGCGCGTCCATCGGTCACTTCTTTTACCAGCGCGGTCCATTCAAAACGGCGGATTATCGCCGAACGCTGGTCATGGCCGGCGGTGCGGCAGGAATCGCCGCAGCGTTCAACACGCCGCTCGCCGGTATCATGTTTGCCATGGAGGAGCTCAGCAAGGACCATCCCTTTACAGCGCACAGCTCGACCCTGCTGACTGTCATTGTTTCTGGACTCATCTCCCTGTCCATTGTCGGAAACTATACCTACTTCGGGGCGACCAGTGCGATATTGCCGCTGTTTTCCCACATCCCCGCCATCTCCGCCTGCGCTGTTGTTGGCGGTGTCATGGGAGGCTTGTTCAGCCTCCTTGCCCAGAAATTTGGCGCCTTTCTGCCCGCACGCATCAGGGGGTTCGTCCAGCAGCATCCGTTCGTATTCGCGGGAGTGTGTGGTCTGGTCGTCGCCATAGCGGGGCTGATGACGGACGGGCTTGCTTTCGGTACCAGTTACGCCCCCACCCGCCATATACTGGAAAGCCAGGCAAGTACCGCCGTCTGGTACTACGGGTTTGCCAAATTTCTCGCCACACTGGCCTCCACAATCAGCGGCATACCCGGCGGGTTGTTTGCGCCCACACTTTCTGTCGGCGCAGGCATTGGAGACACCCTGTCCGCGCTGCTCCCGGGCATGGCGCCGCACGGCGCAACCGTCATCTTGGTCATGGTTGCCTATCTGTCCGGCGTCACCCGCTCTCCTCTGACCTCATTCATCATCACGATGGAAATGGTGGCAGGGCAGCATTTTCTGCTGGCACTGATGGCAACATCGCTGCTCGCCAGTTGTGTTTCCCGCTTTATCAGCCCCGTTCCCCTGTATCACGCCCTCGCGGAACGCTACCGCTATCCGCAAGTAACACACAAAACATAGATAACGGGCTGCTTCATGCACGACTTCACCGCCACTTTCCTCGCAGACATACAAGGCATACGCCGGGATATTCATGCACACCCCGAATTGGCCTATGAAGAAATTCGCACGGCAAACCTGATTGCCAACACACTGGCGGCGCACCACATTCCGGTTCTCCGTGGCATGGGCAAGACAGGCATCGTGGGCATTGTCAAAAAGGGAAACAGTCCTCGCGCCATTGGGATACGGGCAGATATGGATGCTCTCCCTCTCCAGGAACAAAACACCTTCGCTCACGCTTCTGTTCATGCGGGGAAAATGCATGCCTGCGGACATGACGGTCATACCGCCATGCTGTTGGGCGCGGCAATTGACCTAAAGAGGCACGGGGATTTTGACGGCACGGTCTATGCCATCTTCCAGCCTGCGGAAGAAAATTACGGCGGTGCCCGTCGCATGATTGACGAGGGCCTTTTCGGGCAGTGTCCCATGGATGCTATTTTTGGTATGCATAACTGGCCGGACTACGCCATAGGCGAATTCGCCACAACACCCGGCCCCATCATGGCTTCCAGCAACACCTTTACGCTAACCATACGCGGCACGGGAGGACACGGTGCGCAACCCCAACGGACGGTTGACCCCGTCATGATCGCCGTCCAGGTCGCGCAAGGCTGGCAAAACATCATGACACGAAACAAGTCTCCCCTGGACGCGGCAGTACTGTCTATCACCCAGATCCACGCGGGCAGTGCATTTAACATCGTTCCAGACAAGGCAATCCTGACAGGGACCGTTCGAACATTCAGCACCAGCGTACTGGACCTGATAGAAAGCCGTCTGCGTGAAACGGCAGAAGGGATTGCTTCCGCGTTTCACGCGACCGCAACGCTGGATTTTCAGCGCAATTACCCGCCTGTGGTTAATCATCCTGAAGAAACCGCACGCGTTATTCGGGTCATGGAGTCCCTGGTCGGGAAAGAACGCACTCACACCCAATCCGTGCCGACCATGGTCGCAGAAGATTTCTCGTTCATGCTGGCGCGCAAGCCGGGGTGTTACGTGTTCATGGGAAACGGCGCACGCGAACACGCAAACAACACGGCACCGTGCGGTTTTTTGCACAGCCCAACCTACGATTTCGATGATACCATGCTACCGTTGGGCATGACATTCTGGATGCGGCTTGCCAGAGAGTATCTTGGTCGCTGACCGCTTTCGTTCCTCGGACAATCGGGAGACGCTATGAATTTGAAAGACATCATGACAAGAAACCCCATCACCATCGGTCTGGATGAAAGCCTCGCGACGGTAAAGGAGATATTTGATACCTACAAGTTTCACCACCTGCTGGTGGTTGAAGAAGGCAAGCTGTTTGGTGTTGTTTCTGACCGCGACCTGCTCAAGGCAATCAGTCCCAATATCGGCACCATGGTGGTTACCTACAAGGACCTTGCCACGCTGAATAAACGGGTGCATCAGGTCATGTCCCGCAAGCCTGTCACGCTGAGGGAAGATGCAACTATTGCCGAAGCGGCCGCACTGATCAACACGCACCGGATATCATGCATCCCTATTGTTGACGAGGAATTCCGCCCCGTGGGCATCGTCAGTTGGCGTGACCTGATAAAAACGCTGCTGCCCAGACAAGCGCAATAGGTTACCTCGCCACGAAACCCTTAGCCTTCACCGGAGCAGTCCGGATTTGCGCAGTAACCGTATATTGCCAGCGAGTGGTCCACCATGTTGAATCCCTGCTGGCGGGCAATCTCCCGTTGGCGCAGCTCAATCTGGTCGTCGTGGAACTCGGCAACACGCCCGCAATGCAGGCAGACAATGTGGTCGTGGTGGTCGCCCTCGTTTAACTCGTAAACCGCCTTTCCTGTTTCGAAGTATCGGCGCGACAACAGTCCCGCCTGCTCGAACTGCGTCAGCACACGGTACACCGTAGCAAGCCCTATTTCTATCCGTTCCGCCAACAACAGGCGATACACTTCGTCTGCGGTAAGATGGCGAACGGGATTCTGCTGGAATGCTTCCAGAATCTTCAGGCGGGGTTGTGTGGCCTTGAGTCCGCTAGCCTTCAATTCGGCCGGATTATTAACCTCCGTTGCCTGCTTGCCCATAACATCCACCTTTACTCTGTATTGCGTCATATTGTCCCCTTCTGCGCAGATTCTACCATTTTTCACCTGTTGCCGTCCAAATGCGCCGATTCGCTCACAACGCCGCCATGCCCTGCACGCGAACCTTTTCAGCGGCGCAAGGCGATTTATAATGTACGGATTGAACAGTGAAAAGGATGTCATGCCAATTTTGCCCATCGAAGACATTATTGCGGCGATTCGCGCGGGAGAAATGGTCATTCTAGTTGACGATGAAGACCGCGAGAACGAGGGAGACCTGACCATGGCCGCCGATTTCGTCACGCCGGACGCCATCAACTTCATGGCAACCCACGCCCGCGGACTAATTTGTCTTACTCTGCGGGAAGACCATTGCCAGCGACTGGGCCTGGAATTGATGACCCGGAAAAACGGTACCCGCTTTGACACTGCTTTCACTGTTTCCATTGAAGCCAGGGAAGGCGTTACTACCGGCATTTCCGCCCACGACCGCGCCAGAACCATCCAGGCTGCCGTCGCACCCCATGCCAAAGCGGATGACATTGTCCAACCGGGGCACATCTTCCCCGTCATGGCAAAACCCGGAGGCGTACTGACGCGGGCAGGTCACACTGAAGCGGGCTGTGACCTTGCCGACCTTGCCAGTTTGACTCCCGCTTGCGCCATCTGCGAAATTCTGAACAAGGACGGCACCATGTCGCGGCTGCCCGACCTGCGGTCGTTCGCGCGCACGCACCATCTGAAAATCGGCACCATCGCCGACCTGATCCGCTATCGCAGTCAGCACGAAAGCATGATCGAACGAATAAGCGAGCGCACACTCCAGACGCTGGCGGGCGAATTTCGCGCCATCGCCTACCGTGACAAGCCGGGTAACGCCATCCACTTCGCCCTGTGTCAGGGCAATATTGCGCCGGACCAGGAAACACTGGTTCGGGTGCATCAGCCCGTCTCGATAATGGACTTCATGGATGCCGGACAGACCCCGCATTCATGGCGCATGACTGCCGCACTCCACGCTATCCATCGCGCCAGACAAGGCGTCATGGTCCTGCTTGATTGTGGAGAATCGCCAAATGCGTTACTATCACGGTTTGAACTGTTGGGAAAACCCGTGTCGGCTACCGCCGCCTCCACACTGGATTTACGTACCTACGGCATCGGCGCGCAGATACTGCGGGATGTTGGTGTAGGCAAAATGCGCCTTCTGGCAAATCCCGTCAAAATGCCCTCCATGACAGGATTCGGTCTTGTTGTTACCGGTTATCTTGAGAATGAAGGTAGTGCGTTTTCCCCCTTATAAGGAAGAATCCCATGAGCGTTTCCACACTTGAATCAGACCTGCAGGGGGATGGACTGCGCATTGGAATCGTCCAGTCCCGCTTTAATGAACCCGTTTGTCAGGCTTTGCTGTCCGCCTGCCTGTCCGAACTGAAGCAGCTCGGCGTGGAGGACGAGGATATCCTGATTGCCACCGTGCCCGGCGCGCTGGAAATCCCGCTTGCATTGCAAAAAATGGCGAACTCGCAGCAATTTGATGCGCTGGTTGCCATCGGCGCGGTCATTCGGGGAGAAACCTACCACTTTGAGGTTGTTTCCAACGAATCGGCATCCGGTGTGACGCGCGTCGGACTGGACGGTGACATTCCTATTGCCAACGCTATCCTAACGACACACACTGAAAAGCAGGCCGAAGCCCGTGCCCAGGAACGGGGCGCATCCGCCGCCCGCGCCGCGGTCGAAATGGCAAACCTGCTGTTGTCCATTGATGAACTGCTCACGTGGGAAGAAGAGGGCGAGGGCGAAAGCGAAACGGATTGACAAAACGGCTCTCTGCACGCTATACGCAACACTCTTTTCAATAACAGCCCCCCCGTGAACACCAAGAGCATCCTGGCAAATCCCAATAAAAGTCGCTCGGCGCGCCACCGTTCACGCGAATTTGCCCTGCAGGCAATGTATCAGTGGCTCGTCAACAAGGATACACCTGAAGCCATTATCGAACACATCCGGCAAGCGCATGGATTCGATAAGGCAGACTATGCGCATTTTGTGGCGCTGGTATCGGAAACCATCCATCAGTCGCCCGCACTGTGGGAAGTTATGCGCCCTTTCCTTGACCGCCCCATCGCTGACCTGTCTCCAGTTGAACACGCCATCCTGCTCATAGGAACGTACGAAATGCAGAGCCACATCGAGATACCCTACCGCGTCGTCATCAACGAAGCGGTCGAACTGGCAAAATCATTCGGCGGCGTGGATGGGCACAAATTCGTCAATGGAGTACTGGACCGAATCGCCGCGCACGTACGACAGACCGAACAGGAAGCGGGCGACACACAGAAAGGCTGAGGCGCCCCGTCTCCCTTACCCGGCCAATCGCAAATTGGCGCACAGCGCCTCGACCATAGCCGCCTGATTGAGGCTGTAAAAGTGAAATCCGGGCGCGCCGCCTTCACGCAAGCGCTCACACAGTGCGGTTACAACCTCCAGCCCGAAAGCCTTGATGGATACGGTGTCATCGCCGTAACTGTCCAACCTCAGCCGAATCCAGCGCGGGATATCCGCGCCGCATGTATCAGAAAAGCGAACCAGACTGGAATAATTGGTGATGGGCATGATGCCGGGCACAATCGGAATGAATACCCCCGCACGCTGTACCGCATCAACAAAATGGAAATAAGCGTCCGGATTATAAAAATACTGCGTGATGGCGGTATCGGCTCCCGCCTTGACCTTGTTGATGAAATACTTCAGGTCATCCTGCGGTGATGTCGCTTGCGGGTGTACCTCGGGATAGGCAGCCACATCCACATGAAACCAGTCTCCCGTCTCGGCACGAACAAAGGCGACCAGTTCGCTGGCATAGCGAAAGTCGCCCAATTCCCCGTACGGGCTGGGCAAATCACCCCGCAAGGCAACCAGATGACGAATACCCAGTGACTGGTATTCCCTAAGCCTGTCCCGGATACTTTCCCGTGATGTCCCGATACAGGTCAGGTGCGGCGCGGCTTCGTATCCTTTTTTATGAATTTCGACCGCAACATCCAGCGTACCGTCGCGGGCAGACCCTCCTGCACCCAGGGTCACCGAAAAATAGCGCGGCGACAGACGGACAAGCCGCTCACGCGTTTCTCTCAACCGCGCCAACGCTTCCGGTGTTTTGGGCGGGAAAAATTCAATGCTGAAGGGAAGTGAACCCATCTGTTCTCCTGAAAGTCGGCGCCCCCGGCAGAAGGAACCGTCAGCGAAAGAAAGCAGGACATCCGGTGCGCCCTGCCTTGTACCACAGCAACCGCCTTCGTCAGTAGCGGTAGTGATCCGGCTTGTAGGGGCCTTCTTTCTTCACCCCGATGTACGCCGCCTGTTCATCGGTCAATTCGGTCAATTGCGCATTCAGGCGCTGCAACTGCAACCGGGCAACCCGCTCATCCAGGTGCTTGGGCAGGGTGTACACCCCCAGCGGGTACGATGCCGTATTGTTGAAGAGTTCTATCTGTGCTATCACCTGATTGGCGAACGAAGAACTCATGACGTAGGACGGATGGCCTGTCCCGCAACCCAGATTGACCAGCCTCCCCTCCGCCAGCAGAATAATACGGCGCCCATCGGGAAAAATGACATGGTCAACCTGCGGCTTGATGTTTTCCCATGTGTACTGTTTCAGGCTTGCCACATCAATCTCGCTGTCGAAGTGACCAATGTTGCATACAATCGCCTGGTCCTTCATTTTCCGCATGTGGTCGTGAGCAATGACATTGAAATTGCCGGTACACGTCACAAAAATGTCGCCGTGCGCCGCCGCATAATCCATCGTGACAACACGGTAGCCTTCCATCGCCGCCTGCAAGGCACATATCGGGTCTATCTCTGTCACCCAAACCTGTGCGGACAGTGCGCGCATCGCCTGGGCACATCCCTTACCCACATCACCGTAACCAGCAATCACGGCCACTTTGCCTGCAATCATTACATCGGTCGCCCGCTTGATCCCGTCCACCAGCGACTCACGGCAGCCGTACAAATTGTCAAATTTCGATTTCGTGACAGAATCGTTCACATTAATCGCGGGAAAACGCAAACGCCCTTCCTTGTGCATCTGGTAAAGGCGGTTCACGCCGGTCGTCGTTTCTTCCGTCACCCCCTTGATTTCCGTGATGCGGCGGGAATACCATGCCTTGTCCTGTGTCAAACGCTGGCGAATCGCGTCAAACAGGCTTTTTTCCTCGTCGGAGGAAGGATTCCCCAGCACGCTGATATCCTGCTCCGCACGAGCGCCAAGGTGCAGCAACAATGTCGCGTCGCCGCCATCGTCCAGAATCATGTTGGAGTACCTCCCGTCCGGCCACTCAAAGATCCGGTGGGTAAAATCCCAGTACTCGTCCAGCGACTCGCCCTTGTAAGCAAACACAGGGGTACCGCCTGATGCGATTGCGGCGGCGGCATGATCCTGCGTGGAATAGATATTGCACGATGCCCAGCGCACCTGCGCGCCCAAGGCTTCCAGCGTCTGTATCAACACCGCGGTCTGAATCGTCATGTGCAGCGAGCCGCTGATGCGCGCACCTTTCAAAGGCTTGCCGGTCGCATACTCTTCACGGATAGCCATCAGGCCGGGCATTTCCGTTTCAGCGATACGAATCTCCTTATGCCCCCACTCCGCCAAGCTTCGATCCGCAATAAAAAAATCCTGATTTGTCTTGATAACAGCGCTCATCACGCCTCCTTCTCTTTAAAATGGAAAGGTAACGTGAGCGCCGTTCGAACATAACCGAGCCTGGCAAAGCCGCTTCGCTTCAGAAAAACGGCTTCGTTGCAACGCTCCTCGGACTGCGGAATGATAACACCAATCGGCAAAGCCAGTACAGACTCAGATGGCGCAGGTAGCATCCAGATCGCCAAAGCGACTGCCCGGCCTCAGGTCGTTGAGATAAACATACTCCACGGCCGACATGACCTTTCCGCCTTCCCCCCGCACCGACAGCACATCAATGTATCCCCCGCGCGCCACCACACGAAACCGATCCGCTTCAATGGAAACAATCGTACCGACCGGCAGATTCCCCCGCGGCAGAACGAAAAACAATACTTTCCTTGCGTCCAGGAAGGAAACCTTTTCTCCCGCCAATGTCGTCCAGGCGCCCGGACTGGGGTTGCTGCCCCGAATCAGGTTGTAAATCATGCTGACGTGCGTGTTCCAGTTGATTCGGGCCTCCGACGCACGAAACCAGCCCTCGTAACTCGCTTCGCGCTCGTCCTGCACGATCTCCTGATGCTTTCCCGCCACCACCAGATCTGCTGCGGCAAGCATCGCGTTAACTCCCATCGGGAAAAGCTGTTTGTGGTACACATCGCGCAGGGTATCGTCCGGCAAAATGGCAATTTTCTCCTGCAGGATGATGGGCCCCTCGTCCAGGCCGTCTGTCGGACGAAAGATGGTTAGTCCGGTCTCTGTTTCTCCGCACACAATGGGCCAGTTAATGGAACTGGGACCACGGTGTTTGGGCAAGAGGGATGGGTGATACTGTATGGTGCCAAATTGGGGGATATTGACAAAATGCTGCGGCGCGAATTGCAGGACATACGCCATAACGCCCAGGTCAACACGCAGTCCCCGCAAGGTGTTTTCCGCTTCTTTCCCCGCCAGACTGTCGAACTGGAAAACAGGAATTTTGTGCTCCTGGGCAGAAAGGCGTAAAGCGTCCGGCGGCGCGCCCTTTTTCTCGGGCGCAACAAATACCCCCGCCACTTCATCGCCGCGCGCAAAAAACGCCTCTAATACTGCCTGACCAAACCGATGCTGCCCAATAATCGCAATCCGCATAACTCACCCCGAAAAAAAACGGATGGGTGTGACCACCCATCCGTTCCAGTCAATGAAGCTTTCGCTTATTGTCGTTCCAACACACCCGTATTACTTTTTCGGCGGGAGGGTAAATGCACCGGATTCCTGCAATCTCTTGAAGTCCGTATCAGAGAAACCGCAAACACTCTTGGTAATCTCTTCAGTGTGCTCACCCAGGCCTGGTGACGTAACAATCTTGTCAACGTTACCCAGTGACAGCTTGATCGGCATACCAACAGTGTTGTACGGGCCGTCAGGATGTCCATCCACCACAGGCCACATATCACGGAAAGCAACGTGCGGATCAGCGACCACTTCTTCTGTTGACATCAGCGGACCGCAGGGGATATCCAGCTCATTGAATCTTGCCGTCACTTCATACTTGGTGTAGTTCTTGCAATATTCACCCACGATCTTCCAAAGCTCGTTCTGGTTCTTGTTGCGCGGACCCGCAGCAGCAAAACGCTCATCACCCGCATCAAGACCGATTTCTTTCAACAGAACGGGAACAACCTGTGCCTGCGCAATCAGATAGATGTAGTCATTCGGACCAAACGGCTTACAGGGAATAGCGCTACCAACGTGACCACCGCCGGAATCGTTAAGCGCACGCGGCACATAAGTCAAGCCCAGCGTCGGCGGGCCATACTCGGCCAATGCGGACTTACCGCCCTGCAAACGAAGATGGTCGCGGAATTTGACGCGGCACAGATTCATGACGGATTCCATCATGGCAACTTCCACTTCCTGACCCTTACCGCCATTGTGCGTACGATGGAACAACGCAGCACAAACACCTGCAGCCAAATGCACACCCGTACCCGTGTCACCGATAAACGCACCGCTGATGGTCGGCGGGCCGTTCGGATCACCCGTCACAGACATGGCACCACCCATTGCCTGGGCAATCGGCTCATACGCCTTGTAATTCGCGTACGGTCCGGCTGCGCCAAAACCTTTAACGGCTGCAATAACCAGTCCAGGATTGAGTCCGTGCAGCGTTGCCGGCGGATAACCCAAACGTGCCAATACGCCGGGACCAAAGTTATCCACAATCACATCGGACTTCCTGACGAGCTGTTCAAATACTTCCCGGCCTGCCGGGCTTTTCATGTTAACAGTAATGGAACGCTTGTTACTGTTCAGCATTTTGAAATAAAAACTTTCCTGACGCTTGCCATCTACCGAGATGTTAAGCTGATTACGAGTGATGTCACCCGTCGGTGCTTCAAATTTGACAACATCCGCCCCCATCCATGCCAGAAGCTGTGTGCAAGCGGGACCTGCCTGTACGTGGGTCATGTCAAGAACACGTACGCCCGATAATGCTTTATTTGTCGGTGGCACATAGTTAGCCATAATATATTTCCTCCAGTTGAGTGTTGGTCTGCACTACTCTTTCCGCCCCCTCCCTTTCACATCGTAAACCTCTATAGCCGGGTCAGAGTCGGTCAATCACCTTCATATCCGATGCACGCCTTGCACCGCAGTAGCATCAAATATTTAAGCTGGTCTCTATCATAGCGCGTTACTCTCTGATATAGTCTTGACTGCGGTCAAGTTTTTCATTTCCAAAAGTCTCTTCCCGGTGTTGACCTGCTCCGGGAAGAGGGGCGCTTGAACAACGGATGTTTATGGCCACCATTGCAGAACACCACGAAAAAAACGTCATTCGCGTACAGTTATCGCAAAACTGTATCCTGAAGGAGTTGCCGCCGCAGGAACTGCTGGAACTGGAGGCGCATCTGGAGGTCGCGGATTACGCCAAGGGGGATTATCTGGCGCACCAGGGAAACCGCAATCTGGATGTCATTTTCGTGCTGGATGGACTTTTGAAAAGAACCGTTTCCAATCCGCAGGCCAAGGAGATGATCCTGCGCTTTACCAGCGAGCGCCACATGGAAGCGGCGTATGCTTCGTGGAAGTTAAGCAAGATGGCATCATTTAGTATTGTTGCCATTGCCAAGACGCGCGTTGTCCAGATTGCCATGCCGCAATGGGCGGCATTCATCGAAACACACTCTCAATTAAAGCAGTTGTTTGAGTTGGAGGTCATGCGCATCATGAGCAGCATCATGTCGCACACCATCAGCCTGCATCTGCTGGATGCCCCGGGTCGTGTGCAACGCTTCCAGCGCAAACACCCCGCGCTCTTCGAACGCCTTCCCAAAAAGGAACTGGCGTCCTACCTGAACCTTTCGCCGGAAACACTGAGCCGCCTGAAAAACCAGGGCAAGATCTGAGTGCCTGATTCCGGGTGCCCGGCACGCCGGATCAATGTGCTGAGTCGGTGCGCCGCGTATACCGTCCAACCCGAGGTGAACCCTGCGCCGGACGAACACTTCCCTGACACATGTGCGCTGAAAGCGGGTGGGGGCAGTGCATTCTCGCGGGCAGGTGACAAAACAAAAGGGTGACACGTATACCGTGTCACCCTTTTGGCTGTTGCTCTCAGGGGTGTTAAAACACCCCTGATATTGCCACAACGCGTCTCTCGTTACGCAGCGGCCTTGGCAGCAGCGGCAGCGTCCACTTCTGCATTGTTTGCCAGAATGAAGCGACGACGCCACGGCTTCAGCACAAAGAACGCGAGGAACGAGCAGGTAAATGCGATACATGCGGACAAAATGAACACACGATCCCAGTTACCGCCCGCCGATAGACCCGCCGCAAACGGAACAAGCAGTGATGAAGTCCCTTTCGCTGTATATAGCGTACCCGCATTACCCGCCGCGTTCGCCACCCCGAAGGTGTCGGCGCACATGGATGGGAACAGCGAGAAGATTTCACCCCAGCATGCGAAGGTCATCGCCGCGAAGAACATGAAGCCAAACGGGGTACGACCATAAGCCATCAATCCCAGCAGAGCAACCCCTTCACCGCAGAAGACAACCAGCATGAGGTTTTCTCGCCCGAAACGGTCAGACAGATAACCGCACAGCGGTCGGGTCAGACCATTACAGATGTTGTCGATGGACATCGTCATCGTCAGCAAGGGCAATGTTATACCCAGCAGCGAAACGGGGATCCTGTTAAGGCCATAGTCCCTGGCAACCGGACCGAAAGAAGCCGTTGCCATGATACCGCCGGAACCCACACCCACGAAGCAGATATAAATCAGCCAGAAAATCGGCTGACGGACAATCTGCGTTGGCGTGAACTCTTTTTTGCTCGACACAACGCGCGGTACGGCTTTCGTTCCAGGCGGCAGCTTGGCGCGCGGCATGAACATGGCGATGATGAAGATCAGAATACCCTGTCAGATACCGAACCAGATGAACGCCGACTGATACCCGTTCTTGGCAATCCACGCAGCAACCGGAACAACCGTTATCGCAGCACCGCCACCGAACCCGGCCGCAGTCGCACCGGCAGCAAGACCGCGCTTGTCCGGGAACCACTTCAGCGCGTTACCCACTGACGTACCATACACCGCACCAGCGCCCATACCGGCAATAATCGAACCAATGTACAGAACGGTCAGACTATCAGCGACACCGTGTATCACCCAGCCAAGTGCTCCCAATATGGAACCACCGGCAATGACGGGTCTCGGACCGAATTTGTCAACCAACCAGCCTTCGACAGGAACCAGCCACGTTTCGAAAAAGATGAAGATCGTAAACGAAAGCTGAACAGCCGTACGCGCCCAATGGAACTTGTCCTGAATCGGGGCTACGAACAGCGTCCACCCGTACTGCAGATTAGCGATAATCGCCATACACAGAATGCCTAGAATCAGCTGCACCCAGCGGTTAGGGTACCTCTCTTGTGTAGCCATATCTACTCTCCTTTAAAGTTACCAACAACGCAGACCAGTCACTGCGGATGTTTCTCCGCTCATTCCCGGACTCTGCGCTCCTACCTGCTTAAGCAAACCCTGCCGCGAGCCAGTAAACCTCATTGACCTGCGGTACAGTTTCCCCATTTTGCAAGAACAAAGCGCGGACTAAAAATGACCTTGGTCAAGAATCAGTCTTTTAAATCGCATTTTGAAAAACAAAACGGATGCCGAATACTACCAAAAATTCGGCGAAAGCAAGCCCTTTTTCGAAAACTTTTCCAAAGAAAGTCGGTTCACCCTCCCTGCTTTTTCCGCAGCATTCTGTCCAGGCTGGCGGTGGAGGCAAGCATGCGGATATGCTGTCCCTGCGCGATGGCGCCCCCCGCGTCTTCCGCCCGCACATCAAACACAAGCTGGTGTTTGTCAAACGAACGCAACTCGGCATAAACTGTCACGGGCATCCCGACAGGCGTGGCGGCGTGGTGCGTAATATCCAGACCGGTACCCACTGTCTGATGCGTCGGCGGCAATGAAGCCGCAACGGCAAGCTGAGCGGCTGACTCCATCCACGCAACCAGCACAGGCGTCGCCAGCACATCTCTTTGCCCACTGCCGAGGTGCCGCGCCGTGTGCTCCGGTCCAACGGGCATCATCACACTGGCACGCAAACCCACCGCCATACGCTGCCCGTCTGCCGTTTTTTCGGGACGCTCCATTTTCATTCTCCCGCGCCGCACGGACCGCACCCCGGGCGCTGCCAGCACAACATCCGTCAGGCAATTTCGGCAACGCGAAGCAAATTGGTGTTACCCGGCTTGCCAAAAGGCATTCCCGCGACAATTGCCAGTTGATCCCCGGAACGGGCAAAGCCTTCTGCGACCGCCGTCTGGCGAGCCGCCTCCACCATTTCGTCCACATCCACCACATCGTGGTCCATGACGGTTGAGTGAACGCCCCACACCACGGCAAGGCGGCGCGCCGTCGCCAGGTGGGGGGTAATACTGAGTATGGGCGCCATGGGACGCTCCCGTGCCGCACGCAAGCTGGTAACACCCGAATCCGTATAAGTCACCGTTGCCACAGCGCGAATCACCTGGGTAACCGTCCGCAGCGCGGAAAAAATGGCATCGCGCGGGGAAGGAAGCAGCATTTCGTGCTGCGCGTTGACCATCTTGGGATAGATCGGATCTCTTTCCACTTCGTTGATAATCCGGTCCATGATGGAAACAGCCTGCACCGGATAGCTGCCGCTGGCAGACTCTGCCGACAGCATCACGGCGTCTGCGCCGTCATACACGGCGCTGGCGACATCGGAGGCTTCTGCCCGCGTCGGCGTTGGCGAATGAATCATGGATTCCAGCATCTGCGTGGCAACAATGCTGGGCTTGCCGTAAAGGCGGCAGGTTCGCAAAATGCGCTTTTGCGCGCCGGGCACCTTTTCCGGCGGCAGTTCCACACCCAGGTCTCCGCGCGCAACCATGACGGAATCCGATGCCTTGACAATTTCATCCAATCTGTCCAGTGCCGCTGGCTTTTCCAGTTTGGTCATCAAACCCGCCCGCCCCGCTATAAGCTGGCGTGCTTCGACCAGATCTTCAGGTCGCTGCACAAAGGACATGGCAACCCAATCCACTCCAAGGGAAAGGGCAAATTCCAGGTCGCGCCGATCTTTTTCCGTCAGAATCGGAATGGGCAGTATGACGTCCGGCACGTTAACGCCCTTTCGGTCAGACAGGATGCCTCCTGTTAATACCTGCGTCCGAATACGCTCTGCGGTACTGTCAATCACTCTCAAGCGCAGTTTGCCATCATCCAGCGAAATGGCATGCCCCTCCGACATCAGGCTGAACAGCTCGGGATGTGGCAGCGAGACCCTGTTTTCGTCTCCATCCTGCGTATCTCGGTCAAAAACGAATTCTTTCCCGGCGACCAACTCCGCCTTGCCCCGGGAGAACTTGCCTATACGCAGTTTGGGCCCCTGCAAATCAGCCAGAACAGCTATTGGACGACCAACCAAACGCTCTATCTCGCGTACGACCTCATAACGGAGACGATGGTCCTCCTGCGTACCGTGACTGAAGTTGAAGCGAAACACATCCACTCCCGCTTCGAACAGAGCCAGAATGGTTTCCCTGTCCGAACTGGAGGGGCCCAGTGTTGCCACAATCTTTGCCTTTCGCTGGCGTCGCATCGCTTCTCCCCATCTTGCGCCTGTCCCGCTGCCCGTAAAATCACAGTATCAGAATGGCGCGAAAATCGTTGACATTGGTGCGTGACGCACCCGTCACCAGCAAATCGCCCAATGTATCGAAAAAAGTGTATCCGTCATTGTTGTCAAGCAAGGCGCGCGCGTCTATCCCTGCCTTTTCCGCCCGCAGCAGGGAATCCGGAAAATACAGCGCACCTGCGTTGTCTTCGGAGCCATCAATGCCATCGGTATCGCAGGCAATGGCGTACACCCCGGGCAACCCGTCCAGCGCGACAGAAAGGCTCAGCAGAAATTCGGTGTTTCTCCCACCCTTCCCGTTCCCACGAACTGTAACGGTCGTCTCCCCACCGGAGATAATCAGACAGGGACGCGAAAACGGCTGCCCGCGCGAGACAACCTGCTTCGCCATCGCCGCGTGCATCAAGGCAATATCACGCGCCTCTCCTTCGATACAATCCGACAGGACGTACGGTGTAACCCCCTTTGAGCGTGCCATGTCCGCTGCCGCATCCAGCGCATCCTGCGCTCTGGCAATAACGTGGCTCTCGCTGCGGGGAAAGCGGGCATCGCCCTGTTTGGGTGTTTCCCACAAGCCTGCCTCAAGCGCCCGCCGGATGTTGTCCGGCACATCAATGCGGTATTTGCGCAGGATGGCCAGGGCATCCGCACATGTTGTCGGGTCGGGCAGGGTCGGTCCACTGGCGATGATACCCGGATCGTCTCCCGGAATATCCGAAATCAGCAACGTCACAACTTGTGCCGGCGCGCACGCAAGTGCCAGCCGTCCGCCCTTGATCAGGGAAAGGTGCTTGCGAACGCAGTTCATTTCAGCAATTGTGGCACCGCTTCGCAGCAAGGCACGGTTGATGTCCTGTTTCTGTTCCAGCGTCATGCCTTCTGCCGGTAACGACAGCAGGGCCGAACCACCGCCGGAAATCAGGCAAAGCACCAGGTCCTTTTCTGTCAACCCGCCGACCATTTGCAGAATACGCCCGGCCGCCTGACGTCCGGCTTCATCAGGAACCGGGTGCGCGGCTTCCACCACCTCAATGTACTGACAGGGAACGCCATGCGCGTAACGTGTCACAACCAGCCCTGTGATGTCGCCCTGCCAGTGGTCTTCTACCGCTTTTGCCATGGCGGCAGCGCCCTTGCCTGCACCGACCACCAGCGTCCGCCCGCCTTTCGGGGGCATCGGCAAATAAGCGGGCAAACATTTCTCCGCACTGACCGCGGACAGGGCACCGGAGTATGAATCAATCAGGAATTGACGGGGATTGGGGACGGACGCCATACGCTGACTCTGTTATCAAGAAAAACCACCAGCCCCGCGACCGCGCCGCCAAAGCGGAGCCACGCCATGCCAATGATTTGAAACCACCGGAGGGCGGGCGCCCTCCGGTCAAAAAACAGCTTACCCCTTGGCGATCTCGTGCCGGGACATGATTTCGATGGCACGGCACAGGGCGGAGTGATCAAGCCCGCTCATACCGTTGGCGGAACAGGTGTTCATCAGTTCCTGTGCCGTGGATGTATTCGGCAACGCCACACCCAACGCGCGCGCACCCTGCAATGCCAGGTTCAGGTCCTTCTGGTGCAGTTCAATGCGGAAGCCCGGATTGAATGTTCGCTTGATCATGCGCTCTCCATGCACTTCCAGGATACGGGAGGAGGCAAAACCACCCATGAGCGCCTGACGCACCTTGACGGGGTCTGCACCTGCCTTGGAAGCAAACAGCATGGCTTCCGCCACCGCCTGGATATTCAGCGCGACAATGATCTGGTTGGCAACCTTGGTCGTCTGACCATCGCCATTGCCGCCGACCAGCGTAATGTTCTTTCCCATCAACTCAAACAACGGCTTGACCTTGTTGAAGGTGCTTTCCGTTCCTCCCACCATGATGGTAAGAGACCCCGCCTTGGCGCCCACCTCGCCGCCGGAAACGGGTGCATCCAGGTATTCCGCGCCCAGGTCATTGATTTTCTTTGCGAATTCCTTTGTGGCAATGGGCGAAATGGAACTCATGTCCACCACAATCTTGCCCGCGGAAATCGTCCCCGCAACGCCGTTTTCGCCGAACAGAACCGATTCCACATGCGGGGTATCTGGCACCATGATGATGATGATGTCGGCTTCCCTCGCGACTTCCGCCGCGTTGGCACACGCTTTCCCCCCGCCGCTGATCAATTCTGCCGGCGGAGCCTTCATGTCATTCAGGAAAAGCTGATGCCCGCCTTTTTGCAGATTTACCGCCATCGGGCGCCCCATAATACCCAAACCAATAAAGCCCACTTTTGCCATTACCATTCTCCTGTCAATATTGTGCCAACCTGCTTATACCTGATGTGCGGCGATCCAACTCAATCCTTCCACCGTCGTCGTCTTCGGCCTGTATTCGCAGCCAATCCAGCCATCGTATCCCAGCCCGTCAAGGAATTTGAAAAGAAAACGATAGTTGATTTCGCCCGTACCCGGCTCGTTACGCCCCGGATTGTCGGCCAACTGGTAATGCTTGATCAGGTCAAAGTTTGACTTGATGGTGTTTGCCAGCTCTCCTTCCATCCGCTGCATGTGATAAATGTCGTATTGCAAAAACACGTTGTCGGAACCAGACGCCTTGATGATGTCAATCGCCTGTTGGGTGCGCACCATGTACGCGCCAGCAATATCGATGTCGTTCACAGTTTCCGCCAGCAACCTGATCCCTTCCGCTTTCAGTTTGTCGCCGGCAAACTTGAGATTGGCAGAAAACGCAGCGCGTATCTTGTCGTCGGAAACGCCCGATGGCGTCTTGCCTCCCAGACAGTTCACCTGCTTGACTCCCAATTTTTTTGCAGCGGAAATCGCCTGGCCCACGCCATCCTGAAATTCGCCAACACGGGACGGATCGCAACCAATCCCCCTGTCGCCCCCTTCCCAGTTGCCCGCAGGCAGGTTGAACAACACCAGTTCCAGATTGTTCTTCTTTAGCTTGTCTTCCATTTCATTCAGGTTGTACGCATAGGGGAACAGGAACTCAACCCCCTTGAATCCCGCCTTCGCCGCGGCATCAAAACGATCCATGAACGGCACTTCGGTAAACAGCATACTCAAATTGGCGGCCAATTTTGGCATTATTTTCTCCTTACATGAATGAGGCTTCTTCGTTGAAATGATGCTTCTTCGCTAAATGTTCAGTTCCCCACCAAACTCGTTGATTTTGTCAATATCGGGGCCCATGGGGATGTTGGTAACCCTTTCCAGAATAATTTCGACCATAACCGGCACACGGAATTCGCGCATCAGCGCCCGCGCTTTCTCGAACGCGGGGCGAATGTCTTCTGGCTTGAAAACACGAAGCGCCTTGCACCCCAAACCCTCAACCACCTTGACGAAATCAATTCCGTAACCATTGACTTCCGGCGCATTCACATTGTCGAAGGACAACTGGACACAATAATCCAGGTCATTGAACCCCAACTGGCCCTGACGAATCAGCCCAAGATAGGCATTGTTGACCACGATGTGTATGTACGGCAGCTTGAAATGTGCGCCGACTGCCATTTCTTCAATCATGAACTGAAAATCGAAGTCACCGGATATGGCAACAATATCGCCTGTCGGATCAGATGCCCTGACCCCCAGCGCGGCGGAAATCGTCCACCCCAGCGGACCGGCTTGACCACAATTTATCCAGTGGCGCGGGTGATGCACGTGCAGGTGCTGTGCCGCCGCGATCTGCGACAGACCGATGGAGGTCACATAGCGCACATCCCTGCCAAAGTAGTTGTTCATCTCCTGATAAACCCGCTGCGGCTTGATGGGCACATTATCGTAATCTGTCTTGCGCAGCAGGGTGCGGCGACGTTGCAGGCAGGAAGCCGCCCACGCAGTGCGATCTTTCAGCTTTCCTGCTTTCTGCCATTCCCTGGCAACCTGCACAAACAACTCCAGCGCCGCTTTTGCATCGGACGTGATGCCGTAATCCGGCGCGAAAACACGTCCGATCTGCGTCGGCTCAATGTCCACATGCACAAACTTGCGCCCCTTCGTGTAAACGGGGAGCGAACCGGTGTGGCGGTTCGCCCAGCGGGTGCCGATTCCCAGCACAAAATCCGAAGCAAGGAAGGAGGCATTGCCATAGCGGTGCGCTGTCTGCAAACCAACCATCCCGGCCATCAGGTCGTGATCGTCCGGTATGGATCCCCACCCCATCAGCGTGGGAACAACTGGCACGCCAAGGATCTCGGCAAACTCGCGCAGCAAGGGAGAAGCGTCTGCCAGAATGACGCCGCCACCCGAAACAATCAGCGGTTTTTCGGCCGTATTGAGCATCCCGAGCGCTTTTTCAATCTGGGCGCGGGTCGCCTTGGGGTTATGCACCGCCAGGGGCGCGTAGGTGTCCGGATCAAATTCGATTTCGGTCGTCTGTATATCAAGGGGAAAATCAATCAGAACCGGTCCCTGACGACCGGAACGCATCAGGTAAAAAGCCTTCTGAAAAATTCCCGGAACCAGCCCTGGCTCCCGCACGGTCACGGCCATTTTGGTCACAGGCGCAGCAATTTTTTCTATGTCCACTGCCTGAAAATCTTCCTTGTGCAGACGGGCAAGCGGCGCCTGCCCCGTAATCGCCAGTATTGGGGTCGAATCGGCAGAAGCGGAGTAAAGTCC
The DNA here is from genome assembly GCA_031266815.1 of Burkholderiaceae bacterium. Lineage (GTDB taxonomy): Bacteria > Pseudomonadota > Gammaproteobacteria > Burkholderiales > Burkholderiaceae_D > Oxalobacter. The sequence continues at coordinate 5,694 of JAISAG010000053.1, read as the reverse complement.
CGTAATCATGTCCGTCGCCGCCGGACCCGAAGTACAGAGACCCACACCGATGTTTCCTTGTGCGGCACGGGTGTATCCTTCCGCCATATGACCAATCGCTTCGCCATGGCGCGCCAAAATGTGCTTCATGCTGTTCCGTTTTTTCAACGCGGCATAAAAACCGTTGATGCCGGCACCCGGAATACCGAATACTTGTGTTACCCCTTCTTTTTCCAGTATACAAACAGCCGCTTCGGCGGCGGTCATCTTTGCCATGAAGTACCTCCCGGTTGGAACATGTGTTGATTTTTTGCTCAAAGCTAACCCTGCTATTATACAAGCACGAGCGTTTTTTTGACCGACACAATGACGAAAAAAGCGGAGCGGCACCGGGCAGCGCACTTGCCATGAAAATACTGCATGTGGAATCGGGCACCCACTTCTATGGCGGTGCCCGGCAGGTTGCCTACATCGTGAACGGATTGTCCGCGCTGGGCACAGAAAATATCCTGGTGTGCCCCGCTGGCGCCGACATCGCCCTTGCCGTTGCGGGTAACGCACAGGTGTGCGAGATCCCCATGCGGGGCGACGCGGATATTGCTATGACCTGGCAAATAGCCCGCATCATACGCCAACACTGCCCCGATATTGTCCATCTGCACAGTCGGCGCGGCGCCGACATATGGGGAGGCATTGCGGCAAGGGTGGCACACGTGCCGTGCATTCTCTCCAGAAGAGTGGACAACACGGAGAAACCCGCGGTGGTCGCGCTGAAATATCGGCTCTACGACCACATTATCGCCATCTCGGAAGAAATTCGGCGAGTTCTCCTGCGTGAGGGCGTCCCCGCCGACAAGCTGACCTGTGTGCGAAGTGCCGTGGACGCGACGCCCTACTTGCAGGACGTTGACCATCATTTGATGCGAAAAACATTCAGCCTGCCGGAAAACGGAATCACCATCGGCATGGTTGCCCAGCTTATCCCCAGAAAAGGACACCGCTACCTGATTGATGCCGTTGACACCCTCTACAAGGACTTCCCCGACATCCGTGTCATCTGCTTCGGGCAGGGACCCCTCCTGTCCGAGCTGAAACAACTCGTCGCGCAAAAAAAGCTGGACCGCATCATCCAGTTTGCCGGCTTCAGGGCAGATCTGCCGCAGTGGATGGGCGGGCTGGACATTCTGGCGCATCCGGCAGACAAGGAAGGACTGGGCGTTTCGCTCCTGCAAGCCGCCGCCGCTGCCGTACCGGTTATCGCAACAAAAGCAGGCGGTTTGCCGGAAGCGGTGCTGGACGGCGTTACTGGCATCCTGACCGATGCGGGCGACACAGACGCTCTGACTGAAGCACTGCGCACATTGATACAGGATGGGCACAAGCGGCAATCTTTGGGGCAAGCGGGTAGACAGCGTATCATGGCAGAGTTTTCCGTCGAGGCGATGGTCAAGGGCAATCTGGCGGTTTACCAAAAAACTCTGAGGGAGAGCCAAACATGAGCGCATCAAAAAACTGGATTTATCACCCCTTCTTCGCGCCCATCCTGTTTGCCGCACTGGGCATCCTGCCACTGGCGAACTGGCTTCTGCTGGATACGGACACAGCGCTCTGGATAGCAGATACGGTCATGGACGACGACTATCTGCTGGTCGCCATTTACTCCCTCACCATGGTAGTGCTGTACGTCTGCAGACCGCGCGACAACAATTTGCAGCAAAACATCAGCTTCTGGATTTTCGAGTTTTTGACGCTCGTTGCCTTATTCCGCGAACTGGGATTTCAACACTGGCTGACAACCACCGACAGCACGGCGTTCAAGATCCGGTTTTTCCTCAACCCTGCCAACCCCCTATCCGAAAAAATCCGTGCCGGACTCATTCTGCTGGCCGTGTTCGGATGCCTCGCCTATCTGGTGATCCGCTACACCCGATTTGTTATTCGTCAGTTTTTCAAGCGAAACGCAGTGGCGTGGACAGTGGTCACCTTATGCTGCATCACCGCCATTGCCAAGTTCGTTGATCGCCTTCCCGACAATTATCGCCGTTTTACCGACGCGCGCCTGGATCTTTTCTGGAATGTGGCGCGCACGTCTTTCGAGGAATTTTACGAAGCGTATATTCCCTTGTGCATCATGATTGCGGCCATTCAGTTTGCCCGACTCAAAATCCGGCTTGAAGACGCGTGAAGCGCACGAACAGAGTGAGAACGCTCAGCGGACGGAAAGAAGATTTTGGTAAACCGCCTCGGTTTGCGCCAGCATATTGCCCATCGTAAACACCTGCTCGTAGCGCTGTCGTGCCCGACTCCCCATGTTAACCGCCAGCGAGACATCCGACAACAAACGCCTGATTGCCTTGCCCAGCGCGTCTGCATCGTCAGCGGCGACCAGCAGGCCGGTTTCCCCATCCAGGACAACCTCGGGTGTTCCTCCAACCCGGGTGGCCACTATAGGCAACCGCGCCGCAGAAGCTTCGGCGAGCGACAACGACAAGGCTTCTCGCCGGGAAGGAGAAACATACAGATCGAATGCCGGCAGAATTCGCTGTACATCGCCGCGATACCCCAAAAAGTGGACGCGGGGGTGCCCGCCCGCTATCGTCAGCACTTCGCGACCAAAAGAGGTTTCCGTATCACCCATAAAGTAACTGTGGACCACATCGGGGCACGCCCTGATTGCGCTGACCAGCACATCCTGCCCCTTGTCGTACTCGAAACGTCCAGCGCAAACAACAGCAAACAGGGAATCCGGAATACCCAGTTCTTCACGTAGTGCGATGCGCTCGCCCCGCGCTGCATCCGGTACACCATTGTAGATGCGCGTGATCCTGTCCTGCGAATAATGATGCCGCACCAGGTTTGCCACCACGGCATCCGCAACGGCAATAATGTGCCGACAGCGCCGCATGTGCTTGCTCGCCGTTGTAGAGTGCGCGGTACAAACAGGAATGGCAGGGGTGCCCAGTGCGGCAATCCCCACATACTGCGAGGGACGCACCTGATGTGCGTGCACAATGTCGGGACGCCATCGCCGGATCAACCGGTGCAGCTTCCAGTATGACAGCAGATCTGCCACACCGCGCATGGAAATAGGCTCCAGCGGCAACTGGTTCCGCAGGCACTGCTCGGCAATCCACGAACGGGAAGGCGCTGCCAGCAGGACATCATGCCCTCTCTCTCTTAATCCACGGGACAACGACAGCACATGATTCTCGGCACCGCCAAAAGTCAAACTGCGTATTACCTGCAAAATACGCATCAGGCGAACCCATCCGTTGCCACACGCGCGGGCGGCTTTTCTCCCTTGGGCACATTTTTCGCGTGGAGTTTCCAAAGATATCCGACCAGCGTGTCGCCATACGAGATAGCCTTGCGGGGGAGCTCAAACGGATTTTTCGCGTAGTTCGCCGCAGCACGGATACAGGTCAGCCCACAGCGGAAACCGGCATCCCGCACCATTTCAGCAACTTGTGCGTTGTAGTCCCCATAGGGATAACAGAAGTCGGAAACGGTCTCGCCCAGCAAATCCTCCAGCCTGGACTTGCTCTCCACAATTTCCCTGCGCGCCTCGTCCGGCGTACAACGGGTCAGATAAACATGGTTCAGGGTATGCGCGCCAAACATCACCCCCTCCTTGTGCAGGGAACGAATGGTTTCCCCCGTCATCAGCGGCGCCTTTTCGGGGATATCCGTCACCCAGCGGGTTTCGTGCCCGATCAGGTCGGCAACCAGAAACACGCTGGCAGGAAAGCGATATGCCTTCAGGATGGGCCAGGCATATTCACGAAAATTCTCGCAACCATCGTCGAAGGTCAGTACAACCGCGCGCCGCGGTACAGGCCTTCCCATGAACAGACAGGCATACGCGTCATTGAGCGAAATCACGTTGTAGCCGCACCAGTGCAGCCACGCCATTTGTCGTCGAAAGCGCCCCACATCGCAGTACATCGGGCGATGTATCCTGGGATTGTTGAAGCGACCAACCTGGTGGTACATCAGTATGGAGATGCGGGGCGACGAAGCGGGCATTTGTCGTGTCATGTAGCAAAAGCGGGCAACAAAACCGCCGCGGAAATGAACACGGGATTCGTTGTTGAGGATTAAAAAGCCGTAACGCCAGCGGCAACAAACCTTGCAATCGTGTTAACAGTACGGTCACAAAACCACGCCCCTAGCACACTGCCCAGTTTAGCAGATGCGTGGTGAATTTTCCTACACATTCTCCCGGAAAAAATCTGCGCCCTTCCCAAAAGCCGTAGCACATTCGCCGTACGTTTTTCCACGACACGAGTGGTCAGATTATTGCCGGCTATCAACGCACAAGCAAACAGCCATGCAATCGCACTGTTAATACGATTATGCGCACAACACGCGCGATGATTACTTGTGCCGCGGCAGTTTCAGACAATCAGGAGAAGCAAGAAAAGACGCTTTGATGCGGCACATTCTCAAAGAGTCCCATGTGTGAAGGCACCTTGTCAATTTTGTTGATTTTGATAACAGAGAGAGGATTCCATGTCCCTGCAATATCAGACATCAAACCACAGCGCTGATTGCGCGGCAATTCTGCCACTCTCACACAGTCAGGAGGAAGGGCAAATCCGCATTGTGCTCTGCCTGGCTTCCGATACCCACTACGTGCCACACCTCGCTACCGCGATGGCCTCTATTCTGAAAAACAGGCATAAAAGTGACCTTATCCATTTCTATATTCTTGATGATGGAATCACTGGCGAACAAAAAATAAATTTGAACGGCTTGAGTTATCTTTCCACCTTCAGAATTGACTATGTCGATGTAAAAACAATCTTGCTCCAAAATCAGTCCGCCTCTACCCTGCTGGGAAGAGTCCCCCTTTCATCGCATATCTCAATCACATCATTGGGCAGACTATTCATTTCCGAGCTGATACCACATGAAAACAGGATTATATATCTGGATTGCGACATCATCGTAAAGTGTAGCCTTTCTGCATTGTATCTAAAAGACATGAAGGATCACATTATTCTCGGCACGAGAGATATCGCCTCACCAATGCTAGCCGAAAAACTGGGAGTTCGCAGATATATCAATTCAGGGGTGCTTCTGATGAATTTGGAAAAAATGCGATCAGAGAATACAATCAACAGAATTCTTCAATGGACGGCGCAAAACATACAGTCTATCAAATTAGGCGACCAGGATATCATCAATGGTGCTCTTGAAAACTATATCGGAAATCTGAGTGACAAGTGGAATGTCCAGGAACTTCGCAGGAAAACCCGATTTTCATTGCAAACAAATCCCGCTATCATTCACTATATCGGAAAACACACCCCATGGAAAGAAACGGGCAGAACCCGTCCATATGCAGAAGAATACTTCCATTACCTCGCACTGACTGCGTTCGGCAAGCATCACACCGAGCCAGCGCATTACACGCTCAAACAACGCCTCTACGAATTAAAACAACAGTTGAAGAAAACGCTTCTGGTCATTATATCCCCTTTATTCTCAAGGGAGAGAAGCCTGTATGAAACATACAACACTTATCGTTTACTCTGTTTTCGATTCAAAAAGAAAAGAGATTTTTCATCCAGATAAGCAATCAGAAACCAATCCAATATACAGGAAAAACAATGCGTTCCAAAAATTGACCTATTTCAGACATAAACTTTATAAAACAGGAAAATAAATAGGATTTTACACACCATATCTCTGTTTAGGCACTGGCGGATA
>JAISAG010000039.1 GCA_031266815.1 Burkholderiaceae bacterium | reverse complement strand
CCCCCCCCCCCCCCCCCCCGAATTGGGGGGAACCCGCCAGAGCGCGCGCTTTGGCGGGCGAATGCAGGATGATCGCGCGATGAGAGCAAACGCACTGAACTATCTGGTCTGCCCCCGGGAACATTCCCGTCTGACCCTCGTTTCCACCGCCGCCGCACCAGGCGGCACGCTGAGAAGCGAAAGCGGCAGAGAATATGCCATTACAGAGGGCATCCCGGTGCTGCTGGTACTGGACGACATTCCTAAAAACCGCTACGCCCAGTCGCTCTTTGGCAGAGTCGCCAACACCTACGACCAGTATCATCACCTCTCTTTTGAAACCTTCTGCCAACAGGAAGAAGACGTCCGTCATTCGCTGATTGACCGTCTGGCATTGCCACACGACGCGTGCATTCTCGAACTCGGCGCGGGAACCGGACGCGATTCCATCCTGATCCGCCAGCAGATGAAAGCGGGTTCAACCCTGCATGTGCAAGACATTTCTCTGGACATGCTGACACACCTGAAAAAGCGATTCACTGATGATGATCCTGTCGTCATCACGCAAAGCAATGCCTGTGTCCTGCCCTACCCGGACAAGCTGTTCGATGCGATCTACAGCTTTGGCAGCGCGGGGATGGATGTCTATGCCGACAGCCGCGCGCTCTTCAAGGAAATTGTCCGCGTTGCAAAACCCGGAGCAAAAGTGGTGACTGGCGGCTTGAGTCTGGCTCCCTGGCTATACCAGAGCGAGTTTGGAAAAATTTTGCGGAATCATAACCCGCATTACGAAAATCGCCTCTCGCTGGAAAACCTGCCCATCGAAGCGCGCGATGTCCGCCTTTCCTGGATACTGAACGGTGCCGGTTTCTGTCTGGAATTTACGGTGGGCGAAGGAGAACCGCCCGCCGATTTTGACTTCCCCATTCCAGGAGAGCGGGGCGGCACCCTGCGCACCCGCTATTACGGACGGCTGGAAGGCGTAAGCCCGGATGCGGTCCGGCTGGCGGAAGAAGCCCGAAAAAAATCGGGAAAAAACATGCACCAGTGGCTTGACGAGGTTATCCGGCAGGCCGCGTCCAAAGAGTTGGGGAGAAAATGATGTTTCACTGGAAAAAGAGGGGGCTGATTTTTTCACCATCCGGCGAGCGCCCCTGGATGTCCAGTCACGCCCAAGTCCCTTTTTCACTGGACTTGGGAACCTGCATTCGCGTGTATTTCTCCACACGGGAAGCCTACCGTAACAACATGACGAGAGCATATGGCGGCTTTGTTGATTTGGAACGCCGCAACCTGAAAAACGTTCTGCGCGTAGCATCAGAACCGATTCTGCCGCTCGGCGGCGCGGGCGCATTTGATGAATTCGGCATCATGCCGTGCAGTGTCGTGCGGCACAACGGCGAATACCGCCTGTACTACGCGGGCTGGTCGCGGGCCGTCAGCGTCCCTTACACATGGGCCATCGGCTATGCCACCAGCACGGACGGAGAACACTTTCAAAAGCATGGGCGCGGCGGCCCCCTGCTGGGCGCGACGGGCGACGAACCCTATTTGCAAGGCTGCCCGATGGTTTACAAAATCGCCGAAAACGACTGGCATATGTTCTACCTGTCCGGCATACAGTGGCTGCACACAAGGGGTCAGATGGAATCGCAATATTCCATCATGCACGCCACCTCACAAGACGGCATCCACTGGCAGCGGGACGGCAAACCCGTGATTAAAAACAGGGTAGAGTTGGAAAGCCAGACCACCGGCGCCATCATCCGGCTTGACAACCAGTACCACATGTTCTTTTCCTACCGGCACAGCCTCGATTTCCGGGAAGAGAGAGGCAGGGGATACCTGATCGGCTATGCTCGCTCGGACGACTTGTTCACGTGGACGCGCGATGATACGCAGGTCGGTATAGCCCTGTCCGAAACAGGCTGGGATGCCGATATGATTACCTATCCGCATATCACCCGCATTGATGGCAAAATCATCCTGTTTTATTGTGGTAACGAATTCGGCAAGGACGGATTCGGCTATGCGGAATTGGAGATGTAAACACCGCAACGTGCGGCAAGAAAGGAACGTCAACACGAAGGAAAACAACCATGGTTCCTGTACCGGACCGACCGAAGATATACCACATTACGCACGTGAATAATCTGCAGTCCATCGTGGCCGATGGTTGTCTGTGGTGTGAGGCCGAAGCCACACAACGGGCGCCAGCGAACACAACCATCGGCATGGGGACAATCAAGGCACGCCGCCTTGGCGAGTTGAGACTGGACAGTCATCCAAACCTCCACATTGGGGATTGCGTCCCCTTCTATTTCTGCCCACGCTCCGTCATGCTGTACGTGCTTCATCAAGGCAACCACCCTGACCTGTCTTACCGAGACGGTCAGGCATCAATCCTGCACCTTGAAGCGGACTTTTACGCAACGGTGGCATGGGCGCAGAAAAAACGCTGGGCGTTCACAACTTCAAACGCCGGATCACGTTTTTTTGAAGATTACGCCGACCTGACCCATCTCGACAAAATTAACTGGAGCGCTGTCCAGGCGCGTGATTGGCAGCGCTGCAAGGATGGCAAACAGGCGGAATTTCTGCTGGAACAACGCTTCCCCTGGCAACTAATCGAACGCATCGGTGTTTTGTCACGTCAGATTTACGAGCGGGTGGCAAACATAATCCCTCGGGGCGGGCACTGTCCCACGGTCGAAATCCGCCCCGATTGGTACTACTGACTCATCCTGTCCCCGAGTTTACCCAACGATATACGAGTACCGCACAACTCACGGACGAGTTTAGCAAATGCTATACAAAGCGTCGCCGTGAAAGGTACAATGGGCAAGAGAAATCGGCAAGCGGGGACGCCCGCAAGGCGAAGGGGATGCCAATAAAAAGGAGACCGCCATGATTGAGTTTACCTCGGGCGACATCCTCAAATGCGAGGTTGCGGCGCTTGTCAATACCGTAAACTGTGTCGGTGTAATGGGGCGCGGCATTGCGCTGCAATTCAGAAAGGCCTTTCCTGAAAACTTCAAAGCCTACGCCGCTGCCTGCCGGAACGGCGAAGTGCAGCCCGGTCGCCTGTTCGTCTATGAAACGGGGCAATTGACCCTGCCGCATTACATCATCAATTTCCCGACAAAACGACACTGGCGCGGCAAAAGCAGAATGGAAGACATTGACGCCGGTCTTGCCGACCTCGTCCGCGTTATCCGCGAAAAAGGCATCCCTTCTGTCGCCATTCCACCTCTGGGCAGCGGGCTGGGTGGACTGGTGTGGCAAACGGTCCGCGCCCGTATTGAGCACGCCCTCAGTGTGCTACAGGATGTGCGGGTTCTCGTATTTGAACCGCAGGGGGCGCCACCAGACCACGCAATGGCCCATGTTCGGGAAATCCCGCAAATGACAGCGGGGCGCGCCGCGCTTGTCGAACTCATTCACCGCTACCTCAATGGATTGCTGGACCCGTTCATCTGCCTGTTGGAAATCCATAAATTGATGTACTTCATGCAGGAAGCTGGCGAGCCGCTGCGGCTTAAATACACCAAAGCGCCGCACGGGCCCTATGCGGAAAATCTTCGCCATGTGTTAAACGCCATAGAGGGACATCTGGTCGCCGGTTATGCCGATGGCGGCGATGCGCCGGACAAGCCCTTGAGCCTGGTCCCCGGCGCCGTTGACGATGCAAGAGACTTCCTCGACAAACACGACAAGAGCAAAGCCCGTCTGGACAAAGTGGCGCGCCTGGTCGAAGGCTTTGAATCCCCCTATGGTCTGGAATTGCTGGCAACGGTGCATTGGGTAATGCAACATGAAAAAGTGGCCCGGCGCGACGATGTCACACACCACGTCCACGCTTGGAACACGCACAAACAGCGGTTTACCCCCCGGCAAATTGCCATTGCCACCGACAGATTGGCTTCACAAGACTGGGTATCGCTAAAAACCTCCTGAGCAGTCAAGGGAATTACCCAGGGCGGAGGCAATGACCGCCGCACGCAGCGAAAGGGCTTGGGTGTTTGCCCGACAATTAGGCGCACGAAACATGTATCGGTACAATCTGGGACAGCAATTTGAGGCGGTTTGCGCCAAACAGCCGGACAAGACCGCCATCTATTTCAGTGATGGCACACAAGCCAGTTTCGAGCAACTGAACGCGCTTTCCAACCAGATAGCCGCAAGCCTGGCGCAACGGGACTTATCCGCGGGGCAAGTTGTCGCGCTCCAGAACGACAAGACCCTTTTTGGGTTTTCCGCCATGCTTGCCTGCCTGAAACGCGGGCTGGTTTACACCAATCTGGATACTGCCAACCCTAGGGCACGGCTGGCGCGTATTTTTGAAACGGCCCGCCCGGCGTTTGTCCTGTCTGATAGTGCGACAGACCCGCAAGTGAGCGACCTGTGCCGTGAAATGAACCTGCCCTGTGCAAGTTACGCCGATCCCGCCTTTTCCGCCGAAATCGCGAAACAACCGGAAACCTTGCCGCCGGGGTGGATTGCTGCCGTATCCGGCGCCAATCCCGCCTATATCATGTTCACTTCCGGTTCCACCGGCACTCCGAAAGGCGTTGTCATCCGCCATGCCAGTATCCTGAACTTTATCCGATGGGGCAAAACGGCTTATGCCCTGCGGGACGACGATATATTGACTGGCGTCAACCCCGTCTATTTTGATAATTCGGTCTTTGATTTTTACTGCGCCCTGTTCAATGGCATCGCGATGGGCAGCGTATCCAGAGAAACCCTGTCCCAACCGAAAGCCCTGCTGGATTTTGTTGACCGCGTTGGCTGCACACTCTGGTTCAGTGTGCCCTCACTGCTGATATACCTGACCAACCTCAAACTGCTTCACCGGGATGTTTTCAAAAGTATCCGGTGCTTTACCTTCGGCGGAGAAGCCTACCCCAAGGCACTGCTGAAAAAATGCTTTGACCTGTACGCCGACCGTGCGCAATTCTTCAATGTCTATGGTCCCACGGAGGGCACCTGTATTTGCTCCGCCCACCCTGTTAGCGCAGCGGATTTTGAAGAAGAAGAAACGCTTGTCACGCTGGGACACATCGCGCCCAACTTCGACTATCTGGTGCTTGACGAGACGGACCAGCCCGCACGCACCGGGCAACTATGCCTGATGGGGGAGCAACTGGCGCTGGGCTATTACAACGACCCGGACAGGACATCTGCCGCGTTTGTCCCCAATCCCTTAAACCGTGCCTACACCCAGATGATGTACAAGACAGGCGATTGGGTGGAAGAAAAAAACGGGCGGTTGTATTTTCGCGGCAGAATGGACAACCAGGTCAAGCACATGGGTTACCGGATTGAACTGGAAGAAATTGAAGCGGGACTTGCCAAACTGCCTTACATAAAGCAGTGTGCGGTGGTTCACGGCAAGACGGACACCGGCTTTTCCCGGTTGACCGCCTGGATTGCCGTTGAGACGCCCCGCGTGCAAAAGCAGTTACGCGAAGACCTGCGCCGCTTCCTGCCGGACTACATGATTCCCAACACCTTTGAGCAAGTGGACGAACTACCCAAAAACCCGAACGGCAAAGTGGACAGGGTTCACTTGAAAACCCTGTCCAACCTGGTATAAACTTGGTACAAGCGCCCTGTGGCACGGCGCAAGGGAAAGCAAGCGGGGCGCTCGCCTCGCGTCAAACGTTAGAACTCCCAGCCCAGCCTTACCCCGCCGGAAACACCCCGGAACCGACCCACGTAGCCCTGCAAGCCGACTTCAGCGGAGAAGCGGTCGTTGTTGGTCGGGCGGGCAATGATACCAATTTCCCCGATACCGGTTCCGCCCTGCATGTTGGGGCTGTCAAAGCTCCAGCCGTACGCGCCGCCCCGCACCTTGCCATCGAATTCATACTCGTAGGCGGCACCCACATACCAGGAGAAGTTGTTGCTGCGTGCATGCGTGAAACGCGAACCCAGGCGCAAGCGATGCGAATTGTCATCCTCGAAGTTCACCCGTTCCCCGGTAGAAATCTTGGTATTTTTGCCATCCTGCCTTGCCCAATAGTAGCGGGCGAGGACATCCAGCGTGTCCTTTTCGTTGAGTTTCCATTCGTACCCGGTACCCACATGCGCGGCATAGTAGGGCGTGTAAAGGTCATAACGGGCGGCAGTACCATCGACATCCCTGTAATCGTTTGAACGGAAGCGGTTTTCCATACGCCCTGCCCGCAGTGAGCCTTCCAGCCGGAAGCCGCTGTTCCAGCGCAAGCGGGTCATGGCGCCGATGCCGAAGAACCGGATGTTGCCATCCGCTTCCAGTCTCCGGTGATTGGGGCCGAAATGCCCATCTACATCGTAGCGGGCAAAACCGGCTTCCAGAAATCCGCTTGTCAGCCAGTAGCCATCCGTACCGCTGTTTTTGGCGGCAAGCCCCACCAGCATGTGGGTTCCCAGAATATCTACATCGGAACCGGTATCCACGCGCAGCCAGGAACCGTCAATACCGCCGAAAGCGGCACCCGCCCATCCGTTTGCAACCCCTTTCAAAGCCAAATCCGCCTGCTGGTAGCTGTGGTCAGCCAGCCAGCTCGCCGTGCGGGCAAGAAAGCCCAAGCTGGCGGCCCGCCCCTCGTTGAGAATACGCGCTTCCGGCGGCGGTGCTGCCTGTGAAGCCAAATGAGCAACCAAACTTTTATTTTTCAAGTTGCTATCCGCATGCTCTTTGTCAATAATGAAATTATAGCCTTTCGTCAAACCCTGCTGCGCATAAGCCATCTTAGTATCCGGAAACCCATCAAGCGCGCCCACCGCGTCGGTATCTATCAAGTAGAAGCGGTCACCTACCTTCAGCGTCGGTCCTGCCGCGAAATTGCTCAAACTCACTGTTGCAGTATCCGCAATATTCGCCGTTTGAGTACTATGTATCTTCAGCAACGCCGTATCCGGCTCGTTCAGCGTGGTACCCGGCAGGTTGAAATGCATGTGCCCCTCCAAGGTCGTCTGATCAACTGTCCATTGGTTGCTGCCCATCACGTTAACTGTTCCACCCTGCTTCAGCGTAACAGTATGCTGCGAGGCATTCAGTGTCATGGCAGAAAGCAGGGTCGTTTTGCTGCCGGACTCAAAGGTCACTTTGTTTTCGATATTATGGGTACTCATATCATAAGTACCTACAGAAAATTCGTTGGCGCCGCCCCAGAGGAAATCGCCCGCGCCACTCACCGTCATGCCAAAAGCGCGATCAGGAAAGGAACCGTCATTGTTGACCTGATCCACCTTAATGGGGTCGTACAGTGCCACCACCCCGCCCGCCTGCGGCGTAACGACTAGTTCCGCGTCAGATTTGGCAGGATCAGGAGAGGTGGATATCAGACCTGAAGAGATGTCCGTCGCCACATTCAACACCTTACCGAAGTAAAGGGAATTCGTGCGCGGATTCAGCGGATTCAGCGCATCCACAATCTGGTTATTTTGGAAAACGGTACTGTTCCCTGATGTCGCGGACAGGGTCAGGGTATTGGGAGCAACGCCTGCAAGTATGTCAAGACCGGTATCCACGGTAACCGTACCATAAACCCGTGCGTCAGGAGCGCCACCACCATATTGAGCGGTATCCAACATCTTTGAGGTAAAGGTGTTATTCACAAACTGGCTATCGCTGATAGTCATGGGAACGGCCAGTCCGTAGCTGTACACCGCTCCGCCCATAATCTGTCCGCTATTGGCGGTAATGGTATTGCCCGTAAACACGCTCCTGTCAATCAAACCAATACCCACAATCGAACTACCGCCGAGTGGAGCCACATTGCTCGTTGCACCAACGAGACCGCCCCCGTCAATATAGGTTCCCGCAGTAATTTGCGCGCCCTGGAAACGGTTTTGCCGAAGTGTATCAATGTAGGCAACGCCGCTGTCGGTGCGCACACCCACCACACCACCGCCCTGAATGTAGCCGCTGGTCGTCACCTGCGGGGCGATAAAGTCATTACCCGCAATCGTCTCCACATAAACTGTCCCCCCGTTTACAATGCTGCCATTTACGGCGGAAAAGCCCAGCACGCCACCGCCAGAGAGGTAGCGAGCACTGACGACAGCCCCCTCAAAACGGTTGCCCGATATATCCGTTGCGCCCGCTGTGGTAGTCTGCCCCGACGGCCCCGCAGCATGGGCGCCAACCACCCCACCGCCAGTGATGTCGCCATCAACTGTCGTGTTCACACGCGTAAAGACGTTGTTTCGCAAAGAATTGACGAGAGCAACGGTATCCCCGTTACCCACCCTCTGCGCATAAGAACCGACAATACCGCCGCCAGACAGGTTGCCCGTAACACGTACCGTTGCATTGTTGAACACATTGTCGGCAACCTGCCCCGAAAGAGACAATACATCGGTCGAATCGGTTGCATTGTCAGTGGAGGAGGCACCCATCACGCCGCCTCCTCGCACGGCGCCGCCCACTCTAACCGACAAATCATCAAAATAATTGCTGCTGGCATTCTGCAGGGTGGATTGATGCTTTGCAGACACCCCAACGATAGCACCGCCCTCCAGATGCCCATCGGAAGTTACGGTGGAACCCGTTGCGCGCGCTGCCGTCGTCACGGTCAGCCCCTTGAAAATATTGCCGGACAGGTGATCCAGTGCGGCTATCCCCACGTTGGAATGCACCCCGATAATGCCGCCTCCTTCAATAACACCGCCACCCGCAGTGTCCGTACGGGTACCTGCGGCAACTTTCAGGTTGAGAAAGAGGTTGCCGGACGCTTGTTCCAGAAGGGCTGCCACCGGTTCCATTGTTCCCGGGTTGTATTTGACGTCTTCGCCGTCATTGCTTTGAAGCCCCACAATACCGCCGCCGCGGATGTAGGTGCCCGCATTCACGTCAATGCCGGCAAACACGTTGCGGGTTAATGCGCCCAACATAACACGGGCGTTGGAAAGCCCGTTCAGGCCGATGACCCCGCCGCCGCGCAGGGAATAACCGGTCCTGACGGTAATATCGGAGTTGTCGCCATCCAAATTGCCGTTACCAAAGACATTGCCGCCAGCGCCCAGCAATCTGACATAAGTTGTCGTAGCATCTTCCAATTGGCTGTTGTTGTTCAAGCCTACCAGCCCCCCGCCCAGCAGCACATCATCCGAGCGCACATGGACATTGGTAAACAGATTGTTGGCAAGCGAATCCACCGTCGCGTGACCGGGTTTCGCACCCGGCGAAGAAACGGCATTCACCCCGATGATGCCGCCGCCTTCAATGTAGGCATTCGTATCGCTGTTTGGGGTTAAACTCGTCGTGGTCACCCACACATTCTTAAACACATTGCCGACGATATTGGCTATGCTGGCTGACGCTTCCGTAACACCACCATCGCCCGTGGCACGCACACCCACCACCCCGCCGCCCGCCAGATAATGTTTGTTCTCATGTCCGACCAGCCTGATGTCAATGTCGGAAAAAGCGTTGCCGACAAGCCACCCCATTGAGACAGACGCTTGATTGTTGCTGACATTGCCGACCAGGCCATTGACCACGCCGCCTGCGCCTGCTGCGGTGAACTCGTAGTGTATGACCGTGTTCCTGAAATGCAGGTTTTGCAAATCTCCCACGCTAATCGGCGCGGTAGGCGTACCGGAACTACCAAACTGCAACCATTTGAGATTATTAAAATCAAGCTGGGCGCCTGTACTCAGAGCCCTAATGCCCCCCCCCCCATCAATCACCCGCACGGCGGGCAGGCCAAACGCATTGACCTGGCTCTGCACCGAAGCGGAAAAAGGCGCCACCCCGCTGGCTTTCTGTGCTTCAGCCTGTCCCAGAAGGCTTGCGGACAATCCCTCAACAGGCCCCGAAAAGATGTAAGGGTTCTCATTGCTGCTTCGAACGGTTTGGTTGGCAGGTACAATTACCGTGTGAGCGGCAGGGGCAAAATCAATGTTGACTGAAACCACGCCATTATCATTAGTAACATTGGATTGCAAGGCCTCCCGGTCAGCGGCAACAGCGGGTGAAGCGGACAAGGCCAGCCCCCCCGCCAGCAGCAGGCCTGCTGCTATCGCTATCTCCGATTTGCGCGCGGGCAGGGGCGACGGGTTGTCAGTAAAGTATCTGCGGCTCACAAACACCTCCTCAATAGGCAAGAACGCGGGGCAAACGCAGCAACCCCACTTGATTAACTTTGACAAATATTGGGGGAGTGTACGCCATATGTGTAAGTGTTGGCAATGCGTTTGCGGCGCATCGCCTCTCTTGAGGTCAAAAAAACAACACCTTCCCCGACGTGCGCCTCATCCGCCCGTTTCGCCTCATCAGCAATCCTTGCTAGAATAGCGGCATGAACACATGCTTTCACTCCGTGCGCCCGAAAATGGGTGCGTTACCCCTGTCCGAAAATTCCAAAAATACCTTATGAGCCTGAAATGCGGTATCGTCGGCTTGCCCAATGTGGGCAAGTCCACTCTCTTTAATGCGCTGACCAAGGCCGCCATTCCGGCGGAAAACTATCCTTTCTGCACCATCGAACCCAATGTGGGTATTGTCGAGGTGCCCGACCCGCGCCTGGGGCCGCTTGCCGAGATTGTCAAGCCCGAACGCATCCTGCCCGCTGTGGTCGAATTCGTTGATATCGCCGGTCTGGTCGCAGGGGCCTCCAAAGGGGAAGGGCTGGGGAACCAGTTTCTGGCGCACATCCGGGAAACGGATGCCATTGTGCAGGTCGTGCGCTGCTTTCAGAACGACAATATCGTGCATGTTTCGGGCAAGGTCAGCCCGCTGGACGATATTGGGGTTATCCAGACGGAACTGGCGCTCGCCGATTTGAATACTGTTGAACGCGTTCTGGCGCGCGAATCCAAAAAAGCCAACACAGGCGACAAGGACGCAGTGCGGCTGACTGCCCTGCTCACGCGCGTGGCGGCGCACTTGAATACCACGGAACCCGTCAGGATACTGCCACTGGAAAAGGAAGAGCGGGCGCTGCTCCGCCCCCTGTGCCTTATTACGGACAAACCGGTGATGTATGTCGCCAATGTTTCCGAAAACGGTTTTGAGAATAATCCCCTGCTGGATGCGATAGCTGCGTACGCCAGCGCACAAGGGGCGCCGGTCGTCGCCATTTGCGCCGCAATCGAATCCGAAATTACCGAACTGGATGAAAATGACCGCCAGGCGTTTCTTTCCGACATGGGAATGGAGGAGCCCGGCTTAAACCGCCTTATCCGCGCCGCCTATACCTTGCTGGGCCTACAAACCTATTTCACCGCCGGGGTCAAGGAGGTGCGCGCCTGGACCATCTGCATCGGCGATACGGCGCCCGTTGCGGCGGGCGTTATCCACACCGACTTTCAAAAGGGGTTTATCCGCGCCCAAACCATCTCGTACGATGACTTCGTTGCCTGCAAAGGGGAGCATGGTGCAAAAGAGGCAGGGAAAATGCGCGTGGAGGGCAAGGAGTATGTCGTTCGGGACGGCGATGTCCTGAATTTCCTGTTCAACGTGTGATTTTTCGGGGAAAAGAATACCGCCCCGGGGACTGAAGCGGCAGACAGGTGTGCGGTCCGAACATCCGCGAAACGACTGCACACCAAACCGATTACCCCTGCCGATCACCCCTGGCTCATCCCCATCAGGCGACTGGCAAGTTCCGCAACGCTGTGCACTTCCAGTTTTCTGAAAATGTTTTCACGGTGCTTGCGCACGGTTTGATAGCTGATGCCTATCTCGCGCGCAAGCAGTTTGCTGCTGAACCCCCTGACCAAAAACAGGCAAACCAGACGCTCGCACGGCGACAACACGCCTACTGCGTTTTTTTTAAAAGCGCCTCATCCGGCACACCATACAAACGCCACAAAAGCTGGATGGCGTTTTGCACGCCTGCCTTGTGCATCATGGCTGAGCGTTGCTTGCGCACAGTCGCCTCGCTGTTCCCCAGTACGCGTGCCATCTGCTTGCAACACGTACCCGAACGCATGAGTGCCAGAATTTCTTCTTCGCGGCGTGTCCAATTGGGTATGCGCATTGTTTTTTTTAAACACCAACCTCAATATGTGTTCTGTATTACTCTCTCCCCTCCCTGTAACATCCCAAAAAATGACGACAACGCATAGGAAAAACTACCCGGCACCTCCTTGCGAATCCTTACAATATCCGCATCAATCTCCTGCTTGATGGCGACAGGATTTAATTCATCCCACCAGATACCCCCTTCACTCATCCGCGTCACCTGAAAAAACACTTTTACAAAAAACGTTCTTGTCGCATCCGCGTAAAGCCAAGCGTCTCCGCGCAGTTCAACTGTATAACACTGCCTGAGAATGACATTTGCCCTTTTCTTGATGTAGGGATCGCTAAAATAATTGCCTATCTGACGCTGATTTTCTCTAACGGCATTTTCAATGACGGCATGGATGCGATTTGCCGATTCTGTCAGCGGAGTGATGTTCCAATTCTGATTGCCCGGTCCACCAAAATCCGCGTTCAGAAGATGCCCTGCCACCCATTCCCGCCATTCGGCGGGTGGCACATGGTTGAGAAAAGGCTGAATCAGGCTACGATCAGCATCGCTGCCCAATCCATTAAAATTGTCTGATGGGCTAAAAAAAGCATCCACGCGCTTCTGAGTGCCTGCTCCACTATAGTACACCCGCTTTGACTCAGTGATTTCTGGAATATCAGGAAGCCGTTCTCGCAACTCTCGGCACATAAACTGTTCCTCCCATCCATACCGCTGGCGTGCTGACGAAAAACGCGCACCTTGCAAGCATCAGCACACCAGCGGGCTGATTTAGCCGACCGGTATCGGCTCAATGGTCGCAGCGAACACCGCCCCCAATTTGGACATTCCCTCAGCCGCCGCGTGTTGTACCGCACGTGCGTAGATTTCGTATTTTGCCGACTGGTCTGTCGTGCGCTGATGGCTGCTGCTGGTGCTGACACTGCCCGTCATTTTGGCGGAAAATCCCCAATAGGAAAAACCGGATTCCACTTCTGTTTTTTTGTCAACGCTTGATTTGTCAACAACCTGTTCTTTCACTTCCATGTTGAATCGAACGGTCGCTTCGCTCATGGTGAAGGCGGGTACCGGTACCAGCGCAATCAATGGTGCTCTGACGGTGATCGTCTGATGGGTGATATTACCAGCGCCATCTGTAACGGGGCGTGTCAAGTTGAATGTGATGATATTGGCTTCATCTGTCTTCTTCCCTTGTGCATCGTACTTGAACGCAAGCCGAAACACATAGTCCAGATAAACACGGCAGAGTTCTGCCTGCCCCCTTGCCACTTCAATGATAGGTGTGCATACCAGCACCCCCAGAGGCAATCCCGCAAATGCATTGGCGATACCATCGCCAACGGAACCATCACCACGGTTCCCCCCCGATCTGCTTCCCCCGGGTGCCACTGCGCCTGGTTCACCAACAGGGATGGCCTCGTAAGCAAATTGGCTGCCTGTAAACGGTTCGTTTTGCATCTTGTCCTCCTTTTTGATAATTAAAGAAGCCGAACGGTTTCCTGCGTGATGCGGGAAATGCCTTCGGCAGGTTCATCGCGCTTGAATACCAACTCAATCTCATGCGGCGGTTCGCTGCCCTGCAACGAATCACTGCTCCCCTGCTGCCCTGACGGGCCAACCCTGACCCGCAAATGGTCACTCTCAAGTGAGGCGCAGACTTTCATGCGGACTTTCACCTGGTCGAGTTGAAAAGAATAGTGGGGAACCAGGCTGACCAGTGGCGCATGCAGTTCTTTCATCACCTCACTGCCGTCCGGTGTGAAAATCAGGACGCGCTGCATTGCCGGAACCATCGCAGATGCCCCATCCGGCATGTCACGCCGGGAAAAATACGACCAATAACCCGCCAGCCCACTCCTGTTGATTGTCTGACAGGCTTCTTCCATCGCCTGACCAATGGCGCTTATCAGGTGGTCGAGCCGAATTGCGTCCATGACCCCCCCTATTGCGTGACGACCTCAAATACCATGTCTCTGGAAACCTTGTATTTCTCTGCCAAGACTTCCAGGTTGTCACCCACTTCGACCACCTGATGACTGTCCGCGTTCGAAACGGGCGACCATACGGCATAACGCCCCATGGTTGCATGCGTCCCGCTAATGGCAACCTCTCGCTTTGTGCCAATATCCGAGATAAAGACGCGGTTTCTGGTCAGCGCTTTCCACTCTTCACTCATTTTTCGCCTCCATATCGACCGTTCCGGTTCAGCTAATGTCAAACCAATATAGATAAAACGCCGTAACAGGAAAATGCCACGGATGCCGTATTGACAAACATATCCACTGGGCGCCCGTGCCGTTCGCAAATACTTGCTGAAAAAACGGCTTGCCTGCCACTGTGGGCGCGGTGATACAGGCCTCAACCCCGCACACGCTCAACAAACCACCGCCCGCCGCAATGGGTGCCGAAAGCAAACTTGCTGGCGTTCAACAGGCGCCCAATCCCGCCATCACGATGGAAAAAAGGAACAGGCAAGGACACACCCGGACGTGATAGGCGAAAAGGGACGCAGGGTTGGGAAAGACATCACCCAGGCTGTGGTGTGGTTTCAAAAAGCGGCAGAACAAGGGAACGCGAAAGCACATACAAACGCCACGGCACCTTAAACCTATTTGCCGCGCTGGATGTGGCCAGTGGCATGATCCGCACCAAGGCAACTCCATCGTCTGACAAGACGAAAAAAGGCTTTTTGAACTTTATGGAAGATTTGTTATCCGAGTTACCCGAAAAACTTGAATACCACGTCATCATGGACAATCACAGCATTCACAAGCGTCACGAAGCCTGCCCGCTCAATCACGAAAATGTGTTTTTCCACTACACGCCAACCAGCGCCAGTTGGTTGAACATGGTGGAAATATGGTTTGGCATTCTTGGCAGAAAATCGCTACGCGGCAAGCGCTTTTCGTCAACAGAGGAAATGGCTGGTCACATTGAGCGCTTCGTTAAATCATACAACCAAAGCGCCAAGCCTTTTGTTTGGAGAAAGCGCGATATCAAGGGCGCTCAACTTAAAAATAATGCGCGAATTTTTTGCAATTAGACACTAGCGCGAAACATCAACCATTTCAACCTGTCAACTCTTCCGGCGAATTGTTTTTGAGCCAGTCGGCGAGCGCCGCATCCATGCGGGTCTGCCATCCCTTGCCTGTTGCACGGAAAGCCGACAGCACACCCGGTGAGAAGCGAACCGTTGTTGGCATTTTCTTTGGTGATTTTCCTGGACCGCGCTGTCGGCGCGCCGAAAGTTTCTCGCGCAATTGCGCAAGCGAGTGGCTGACAATTGCTCCATCCCAATCTTCTGAACGAGTCGGCGGGTTTTCCGGATCGAATACCACCGCATCCGGCGCAACGGCAATTGCGGCGGCTTTTTCTTCCTCACTAAAAGGCTTTGAAGTAGCGTTTCGTTTCATTTTTTTCTCCATAGCGGCACGAAATGAGGCGGACACCGTCACCGCGTTCCGTCCAGGCCAATAACGACACGTCCATCCAGCAGACCGAGGCTCTTCAAGCGGGTTTCTCCATACGGCAGGCGATAGTCGTCTTCGGTCAGCATGGGGGAATCAAAGATACGCGCACAGTCCTTAAAATCTATGCCGTGCCTGGACATATTGGTTATGCGCTTCATTTTGTCGTAAGTGATCACCCCTCTAATTGTACTAACATTTTGCGCAAACATCAAGCAAATTTTGATTATGACAAGTTTGCATCTGGCTAATGTAGGAGCAAAGTTGTAATGTCCGGTTTCAGCAAAGTAGAAATGTCCGGTTAATTAAATTATCGGGGGTTTGGATGTTGGAGCGGATATCGTTAAGTGTTGATGGAGTCAAGCGACTG
>JAISAG010000005.1 GCA_031266815.1 Burkholderiaceae bacterium | reverse complement strand
CTTTTTAATGGCGCGGGGCACCAGTTGGTTTACTACGAAGACTTTATTGCTTCGGAGTCGGGCGAGCATTTTTTAGACAGGCACACCACGGAAACAGCGGAAGATCCCTTGCAAATGTTGATAGAAAGGGGGTTTCGCTCCGCCGTGGTAGCAGCAATTGACGTGCTGCCGGAAAGAGAAAAGCTGTTGATGGGCTTGTACTACGAGCAGGAGCTGAACCTGAAAGAAATCGGCACCATCATGGGCGTGACGGAATCACGGGTCAGCCAGTTGCATACGCAAGCCGTATCGCGCCTGCGTACCAGGCTCAGGGAGACGATGTGGACTGGGGTAGCTTAATCGGTATTGTTCTGGGAGTAGGCGGCATTCTGGCAGGGCAGATGCTGGAAGGCGGGAGCATTTCCTCGCTGGTGCAGCCCGCCGCTTTCGTCATCGTATTCATGGGAACGGTAGGCGCCGTTATTCTGCAATCCGGTCTGGGCATCTTTTGGCGTGGAGTAAAAATGGTCAGGCTGGTCTTTTTCCCGCCGCGGGACGACTTCCCCCAGTTGCGGGAGGAGGTCACCCGTCTGAGCCAACTGGCGTGGCGGGAAGGCATTCTGGCGCTGGAAGCGCAGATTAGCGGATTGTCTCATCCCTTTTCCCGCGTTGCGTTGCGCCAGATTGTGGACAGTACGGAACCGACCGTATTGCGAGGAATGCTGGAAACCGAAATCCAACTGTTCGAGGAAAAAGAGCGCCTGCCACTGCGGGTGTGGGAATCGGCGGGAGGTTACTCGCCGACCATCGGTATCATCGGCGCAGTACTGGGACTGATCCATGTAATGGAAAACCTCTCCGAGCCTGCCAAACTGGGAGGAGGCATTGCGGTTGCTTTCGTTGCGACCATCTATGGCGTCGGTCTGGCAAATCTGATATTCCTGCCAATCGGAAATCGCCTGAAAGGCTGGTTGTCGCAGGAAGTACACAAGCGGGAAGTGCTTCTGGAAGCATTTTACGGCATCTCTATGGGAGAGCATCCCCGCTCCATAGCAGACCGCCTGGCATTGTTTTCCCAGCAAAAATAGTTTGCGCCTGCACGGATATCCGCAGGACTGCTACAGAAATACGGAAACAGCATGGCACGGAAAAGACGCGAGGAGGAGCACGAGAACCATGAGCGATGGTTGGTGTCCTATGCCGACTTCATTACCCTGCTTTTCGCATTTTTCGTCGTGATGTACGCTGTTTCCTCTGTCAATGAGGGAAAATACCGCGTGCTGTCCAACGCCATCAATGCCGCCTTTCGCTCCAACGCCAAAAGCTTCAGTGTCCAGAACCATCCCACACCGCTGGCAGTTCCGCTGGTCGTCCGACCCAGAGCCCGAAACAAAACCGCCTCGCAGCACGAGATGCGGAGAGAGCGCGAAAAAATGAAGGAAATCGGGCGCGAAATGCGTGAAATACTGGCCCCCCTGATCAGGCAGGGAAAAGTCAGGGTAATACAGACATCGCGGGGCGTGAACGTTGAAATCAGCGCCAGCGTCCTGTTCGCGTCGGGAGATGCCCGGCTCAGCAAACAGTCGGAAACCGTGCTGGCGGCGGTAGCGCAGACACTGCGCAACGAACCAAACGACATCCAGATCGAAGGCTTTACGGACAGCAACCCTATCAGTTCGGCGCAATATCCTTCCAACTGGGAGTTATCTTCCGCACGGGCCAGCAGTGTCGTGCGCCTGATGGAAGCGCACGGCATCCGGGCAGGCAGAATGGTCGTCATCGGCAGGGGAGAAAACGACCCGATTGCCGATAATGACACCGCAGACGGCAGGGCGCAAAATCGCCGTGTGGGTCTGACAGTGCTGTCCCGGCTGCCGGAAGCCACAACCGAAATACCCGTCACATCACGTGATGGACAGCAACCGGCAGGCAACCGCGGCAAACCCGGCTCGTCGCCATGACGGACACGGACAAGTCCTCCCGGGATAGCGCCGTATCACTTGCCCTGGTTGCCGGAGAAACCTCGGGCGACATACTGGGGGGACATTTGCTGTCCGCGCTTCGTCTGCGCATGCCAAACGGACACTACTACGGCATAGGGGGACCCCGCATGGTGGAACAGGGGTTTGTCAGCCACTGGGCGATGGAAAAACTGTCCGTCAACGGCTTTTTTGAGGTATTCGCCCATTTCCGTGAAATAAAAGGGATTCGCGATCACCTGCGAGAGACACTGAAAGCAGACCCGCCAGTTGTTTTTGTCGGCATAGACGCGCCCGAGTTCAACCTGGGACTGGAAGCACAACTGAAAAGCGCGGGAATCCCTACCGTGCATGTCGTGGGCCCCTCCGTCTGGGCATGGCGAAAAGGCAGAATCAAGACGATTGCCAGGGCTGTTTCACGCATACTGGTACTCTTCCCGTTCGAAATAGATATCTACCAGCGGGCAGGGATTCCTGTGACATACGTGGGGCATCCGTTAGCGGGTAAAATACCCGAAGAAGCGGACATGGCGGGCGCAAGGCAAACACTGGGATTGTCTTCTTCCCAGCCTGTCGTTGCCATTTTGCCCGGCAGCCGACTGTCCGAACTCAAGTACAACGGTGCCGCATTCATTGGCGCCATGCAACGGCTGGCGGAAAGGGAGCCCGCCATCCAGTTTGTCATTCCCATGGCGGGCGATATCCAGTACCGCCGCTTTACGGAGCAACTGCGACAAGCGGGACAAATGCCCTCCTCCCTGCGCCTGTTACAGGGAGAATCACACACCGCGCTGGCGGCTGCGGACGCGGTGCTGGTTGCCTCGGGAACGGCGACGCTGGAAGTCGCCCTTTTCAAAAAGCCGATGGTCATCGCATACCGGATGATGTGGGGAACATGGCAAATCGCCAAACGGGTGGTCACACCGCCCGTCGGACTCCCCAACATTCTGGCGGGGGAGATGCTGGTGCCGGAACTGTTCCAGGACGATGCCACACCGGAAAACCTGGCCGATGCGGTATGGCGGCAATTGCATGACCAGCCGTTACGCCGAAAACTGCATGACCGTTTCACGCAGCTGCATCGGCTTTTGCTGCGGGATACCGCCGGATTGGGCGCGCAGGCCATACAGGATCTCGCGGAAAAGAAATATTGCCACCCGACACAATAATACGGTAGAATCGCGGATTTTCAGGCAGTATCGATCCTTCTTCCCACACCCGACCTGACGCCGGGGTGGGCTTTTCAATGTCCACAAGGAGTTTTTAATGCGTCACTACGAAATTGTG
Organism: Burkholderiaceae bacterium; assembly: GCA_031266815.1. Taxonomy (GTDB): domain Bacteria; phylum Pseudomonadota; class Gammaproteobacteria; order Burkholderiales; family Burkholderiaceae_D; genus Oxalobacter. Next base: position 7,794 of record JAISAG010000005.1, on the reverse strand, counting down.
CTCATCGTGCACCCGGATCAGAGCGAGCAGGTTCCGGCCATGATTGACCGCTATAAAAATGCCATCACCGCAAAAGGGGGCATCATTCATCGCGTCGAGGATTGGGGGCGCAGACAACTGGCATACCTTATCAACAAGTTTGCCAAGGCGCACTATGTTTGCATCAATATCGAATGCGACCACGATACCCTGCGCGAACTGGAAACCGCGTTCAAGTTTAACGATGCCATCCTGCGTCACCTCACTGTGCGGATGAACAAGGCGGAAACAGGGCCTTCCCCCATGATGAAATCATCCCAGCCACCGGCAAAACCCCAGCCGGCGGAGAGTAGCAACACGGCCACCGAAGAAAGCACGCAGGAAGCGAGCTCGGTTTAGGACGCGGCATTGGCAGAAGAGGCTCAGCCACCGAAAGAAAACCGGTTGCAACTGACGGCCAGTGTTGTTGAACGGGATGCGGTCCGCCATACTCCCGCAGGGGTGCCCATCGTTTCGGCGCGGCTTTTCCACCGGTCAATGTGCAAGGAAGCGGATACAGCACGTTTGGTCGAAATGGAAATTCCCGCCATCGCAGTGGGCAGCATGGCAGACAAACTGGGTCAGCTTCCCCTGGAACAAACAGTGCGGTTCTCCGGTTTTTTGACAAACAGAAACAGAAAGAGCAGGCAACTCGTATTTCACATCAGCGACTTTTCGCTGTGAAAGAACAAAAATATTATTGACAGGAGCACAACATGGCATTCGGCAGAAGAACAGACAAAAACAAACAGAAAGAACGGCGCAAACAGCAGAACCCCTTGTTCAAGCGGAAGAAATTCTGCCGCTTTACCGCCGCGAAGGTAGATCAGGTTGACTACAAGGATATTGAAACCCTGAAGGATTTTATTCAGGAAAACGCCAAAATCATACCGGCCCGCCTAACAGGCACCCGCGCCATCTATCAGCGTCAGGTCGATACGGCTATCAAGCGCGCCCGCTTTCTGGCACTGCTTCCGTACACATCCCTGCATCAGTCTTGATGGCAGATGCCGCCACCCGCATATCGGAGAGAGTCATGCAAATCATTCTGCTGGAAAAAATAACCAACCTGGGCGATCTGGGAGAGGTCGTACGTGTCAAGGACGGTTACGCACGCAACTACCTGATTCCGCAGCGCAAGGCACGCCGCGCAACCAGCGCCGCCATTGAGGAATTCGAAGCCCGCCGGGCCGAACTGGAAAAAACGGCTGAGGAACGTCTTGCCACCGCAAAGGCGGTGGAAGAGAAACTGTCCGGCATGACCGTCCAGATTCTCCAGAAATCTGGCGTAGATGGGCGGCTCTTCGGCTCGGTCACCAACGGCGACATTGCAGAAGCGGTTTCCAAGCTGGGCTTTGAAATCAAAAAATCCCAGGTTCGTCTGCCAACGGGCCCACTCAAAACAGTTGGCGATTTCCCCGTTTCCATTTCCCTGCATACGGATGTTATCGCCAATGTAACGGTTTCTGTGCTGGGCGAACACGTGTAAGGGAAGCTGTCACGTACAGTCAAAAACGTGTAAAATGCGCGGGCAGGTGTCGCGCAAGACGGGCTGTTAGCTCAGCTGGTAGAGCTACGGACTCTTAATCCGCAGGTCATAGGTTCGAATCCTATACAGCCCACCATTCCTGCCATTTTGTGGCATGGTTGAACTTGAATAAATTCCTGTAACCGGCACGGATAGCCGTTCTGTGTTTTTCTAAATACCCGCAAAAACTTCCGAGACTCGTGCCTCCCGGATGGGTGTTGTTTCCCGGAACAATACCCTATCGTCAGCGAAAGATGGTGGCATCCGTTCGAGTTTCAACCGTGACCGCTCAAAAATCCTGTCAGATTGTGTGAAGAGATGTCGATCAGAATCCGACCAGGAAGCATGGCATGGTTTTACGGTATCGAATTCGTCTTAACGGTATTTGCATTGAAATAATACCGTTAAAAACGTGACATTACCCGAAGCCGCATGGTACAACCTGAAACAGGAAAATGGCAAGGGTACTGCGTTTGAGGGACGCAGTGAAACCGAGAGAAATCGCCTGAAACGGGCTATTGGTGCGGATGGTGGGACTTGAACCCACATACCTTTCGGCGGCAGATTTTGAGTCTGCTGTGTATACCAATTTCACCACATCCGCGCAAACACCAGCGAGACACCCTCCCATCGGCGCCAGAGTCAGCGCATTATCGCCGATTTGGCGCCGACAGGCAACTTGCGGCAAGGCTTTCAATTAAAGTGGAGGACGCGCATGAAGTGATGCGGCTACTGGATGCGCCAGCCCACATTCGACCGGAATCAGGCTGGCGCCGTGGCACGCGGCGGCATACAATCACGGTAGAAAAAACAGCAAGGACGCCTTTAACGGACAACCCATTCCTGAAAAATGACCGAAAAGCGGACAGAATACAAACCGAGAACGGTGTCGGTGGCGCCCATGCTGCACTGGACCGACAGGCATTGCCGATATTTTCATCGCCAGATTACGCGCCACACATGGCTTTACACGGAGATGATCACGACCGGGGCACTGATACACGGTGACGTTAGGCATCATCTGGAATTCCGTGCGGACGAACATCCGCTAGCATTGCAACTGGGCGGCAGTGTCCCCCGCGATCTGGCCTTGTGCGCCAGATTGGGCGAGCAATGGGGATACGATGAAATCAGCCTGAACTGTGGTTGTCCTTCGGCGCGTGTGCAAAAAGGCGCATTCGGCGCTTGTCTGATGAACGAGCCGATACAGGTGGCGGACTGTATCAAGGCCATGCGGGATGCCGTTTCGGTGGATGTCTCTGTCAAGCACCGTATTGGCATTGATCAAACGAATTCCTACGGCTTTGTCCGCGACTTTGTGGGCAAGCTGTCCGAGGCAGGATGTGGCGTCTTCATCATTCATGCCAGAAACGCGATACTTCACGGCATCAGTCCCAGGGACAATCGAACTGTTCCGCCTCTGCGCTATGATGTGGTGTATCGGCTGAAGCAGGATTTTCCGCACCTGACGATTGTCCTGAATGGCGGCGTTCAAACACGGGATGAAATAGATGCTCACCTTGAGCGGGTTGACGGGGTGATGCTGGGCCGTGCGGCATATCATACACCTTATTTGATGGCAGATTTTGACGCGCGCTATTACGGGGACCAGAGTGCCCCGAAAAACCGTATGGAGGTGGTGCGTGCCATGTTTTCCTACATGGAGCATGTTTTTCCCCGGAAAGGCGCGCAACACCCTGCCAGAAAGATAGCCCTGCACGACGTGACCCGCCACATGTTGGGGCTGATGGCCGGTTTGCCGGGTGCGCGCCGGTTTCGGCAAATACTGTCGGATTCCCATCGCCTTTCTGCGGGAGACCCGCGTGTTCTGCTAACGGCAGCAGAAGCTGTCGGCGCGGAATAATGTACGCGGATGATACAATCCGCAGAGGGAACATCGGGCACGCATAACCCGGACAGCAATTGTTTTTTCTTGCGCAGATGAGAGGTGAAAGTAATGGACAGGTCCAATCGTTCCAACCCGATATTGTGGTACATCGCGTGCGCCGCCATCGGCTTTTTCGTTGTGCGGACGTTTTACCCCGATTTCCATGGAAGCGAACAAATTGCGTACAGTGATTTTCTGCAGCAGTTGCGCGCGGACAATGTACGGGAAGTGCAAATCACTGGCGACCAGATTCAGGGGATCTTTCACAAGCCCGTGGAAAATCTCGCCAAAGGCAAGCAGGAATTTTCCACGATACGCGTCAGTGGGGATTTGTCCTCCGAACTGGCGAAGCATCGCGTCAAATTCACCAGTGTCATCGAAAGCACGCTCATCCGCGACGTCGTGAGTTGGGTGCTCCCCGCGCTGATTTTTGTCGGGATATGGATGTTCTTCATGCGGAGGATGGCAGGCGGCGGCATGGGAGGCAACAGCGGCTTTCTGTCTGTTGGCAAGAGCCGCGCCAAAGTGTATGTGGAAAAAGATGTGCGAGTGACGCTGGCTGATGTGGCCGGTGTTGACGAAGCCAAGGAAGAATTGCAGGAAGTCATCGGGTTTTTGCGCTCTCCCGGAATCTACGGGCGGTTGGGGGGCCGTGTTCCGCACGGCATTTTGCTCGTCGGTCCGCCGGGAACGGGGAAAACGCTGCTGGCACGGGCGGTCGCCGGGGAAGCGGGGGTACCCTTTTTCTCAATCAACGGCTCCGAGTTTGTCGAAATGTTTGTGGGCGTCGGCGCGGCAAGGGTACGTGATCTGTTTGAACAGGCACGCGCGCAATCTCCCGCCATCATTTTCATTGACGAAATTGATGCGCTGGGCAAAGCCAGGGGAGCGGGGAACATTGGCGGACACGATGAAAAGGAGCAGACACTGAATCAGTTGCTTGCCGAACTGGATGGTTTTGATTCCGGTTCCGGATTGGTCCTGCTGGGCGCGACCAATCGTCCCGAAATTCTGGATCCTGCCCTGTTGCGGGCGGGGCGCTTTGACCGCCAGATACTGGTTGATCGCCCCGACAAGGCGGGACGCATACAGATACTTCAGGTCCACATGAAAAAGATTCTGGTGTCTCCCGATGTCAGTACGGAGCAAATTGCCGCGTTAACACCCGGGTTTTCGGGAGCAGATCTGGCAAATCTGGTCAACGAGGCGGCGCTGCTCGCCACGCGCAGAAACCACGACGCAGTGACGCTGGAAGACTTTACTGGTGGCGTTGAACGGATTGTAGCGGGGCTGGAAAAGAAAAATCGCCTGATCAACGAACTGGAGCGCGAGATTGTTGCCTACCACGAAATGGGGCACGCCATTGTCGGGATCAGTCTGCCAGGTACAGACACCGTGCACAAGGTATCCATCATTCCCAGAGGAATCGGTGCGCTGGGCTATACCATCAGCCGTCCGACAGAGGACCGATACCTGATGCTGCAGGAAGAACTAGAAAACAAGATGGCTGTATTGCTGGCCGGGAGAGCCGCGGAGTCACTGCATTTCGGGCGTGTAACAACGGGCGCTGCGGATGATCTGGTCCGGGCAACCGAGATTGCGCGCAGCATGGTAACACGGTACGGCATGAGCCAGCATCTGGGGCAAATCGCGTACGAAAACACCCGCAACCACTTTTTGATGCGCCCCGGCGACATGCCAGAGTTCCGGAATTACTCGGAGCAAACGGCACGGGAAATTGATGACGAGGTACGCCGACTGGTTCAATCTGCCTTTGAAAAGGCAAGTGCAGTTCTGGAGAAAAAGCATCAGGCGTTGCTGGTCGGGGCAAAAGCCTTGCTGGAAAAGGAAACGCTAACCGAAGAAGAAGTGCTGGCAATCACCCGCGGAGAGGCACTGCCCGCGAAAGAACTGGCGCAGGGCGAATCCGGGCAGGACAGCGCCGCCTCGTGAACGGAGAAAGACAGGAACTGCTCCGGGCTGGCCCGGTAGAAAAGCCGGGAATGGCACAGGGCAACATACCGGATTTCATGCCCATTGACAGCCGAACCGCACGCATTCTTCCGTGGGTTGTCGCCATTGCCTTTTTCATGCAAACACTGGATGGCACCATCCTGAATACCGCTTTGCCCGGCATTGCGACAAGCATGGGGGTTCACCCCCTCCGGATGCATATGGTTGTAATTGCCTATCTGTTGACGGTCGCGCTCTGCATTCCCGTCTCCGGCTGGCTTGCAGACCGGTTCGGCATTCGCCAGGTGTTTTTGGCATCCATTGCCGTATTTTCTGTTGGATCGCTCGCCTGCGCGTTATCGTCATCGCTTTGGACCCTCACCGCGTCGCGCGTTTTGCAGGGAGTGGGCGGCGCTATCCTCATTCCCATCGGCAGGCTGAGCGTCTTGCGACTGTATCCGCGGGATCAGCTGGTCAGCATTCTCAGTTTTGTCACCATCCCCGGTCTTCTCGGCCCGCTTGCCGGTCCAACGCTGGGAGGACTGCTCGTGGATTACGCCAGCTGGCACTGGATATTCCTGATCAACTTGCCCATAGGATTAATTGGCATTCTGTGCACGCTCCGCTACATGCCGGATATTCCCCGCCTGGCGGGACAGGCACCGTTTGACCGATACGGCTTTCTTTTCTTTGGCAGCTTCATGCTAACGATGACGCTGGCACTGGAAGGCATGGGAGGATATACCCTGTTTTCACATGATGCCATCCTGCTGTCCGGTATCAGCGCACTCAGTCTTGTCGCTTATGTCGTTTATTCCCGGCGCGCCAGGACATCGCTGTTCCCGCCAAGGCTTTTTACGGTACGGCACTTTTCCGTCGGCATCGCGGGCAATTTGCTGGCACGGTTCGGGCTGGGCGCCATGCCTTTTTTGACGCCATTGCTTTTGCAGGTCGGGCTGGGATTTTCGCCGCTGAACGCGGGATTGAGCATGATCCCCATGAGTGCGGGCGCGATTGTTGCCAAAAGTGCGGTCACCCCCCTGATAAACCGGATGGGATTCAGGGCGCTCCTGGTCATCAACACCGTTTTGCTGGGCATTTCGCTGTGTTCCTTCGCCCTGATTGACCGAAATACACCGCTTTTTTTCAGCATGTTCCTGTTCACGCTGTTTGGTATTCTCAATTCCATTCAGTTTTCCGCCATGAACACGATCACCCTCATTGATTTGCCCGATGAACAGGCCAGCAGCGGCAACAGCCTGTTGTCAGTCATCATGCAACTGTCCATGAGCATGGGGATTGCCATTGCCACCATCATATTGAACCGGTTTTCCGGCATTCCCGCAATCGCTTCGGCGATGGACATCAACCGGGCGTTTGCCTGCACTTATCTGTCCCTTGGTGTGATGACCATGTTGTCTGCCACTATCTTCAGCCGTGTTGCACCATTTGCGGGAAAACAGTGCGCAGTACCCTGACGCGCCGCCCGCCGAAAACAGCATCCCCCAACCCAAATACAGGCGTAGCGCAATACACCCCGAACAAGAATGCGGTATAATCCGCCGCAGGGGAATAGCCAAGCTGGTTAAGGCACTGGATTCTGATTCCAGCATTCGAGGGTTCGACTCCTTCTTCCCCTGCCAGCACCTTGTCCCCCTTGCTTGTGCGCCGCACCCGCTGGCATGTTTGTGTTTTCTTCCCGGGAAAATATTTTTTTTGAAAATAACCCTCAAGTTTTAAAAGGAAGCTGCCGTTAATGGAGATAACGTGTGTTACGCCCTTTAAATGGAGGAGATATGGCACCGCAAATCAATACTGGCTCGCACGCCGTGAGCACATTGCAGCAACTGACTAAAACACAATCCAAGCTTGTGTCTGCCATGGAGCGCCTTTCGTCCACCAAGCGCGCCAGCGATGCCAGTGGAGTGAATGCGGGTCAGGACGTTGCCGGGATGGTCTCCGCCCAGTTCAGCGGAGCAAATCAGACCATACGCAATGCATATGACGGCGTCTCGCTGTCGCAGACGGCAGGAGAAGCCCTGTCTGCTTCTGCTGATATGTTACAGCGCCTCCGGGGACTGGCGGCGCAGTCGTCCGACCCCACCACATCGGGTCGTCAGGCGTTGCAGGCACAGGCAAAGGCATTGACAACCGCGCTGGACGATGTCGCACGAACGGCTTCCTTTGGCGGTACAAACCTGTTTGACGGCACCGCGGGGGCGCAAACACTTCAGGCAAGCGCGAGCGAAGGAGATACTTTCAGCGTGGGAGGACGTAGTTTTCTGACATCGGCATACGGCAACAACCGTCTTGCCTCGGTTCCTTCCGCCCCGTCCGCTATCGAAACAGGGGCGGGAAGCGGCGCGGCATCGTTCACTATTCAGGGGCAGCAAGGCGCTGCCACCAT
>JAISAG010000139.1 GCA_031266815.1 Burkholderiaceae bacterium | reverse complement strand
GGTGCCAGTTGCTGTGGTGCAGGTGCCGGTTGCTGTGGTGCAGGTGCCGGTTGCTGTGGTGCAGGTGCCGGTTGCTGTGGTGCAGGTGCCGGTTGCTGTGGTGCAGGTGCCGGTTGCTGTGGTGCAGGTGCCGGTTGCTGTGGTAGGGGTTGCGCTCTCCATGTGACCGGAGAAGGCTTATCCTGAAGGTGGTGGATGCCATTGAAGGTTTGTTGGCAGACGCCGCACTGGACAAGCCCTCCGTATCGCTTCAGCTGCTCTTCGGAAACATTGAAAACGCTCTGGCATTGCGGGCAGCGGGTCAGCATTTCACGTGCCATTACATCCCCTCCGTTTTTCGTGCGGTCAGTGCGACCCAGCCATCACATTGCTTCCAAACCGACAGAGAGAGATAGGGAGAATACGCCGCAACCAGATCGGCCGTTTGCCAGTCCAGAATCCCCGAAAGAACGATCATGCCGCCCGGACGCAGACGTGCGGCAAGGGTGGGCGCCAGCTTTTGCAGGGGGACGGACAGGATGTTGGCGACAATCCTGTCATACTGTCCATCCGTGTTCGCGAATGCATCCGGCAGGTAAAAGGGGATGGTACATTGATTTTCCGCCGCATTTTTCTCTGCCGTCTCAAGCGCTTGCCGGTCAATGTCCACTCCTTCGACGCGTTTTGCGCCCAGGCGGGAGGCGGCAATGGCGAGAATGCCCGATCCGCAGCCATAATCCAGTACGCTGCATCCTTCGGTGATCGTTTGTTCCAGCCATTCCAGACACAAGCAAGTCGTCGGGTGGCTCCCTGTGCCGAAAGCCAGCCCCGGGTCCAGTCGCAGAACTGTGCCTGCATGGTCGGGCACCTGGCACCAGCTCGGCACAATCCAGATGTGTTTGCCGACATGAATCGGTTCAAACTGGGATTGTGTTTCACGCACCCAGTCCTTTTCGGGGACATGGCGTACGGTAAACGCGGGAGTGGCGGGCATGCCCGCCACGTTCGCCGCACGGACAATCATTTCCTCTGGAGATTGTCCTGCCTCCAGCAAGGCCACAATCCGGCTTTTTTGCCAGACGTGCTCCGCAGAATCGGCGTCGGGTTCTCCAAAAACGGGGGTTTCCGCTGCGGTGCCCGCATCCGCGTCTTCCACTGTCACCGCCATCGCGCCGACAGACAGCAGGGCATCGGAAAAGGGCACTGTCTGTGAAAAATGGATTTCCAGCACAATCTCGTTCCAGCTCACATGCCGACTCCCCATGATGCGATCATGATCGCCCTCATGTGTGCCTGATGTTTTCGGAGAACATTTCGGCCAGTTTTTGTTCCAGGTAATGGATGTTGGTACCGCCTTTTCCAAAGCAGGGGTCCGCCATCAAGTTGCGGTGCAGGTCAATGTTCGTCTGTATCCCTTCAACCACCATCTCGGACAGCGCGATTCGCATGCGTCGAATGGCTTGTTCCCGCGTGTCGCCGCGCACGATGAGTTTGCCGATCAGGGAATCATAGTTGGGCGGAACGGTGTATCCCGCATAGGCATGGGAATCCACCCGCACTCCCGGTCCGCCGGGGGGATGCCAGGCAGTGATTTTGCCAGGGGAGGGCGTAAATTTGAAAGGGTCTTCCGCATTGATCCGGCATTCGATGGCGTGCCCTGTGATTCGAATGTCCCGTTGGCGAAAGCGCAGCTTTTCTCCCGCGGCAATCCGTATCTGTTCCTGAACAATGTCAACGCCAGTGACCATTTCCGTGACGGGATGCTCTACCTGCACCCGCGTATTCATTTCAATGAAATAGAACTCGCCTTTTTCGTAAAGGAACTCGAAGGTCCCCGCTCCCCGGTAACCGATTTTGCGGCAGGCGTCTACACAGCGCTCGCCGACGCGTTCCACAACCCGTCTGGGGATATCCGGGGCAGGCGCTTCTTCGATTACTTTCTGGTGGCGGCGTTGCATGGAGCAATCCCGCTCGCTCAACCACACGGCGTTCCGATGCCCGTCCGCCAGCACCTGTATTTCAATGTGACGCGGGTTTTCCAGAAAACGCTCCATGTACACCTCAGGGTTGCCAAAAGCGGCACCCGCCTCGGCTTTTGTCATGGAAACCGCGTTTAACAGGGCCGCTTCCGCGTGAACAACGCGCATGCCGCGCCCGCCGCCCCCGCCGGCTGCCTTGATGATGACGGGATACCCCACTTTTCTGGCGGTGTGGATGATTTCCTGCGGGTCATCGGGCAAGGCGCCTTCCGAGCCCGGCACACATGGCACACCTGTTTTTATCATCATTTGTTTGGCGCTGACCTTGTCCCCCATTACGCGGATGGCTTCCGGGTCGGGACCGATGAACACAAAACCGGATTGCTCAACCCGTTCGGCAAAGTCGGCGTTTTCGGCCAGAAACCCGTATCCGGGGTGGATGGCTTCGGTGTCTGTCACTTCTGCCGCGCTGATGATGGCGGGCATATTCAGATAACTGGTGGCGGAGGCGGCGGGTCCGATACAAACGGATTCGTCGGCAAGACGAACGTACTGCGCTTCCCTGTCCGCTTCCGAGTGAACGGCAACGGTTTTGATGCCCATTTCACGGCAGGCGCGCAAAATGCGCAAGGCAATTTCGCCCCGGTTGGCAATCAGAATTTTTTCAAACATCGGCGTTCGCGATAAAAAATAGGTTGATGGCCTACCCTATGATGAAAAGCGGTTGCGCATATTCAACCGGGTTCCCGTTTTCCACCAGAATTTGCCGGATAACACCCGACACTTCCGCTTCAATTTCATTGAGCAGTTTCATGGCTTCGATGATGCAAAGCGTGTCACCCTGCCGAACGGTTGTGCCTACTTCGACATAGGGAGGACTTCCGGGAGCGGATGCGGCATAAAATGTTCCGACCATGGGTGATTTGACGATATGTCCTTGCGGCTCCGGCGGCGGATTTTCCGCAGGCGCGGCAGGCGGCGGCACGGGTGCGACTGCGCCTGCAGGCAGTGTGGGAATGTATTGCTGCGGGATGCCCTGGGGTTGCACGAAAACAGTCGGCGGCGCTACCGCCGTGTTCTTGATGATACGTACACGGCTATCTCCCTCGGAGACCTCCAGTTCCGCGATTTGTGATACCTCGACCAGTTCAATCAAGGTTTTCAGTTTGCGAAGATCCATAATCAAGCCCAACAAAAAAGTGTGATAATCAATTTCTGACAGCAAATTCGACTGCCATCCGGTAACCGTCCACACCGAAACCACACACCACCCCGCTGGCTATGTCCGAGAGGTAGGAGTGATGGCGGAACGATTCGCGCTGGTAAATATTGGAGAGGTGCACTTCGTAAAAGGGAATGGCGATGCTTGCCAGCGCATCTCGCAGCGCCACACTGGTATGCGTCAGCCCGCCCGGATTGATGACAATGGCGTTCACCCCTTCTTCCGGCGCCGCGTGAATGCGATCTATCAGTTCGCCCTCGTGGTTGCTTTGAAAATGGGAAAACTGCCCGCCCGCCTGCGCAACGGTGCGCGCAAGCGAGTCAACCACTTCCGCCAGTGTTGTCCGACCATAAACATCGGGCTCTCGTGTTCCAAGCCGGTTCAAATTGGGTCCGTTCAGCAAAAGTATCTTTTTTGCCATGCTGCCTGTGCCGCGTAAAAGTGAATGTATGGCATTCTGCCGCCAACTGACGATAAATTGCAAGTATTTATTACAAGCGATACGCGGCGGACGCACCCGAATACGGAAAGCTTTTCTGCCGGGTTCTTTCCTCGCCAGGCTATCCGGTGTCCTGCGCGATCAGGCGCATCAATCCGGATGCATCGGCCCTTTCCGCAGACTGTCTTCCTTTTTTTATCATCCGATACATTGCGGTTGGTGTGTGTATCGTCAGGCAAAATGCCTCGTTCTCCGCCGAAAATCGAATAATTTCTGTTATTTCTTTTTGTGAGGTGACAAGAGCCTCCACATCAAAGGAAATCCCCTGATTCAGAAGAAAAATGGCGACATCCTTGGCATTTTCCGTAAAAAGCTGAAGCTGAATCTCGCTTTGCTCACCCCCCGTCCCATTAAGCACTGCTCCCGTGAGATGGGGATGAAAATCGGCAAGTTCCCGCATCATTTTCAACGCAGCCAGTCGCAACTGCAACAGGCGGGCGGGTTGGCTGTCACGCAAAAAGAGGGCATTGTACCGCCTGACTTCGTCTTCCACCTCACTGTTGTCCGGCACGATATTGCCGTTCGCCCGCGTCCGTCCTGCTACCTGGCGAAGGGCTTTCTTTTTTGCAAAAGCGTAATCAGCGCCTTCTTCTGCGACAATACGGGCGGCAGTCGCGGCAATCCGGTTCCTCACCCCCCGATCAGTTTTTCGCTCTCTTGCCATCCCGCATGATACCTTGGAACGCAAAAAGGCGCGAGTCGGGATACAATCATGGCTGTCCTGTTTCTTTCATCTCGTTATGCATATTCATATCCTGGGTATCGGCGGTACTTTTATGGGGGGTATTGCCGTGCTGGCGCAGTCCGCCGGACACCGGGTAACAGGGTGCGATACCCATGTGTATCCTCCCATGAGTACCCAGTTGCAGGAGCAGGGCATTGGGCTGATTGAGGGGTATGACGCATCCCAACTGGCGCTGCGTCCCGATTTGTTTGTCATCGGCAATGTCGTATCCAGAGGGAATCCGCTGATGGAAGCAATTCTGAATGCCGGATTGCCTTACCTGTCCGGACCGGAATGGATCGGACAGCACATTCTTCGCGACAGGTGGGTGCTGGCTGTGGCGGGAACACATGGCAAGACGACCACTGCGTCCATGCTGGCGTGGATACTGGAAGATTGTCAGTGCGCGCCCGGATTTTTGGTGGGAGGCATCCCGACCAATTTCGGCATATCCGCCCGCTTGGGGAAAAATCGGGGGAGCGCCGATTTTTTTGTCATTGAGGCAGACGAGTATGACACCGCCTTTTTTGACAAGCGGAGCAAGTTCGTCCACTATCATGCCCGAACCGCCATACTGAACAATCTGGAGTTCGATCACGCAGACATTTTTGCTGATTTAGACGCAATTGAGACACAATTCCATCATTTTGTCCGCACGATTCCCGGAGAAGGGCGATTGATTGTTAATGCCCGTGAAGCCGGATTAAAGCGGGTGCTGGCAAGAGGATGCTGGACAGAAACGGTCTGGTTTGGCGATGCCTCCGGGGCAGGATGGACATTCCGCGAGCAGGATGAGGATACATTTGATGTGTTGCAGGACGGGCAATATCATGGGACGGTGACGTGGCGTCTTGGTGGGGAACACAACCGCTTAAACGCGCTTGCCGCCATCGCCGCGGCAAGCCACGCCGGTGTTGCGCCCGGGGAAGCAGCCGCGGCATTGTGCCGCTTTACGGGAGTCAAACGGCGCATGGAGTTGCGCGGGGTGGTCAACCATGTTGCTGTCCATGACGATTTTGCTCATCATCCGACCGCTATCGCAGCGACCCTGGCGGGGTTGCGCAGGCAAATCGGTTCCGCCAGACTGATCGCTGTACTCGAACCCCGTTCCAATACCATGAAACTGGGGACGATGAAGGATCGGCTGCCGGACGCCTTGAAAGCGGCCGACCTGATATTTGGATACGGCGCCAGTGAAGGGAAGGATGCATTGGAGTGGCCTCTGGCAGATGTGCTGTCTCCGCTCGCGCCGCGGGCACAGGCTTTCAGTGATCTGGACAAGCTGGTGGATGCGGTTGCCCGCGCCGTGCGTCCGGGGGATCACGTGCTGGTTATGAGCAATGGCAGCTTTGGCGGTATCCACCAGAAGTTGCTGGACAAAATAGGGGCAGCATCATGACCATTCTGTATTTGCACGGGTTTCGCTCGTCGCCGCAGTCTTTCAAGGCGCAGGTGATGACTGACTACATGGAAAGGCAGGGGCTGTCGGGCCTTTTTGCTTGTCCCCAGCTGCCGTTGTCGCCCAGGGAATCCATATCACAGATTCTGCGTGATATGGGCGACCCAGGCACGGCTACCCTGATTGGCTCGTCGCTCGGAGGGTATTATGCCTGCTATCTGGCGGAAAAGACCGGGTGTCGCGCCGTATTGCTTAACCCGGTTGTTGACCCCTGGAAAATCAAGGCGGCGGATCCCCGTTCGCCGGGGGTGCCAACACTGGCGGAGTGGCAGGACGGTCTTGCACATTACGGAGAGGAATTGAAAGCCATACAGGTACACCGCACCACACGTCCGGAACGTTATCTGCTGATTGCCGCAACGGGGGATGAATTGCTCGACTGGCAGCAGATGTCCGCCCATTACCCGCACAGCAGGCAGATCATCATTGAGGGGAGTGATCACAGTTTGCCCGAATTCCCGGATTATTTCGGTGAGATACTCTCTTTTGCGGGCATATCGCCCACGTTGCCCCAAAAAACGAGGGAGTGAATGAATCTGTTTTTTGAGGAATCCGGCGAATTCAGGACGGGGAGTGTGCTGGCCCAGGCGGGCGAATCCTATCAGGTCGCGCTGCCGGGTGGGAAGCGGGTCAAAGTGCGTTCCCGCGATGTGCTGTTACAGTACACGGTGCAGGATCCCTCGCAGTTGATGGCAGAAGCACGTGAACTGGCGAATACGATTGACCTGGATTTCCTGTGGGAGGTTGCAGGCGAAGCGGAATTCGGGTTTGTTGAGTTGGGAACGGAATACTTCGGGCATAATCCCGAACCGCGCGAATTTGCCGGACTTCTGATCAGGCTGCATTCAGCGCCCGCCTATTTCTACAAAAAAGGGAAGGGACGCTATAAGGCTGCACCCAGGGACGCGCTGAAAGCCGCGCTGGCGGGGATGGAAAAAAAACGGCAGCAGGCCATTGTTCAGGTACAGTATGTCGCGCAATTGAAAGAGGGCGCACTGCCCCCCGAAATGGCCCCGCTTGCCCTGTCGCTGGTTTGCAAGCCGGACAAAAACAGTACGGCGTACAAGGCACTGGTCCAGGCATGCACCGAACTGCAGACGACGCCGGAACGGCTGATGCTGCAAACAGGCGGGATCGCCTCTCCCCAACAGCTCCATGTGTCCCGCTTTCTGTTCGAGCATTTCCCCGAGGGGTCTGAATTGCCCGAACAGGGCGTGACAATTGCCATACCCGATTTGCCGGTCGCTGACGTGGCGGCCTTTTCCGTTGATGATGTTACAACGACAGAGATTGACGATGCGTTTTCCGTAACGAGATTGCCTGACGGCAATCTGCGCGTAGGCATCCACATTGCTGTGCCTGCGCTGGGAATCGTGCGGGATGATGCGGTTGACAAACTGGCGAAGCGGCGTCTTTCCACCGTGTACATGCCCGGTCACAAAATAACGATGCTGCCGCCGGATTTCATTCGGGCATTTACGCTGGACGAGGGAGGAGTGCGTCCCGCGCTCAGTCTTTACATCACCTTAAATGCAGTGGATTACGCGCTGATTTCAACGGAAACCCGTGTGGAAAGAATTGTTGTCCGGACCAATATGCGGCATAACGACTGGGACACTGTCGTGACGGAAGAAAGCCTGATGAGCGGTCAGGGAGAATATCCGCACCGGGATGAACTGTTTTTGCTGTGGCAGTGGGCGTGTGTGCTGTGGCGGCAGCGCATGGTAAAGCGAGAGCGCTTCGGGTTGAAGCCGGAGCGCCCGAACCGGGCGGACTACCACTTCCATATCCATCCCGATGAGACAGTGACCATCACGCCTCGCTTGCGGGATGCTCCGCTGGACAGGATTGTTTCCGAGCTGATGATTTTTGCCAACAGTACCTGGGGGCAGATGATGGGCGAGCAGGGCGTGCCCGGAATTTTTCGCATACAGGGGGAAGGCAGCGGCGGCTGGATCAATCGCCGTCAAGTCAGGATGGTGACGTATCCCGCGCCGCACCAGGGGTTGGGCGTGGATCAGTATGCATGGAGTACGTCGCCGCTGCGGCGCTATACGGATCTGGTTAATCAGTGGCAGATTTTGTCAATCGTCCGCCCTGATTTGCTGGCATCTGCGCCCTTTGGTCAGCAGGATGCATCGTTGTTCGCCATTGTTTCCGCATTTGATTCCGCTTATGCGGTTTACGGGGAGTTTCAGTCCCGGATGGAGCGCTACTGGTGCCTGCGCTGGCTGTCACAGCAACCGTCGCACCAGTTTGAAGCGGTATTGACCCGTGAGGATGGCGCGCGCCTGGCGGACGTCCCGCTCGCTGTCACACTGCCCGCTTCCCCTTCTCTGGAAAGAGGGACCCGGATAAAGGTAGATATACTAAAATGGGACGAGATAGACCTTTCCGTTGAGACGCGCCTGCTGGGAGTATCTGCCGCGCCGCATGAGGAAGACGGGATGGAGCCTGACGAGGATATGGCGGAATGATTTTTGCTCTCGCGCTGAAAACGGGTGTGCCGGCGACAAAACCGTCCGGTGCTTCCTGGGACGCTTGCGGAGGACGCGGGTGAACTTGTTTGCGCAAAACAGATCGCTCAGTATTGCTGTCCTGGTGTCCATCCTGGCGCACGGACTGCTGGCATTTTTCCACTTTCCCCTTCCTCGCACGATTCCGCTTACCCCTACACAGTTGCCGCTGGAAGTTGTGCTGGTTAATGCCCGGGACAGCTTGTCACCGCTGAATCCCGCCGCATTGTCGCAAACCAGTACGGATGGCGGTGGAACAGCCGGCAAGGGACAACCGCATTCTCCCCTGCCCAATTCGGGCAAACGGTCCGATGGCGACTTGCTGATTGCCGCGCAGCAAAGGCTGGATACCTTGCAAAAACAGCAAAAGCAGTTAACGGAAGAGTTGAAAGGCAACCTTCCGGTCGAGTCGCCCGCCAAGGCGCTGCCCCAAAAGGATGGGCGTGCGGCGGCGGATGGTCGGACGCGCCAGCAGCCGCTTCTTTCCGACAAGGTGGCGGCGATAGAGCGGGATATCCGGGAGCAGGGCAGCAAGCCGAACAAGGTGCATATTACCCCCCGTACGAAAGAAGTGGGGTACGCCATGTACTACAAGGCGATGCAGAGAAAAATCGAGAACGTGGGAACATTGAATTTTCCCCAGCGTCACGGTCGCAAGCTGTACGGGGAATTGACCGTGTATATTCCTGTTTCGTCTGATGGCACACTGTACGAGGCAGAAGGGGGACCCCGGGTCGAAAGGTCGTCCGGCAACAACATTCTGGACAGGGCAGCACTGCAAATTGTCCGCAGGGCAGCGCCTTTTGGGCCTTTTCCGCCCGGGATGCTTGCCCGGGCAAAAAACCAGGTGTGGGTCATCGTGACCCGCTTTCGGTTTACGCGCGAGAAAGGCTTGGAGACCGAATCCCAGCGCGCGTCCTGATAACGTTTTCCTGAAAGGGTTATCCCATGGTTGAATCGGATCGCTATGCCGTCGTAGGAAACCCTGTCAAGCACAGCAAATCGCCCGATATTCACGCGCTTTTTGCCCGGCAGACAGGGCAGAACATACGCTATTCCCATTTGCTGGCGCCGTTGGACCGCTTCGATATTACCGTTCGCAACTTCATGGAAGAAGGAGGAAAAGGGCTCAATGTCACGGTGCCGTTCAAGCGGGATGCCTATCTTCTGTCGGATGTATTGACCCCCCGCGCCAAAATTGCCGGTGCGGTCAATACCCTGTTTCGGGACAGCCGCAAGGGGATTGTGGGAGACAATACTGATGGGAAAGGGTTACTGACAGATTTGGTGCGAAACGAAGGGTTGTCCCTCGCAGGGAAAAGCGTATTGCTTTTGGGTGCGGGCGGCGCTGCCCGCGGTGTTATCCAGCCACTTCTGGAGCAGAACCCGGCGTGTTTGTGCATTGCCAACCGGAATCTGGAGAGAGCAAGGGAACTGGCTGCCCTTTTTTCAGACGCTGCCATACAAGTTTCTCCATACGGTGACCTGAAGGATGCGTTCGATATTGTCATCAATGCCACTTCCGCCGGACTGGTGCAGGAAAGGCCGCCTGTTCCCGCCGTCGTTTTTAACGCACGCGTTTTCGCGCTGGATATGGTATATGGCGCGCCGACCCCGTTCATGGCGTTCGCGAGGCAGCACGGTGCGCAAGTGCGCGATGGATTGGGCATGCTGGTGGAGCAGGCCGCCGAATCCTTTCTTGTCTGGCGGGGAGTGTTGCCGGATACGGCGCCTGTGCTTGCCGCCCTGCGCACAGGCACAATATGAAAAGAGGGATTTTCTTTGTGAGACAAAAATGGAAGTGGTTTCTGCTGGTTCCATTGACCCTGTTTTTGCTGCTGCAAATGTACTTTTTCGCCCAGATTGCCTGGTGGGTTCACTTCAATCCCGAATCTACCCGCTTTATGCGCCAGCAACTCTCCGTTCTCCGCCAGAAAAATCCCCGGGCGCAACTGAAGCACAAATGGGTTCCCTACAACAGGATATCCATTCATCTCAAAAAGGCAGTGATTGCCTCGGAAGACGCCCATTTTTCGGAACACGAGGGCGTGGACTGGGATGGATTAATGCGTGCGTATGAAAAAAATGTGAAGAAAGGCAAAGTGGTTGCCGGTGGTTCTACTATTACACAGCAGCTTGCCAAGAACCTTTTTTTGTCGGGGAGCCGCAGCTATCTTCGAAAGGCGCAGGAATTGCTGATTACCTTCATGCTGGAGATGCTGATGGACAAGCAGCGGATATTCGAGATTTATCTCAATGTCGTTGAGATGGGAACAGGTATCTTTGGCGCCGAAGCGGCCTCCCGGCACTATTACCACATTCCGGCTGCCAGCCTGGGCCCTGTCCAGGCGGCAAGACTGGCAGTCATGCTGCCCAATCCGCGTTACTTTGGCGCACGCCCCGATTCCATTTACCTTGCCTACCGTACCGAGGTCATTCTGAACCGGATGGGGTCTGCCGAATTACCCCGGAAAAAACCAGTGACGGCAAAGAAAAAGGCCCGCCGAAAAAAAAGCAAACCATCCGGATAGGGGTGCTTGCGTCCCTCTGTTGAAGTCGGTACACTCTCCCTTTCCTTGCACGACCCCCCTTCCTGCGCCAACGGATTTCCCCGCCTGCGCGATGTTACGGGATTTCCTGGAAATCGTAATGCCATGCTTAACGTATTCACTTTAGAGAATGGGCGCCTGCATCAGGTCAGCATTGATGCCAAAGAAGACCTGGAAGGGATTGTACCCGTCTGGGTGGACCTGATTGACCCGGATGACGACGAGCGGGAGTGGGTCAAAACCAGCTACGGCGTGACGATGCCGGATGAAGATGAAGTGCAGGACATTGAGGCGTCCGCTCGCTACTACGAAGCGGAAAACGGTGATTTGCATCTGCGCACCGACTTCCGTATTGACGATGATGAAGCACCCCAGATTGTCACCGTTGCTTTCATCCTGGCGCGGGACGTCCTGTTTTCCGTTCGTGCGGACGATTTGCCAGTGTTCCGGCTTGTTCGCCTGCGTGCCCGCTCGCGTCCGGGTTATATTACGGACTACAAGGATGTTCTGCTGGACTTGTACGCCACCAGCGCGGAATATTCCGCAGACGCGCTGGAAGGGATATACCGCAACCTCGAAGAAATCGGTGCGCGCGTGTTGCAGGAAGAATTCACCGACCGGGATGCAGCGACCACACTCAGCACTATTGCGCACGAAGAGGATTTGAACGGGCGAATTCGCCGGAACATGATGGATACCCGTCGTGCTGTCAGTTTCCTGATGCGTGGACGCCTTCTGGACCCGGAGCAATTTGGAGAAGCACGACAAATCCTGCGTGACATCGAATCACTGGACGGACACACCTTTTTCCTGTTCGACAAGATGAAATTCCTGATGGATGCCACAGTGGGTTTCATCAATATCAATCAGAACAAGATTATCAAGATATTTTCCGTTGCCGCCGTTGCCTTCCTGCCTCCTACGCTGATAGCCAGCATCTACGGCATGAACTTCCGGGTCATGCCGGAATTGTCGTGGGACTTTGGTTATCCGCTCGCGATATTGATAATGCTCGCCAGCGCCATTGCCCCATTCTGGTATTTCAAACGTCGGGGCTGGCTCGACAACTGACCCGGCTCACGGGCCGTGCGTGGCATTTCGTGGTATTTCTCAAATAAAACTTGACCGCAGTCAAGGCTATATCCGTGCGCAACGCGCTATGATGTGCGTCGGTGTCGGTATTTGATGCAGCGGCAGATTAGGTCTTGCATCAGAAGTGAAAGTCGGCGGGTTATTCCGAAGCGGAAGCGGGCGTGTTTTCGAAGAGCGGCAGCAAGCAGTGCAGGCCGACCAATTGGAAGGGGATAGACTGTGGGCAGCAAAGCATTATCGGGGGTGCGTGTCATTGACATGACTCACGTACAGGCTGGGCCAGCTTCATCGCAGTTGCTGGCGTGGATGGGAGCGGATGTGATCAAGCTTGAACCGCCGAGCGGAGATATCACCCGTCAACAGCTTCGTCACGAAAGAGACAAGGACAGTCTGTATTTCACGATGCTAAACAGCAGCAAGCGCTCGATTACGATCAACATGAAGAACAGGGGCGGTGCCCGGGTGTTTGAGGATTTGATCAAGAAATCGGACGTGGTCATGGAAAACTTCGGTCCCGGGGTTTTGGACAGGCTGGGTTATTCCTACGAGAACATCAACAAGATCAATCCCGGGATTATCGTCGCATCGCTGAAGGGATTCGGTTCGTCGGGTCCGTACGCGGACTACAAGGCGTATGAGCCGATTGCGCAGGCCATGGGCGGCGCCATGTCGTGCACCGGGTTCCCCGAAGATCCGCCGACCATCACGGGTGCGCAAATTGGTGATACGGGAGCGGGGCTGCATCTGGCGATTGGCATTTGCGCTGCGCTGTATCACCGCACTCACAACGGCGGAAAAGGTCAGTATGTGGAAGCGGCGATGCAGGAATCAGTGATGAATCTGTGCCGCGTGAAGTACCGTGACCATGGTCGTTTGATGGACGGCAAGGGCGAACTGGCGGAATACAGCCGTCCAACCTTGGGACTGACCTCCACGCCTCGCGCGGGCAATGATTCGGGCGGCGGACAGTTGGGTAACAGTATTCCTTGCAAGCCGCACGGGCAAAACGACTACGTTTATATCGTGATTCAGGAAGCGATATGGCCGACCGTCGCTACCATGATAGGCGGCGAATCTCTGATCATGGATCCGCGTTTCTCAACGATTGGCGAACGCCGCAAAAATCAGGGGGAACTGTGGAAGATGCTGGCGGACTTCGCGGCAAACTTCACGAAGCAGGAAATGACGGCGCTGTGCAACGCGAAGGATATACCGTGCGGTCCGGTTCTGACAACAGGAGAAGTTACCCGCGACAAGCACGTTGCGCATCGTCAGATGTACGTGAAAGTCGAAGGTCACCCGCAGGGAGACTACTGGACGGTTGGTATGCCAGTGAAACTGTCCATGGGCAATGTTGACAGGATATTGCCCGCACCCACGCTGGGACAGCACACGGACGAGATTTTGAAGGACGTATGCGGATACAGCGATGGTCAGATTGCCGGGCTGAAAGCGCAGGGCGCGTTCACCAATCCGCTGAAAAAACAGAAGTGAAAAGAAGAGAGTGTGCCGGGTGAATCCCGGTTCGTTGTGGCGTTTTAGTGGGAGAAGCAACTTTTTATTGTCCATCCGTTTATTTTTGAAGGATAAATGATGAATATTCATGAATACCAGGGCAAGGAGATTCTGCGCAAATATGGTGTCACAACACCGCGCGGTGTCCCCTGTTTCAGTATTGACGAGGCACAGGAAGCCGCCCGCAAGCTTGGGGGGAACGTGTGGGTAGTCAAGGCGCAGATTCACGCGGGTGGAAGAGGGAAAGGCGGCGGAGTCAAAGTGGCCAAGTCGCTGGACGAAGTCAAGCAGTACGCCGGAGAAATCCTTGGCATGACGCTGGTCACGCATCAGACCGGACCGGAAGGGCGGGTGGTCAAGCGCCTGTTGGTAGAAGAAGGCGCAAATATCGCCAAGGAATACTATGTGGGGATGGTCGTAGACCGTGAAACGCAGCGGGTTGCGCTGATGGCTTCCTCCGAGGGAGGGATGAACATTGAGGATGTGGCACGTGATACGCCTGAGCGTATATACAAGGTTTTTATCAATCCCAAAACCGGACTGACTGCTGCCGAGGGGGAGGATATCGCGAGAAAAATCGGCATCCCCGACGCGGCGGTAAAGGAAGCGAGCCAGTTCATGCAGGGGTTGTACAAGGCATTCGATGAAACCGATGCCTCGCTGGCTGAAATCAACCCTCTGGTCTTGACGGGCGACAATCGCATTGTTGCGCTGGACGCCAAGTTCAACTTTGATTCCAACGGCATGTATCGCCATCCAGAAGTACGGGAGCTGCGTGACCTGGACGAAGAAGATCCGGATGAAATCGCCGCCTCCCAGTTTGACCTGACATATATTTCGCTGGATGGCAATATTGCCTGCATGGTAAATGGCGCCGGTTTGGCTATGGCGACGATGGATACCATCAAGCTGTTTGGCGGTGCGCCCGCGAATTTTCTGGATGTTGGCGGTGGCGCGACGGAAGAAAAAGTGACAGAAGCCTTCAAGATCATGTTGGCAAACCCGAGGGTGCAGTGCATTTTAGTGAACATTTTCGGCGGCATCATGCGGTGCGACGTCATCGCCAACGGCATCATCGCGGCGGCCCGTCAGGTCGCGCTGAAAGTTCCCCTAGTCGTTCGCCTTGAGGGAACCAATGTTGATCTGGGCAAGGAAATCCTGTCCAAATCCGGTTTGCCGATTATTCCCGCCGATGGCATGACCGATGCCGCACAAAAGGCGATTAACGCTGCGAAGGGTAAATAATATGTCTATTCTGATCAATAAAAATTCGCGGGTGATTGTTCAAGGGCTGACCGGGAAAACCGGGGCGTTCCACACTGAAATGTCACAGAAATACGCTTTGGGCAAGGAATGCTATGTCGGCGGCGTGACGCCCAAAAAAGGCGGGACGCGTTTTCTGGACCTTCCCGTCTTTGATACCGTGGCAGAGGCAAAAAAGCAGACCGGGGCAACCGTTTCCGTCATCTATGTTCCTCCCCCGTTTGCTGCTGCCGCCATTGACGAAGCGGTGGATGCCGGTATCGCTTTCGTCATTTGCATTACAGAAGGCATTCCGGTTCGGGACATGATACAGACGCGCGACAGGATGAAAGGGAAACCCAGTATCCTGCTGGGACCGAACTGTCCGGGCATTATTACGCCGGATGAACTGAAAATCGGCATCATGCCGGGACACATCCACAGGAAAGGCTCTGTTGGCGTGGTATCCAAATCCGGAACACTGACCTATGAAGCCGCGAGCCAGCTTGCCGAATTCAATCTTGGGCAGTCAACCGTGGTGGGTGTCGGCGGAGACCCGGTCAACGGCTTGAAACACATTGATGTCTTGAAAATGTTCAACGAGGACCCCGAAACCGAAGCCGTCATCATGGTGGGAGAAATTGGCGGAAACGACGAAGAAACAGCGGCAAGATGGGTCAAGGCTAACATGAAGAAACCCGTTGTCGGCTTTATTGCCGGTGTAACGGCTCCCGAGGGCAAGCGCATGGGACACGCCGGTGCCATCATTTCCGGCGGCAAGGGAACGGCCCAGGAAAAACTGGCGGTGATGGAAGAATGCGGTATTACGGTCACCCGCAATCCGGGAGAAATCGGCAAGACACTGAAATCTGTGCTGAAATAGCCGCTGGGCTGTCCAGTGCGATTCCCGGTCCGCACGGATTGCGCGGACCGGGAATCCGATAGCATCTGCGGCGGCAGTGTTACTTTTCCCGCTGATACGCAGTCGGCGGCGGCGCGGGCTTTCTGTAGGCAAGCCAAAGCCAGATGAGTCCGACCAGCGCCATCGGCAGGGACAGCATCTGCCCTGCCGACAGGTGAATCCCCGCTAGCGTCACATCATAATCCGGGATGCGGAAATACTCCGTTATCGTGCGACAGGAACCGTACAACAGGCAATACATGGCGGAGACAGCGCCCCGTGGCCTTTCCTTTCTGGCGAAAAACCACAGTATGACAAACATCAGCGCCCCGTCAACCAGCGCCTGATAAAGGGGGGACGGATGGCGCGGCAGCGCGTCCACATTGGGCCAAATCATTGCCCAGGGGAGCGATGGGTCTGCGACCCGTCCGGGTAGTTCCGCGTTGATGAAATTGCCGATTCTGCCCGCGATATAACCGGGTTGTATCAGCGGCGCAATCAAGTCCCACGTGTCTACGAGATGCCGGTTATTCTTTTTTGACCACCAGTACATGGCGAATATAACGCCAAGAAATCCGCCGTGATAAGACATGCCTCCCCGCCATATGGCGAATATTTCCAGCGGGCGGGAAAAGTAGTACGCCGGATGGTAAAAAAGCACTTCCCCCAGCCTTCCCCCCAGCACGATTCCCAGCACGATGTAGAAGAGCAGGTCGTCAAGATTCCTGTCTGTCCAGCCGGCTTGTCGAAGGTGAGGTTGCCGGATGCGAATTTTCCCGAAGTACAGGCCCAGCAGGAAGCCGGTAAGGTACATCAGCCCGTACCAGTGAATGGCGACGGGCCCCAGTTTGACGACAACCGGGTCGGGCATGGGATGGATCAGCATGGTATGTCGGTATCGTTGAACGTTATCGAAGGCTCACATTCTGTCATACCTGCCTTTTGGGGTACAGCCATTTATGGAAACGGCGACACGGGCGCGTGGCGGTGTTGCCGTTCGCCTGCCAGTACGGGTTGTCGTACGTACTCACTTCCTCGCGCCTTGCCATTTCCTGTGTGGGCGCACGGAGCAGAAATACCACCTTTGTTCGAGTTACCTTACCCTATCCGCGATGGCCTCCATCACGAAGTCATTCAGGCTTTTCCCACTCGCGGTGGCGACAGTGACTGCCGCAGCGTGAAGGTCAGGCGATATACGGACATTGAAGCGACCAGAATAGAACTTGTACGGCGCTATCCCTTTTTCCCGGCACATTGCCAGATACACATTGAGAGATCGGCTTCCTTCCGCGCGAAGCCCCTCCACATCAGGAGCATAAAAATCGGCACCGCCAGACAACCCGAAAAATTCCCCCCTGAACAGGTCAATTTTGGGGTCGTATTGGATAAGCGCCTTTCGCCCGTTTATTGTCATGATGTTATTCATAGTTCTTCACGGAATGACAAGGTTGACGCAAAGGATTTGGAAGATGCCAAAATGGTTTGGAATGTTCTGAGAGGAATATTTTCAATCCGCGGGGTTGATTTTAACTCGAAATGTTGCCTCAAAGCAATATTTATGTGCCGGGTGTCCCTGGAGGGTGTCGCCACAAGACTTTCATCCAGATAACGATACATCGGTACGGCAGCCAGAAGCGGCATTTTGGGCACAGCGTGTTGCAATGTTGCACCTGTGTTTCAGATGCAAAAAGGCATTTTCTGCAGTGTGGCGCGATATTTGAAAGCGTTTTGCGAGATGTTTGAGGTGCGGTTTCGTTTCCATGTGGTGAAACAAAATTGTACCCATTGATTTACTGGACAATCAGTTGTGTGATTTCTCCGTCTCACACGAACAGGATTTGCCGTTTTTTTTCCGACAAGCGTATAGCAGAAGACGCGGACAATGCCTTTCTCTCCTTTTATCTGCAACTCAACAACCAGCTACATCGTCTTCAGCGCATTGACCCGGCAACGCTCTATAGCCCGTCTTATCTGCTGAACCGTTTGCCGCCGGATCGAAAAATCCTTTGCCTTTTCTGAAAAGTCCCCGGCAAGCGTACAGATTCTGTCTATCGTTTTCTCAGCGTAAGCGGGCGAAACATCTGTTTCATTTGCCAACTGAAGCAGTTTGTCGCGTGTAATATCCGTACCCGCACCGCAAATATCCATATAGTGTTGACCGGCTGGCCCTTCACTGAAAGTCAGGTCATAGGCCGGAGCCAGTCGCCACAAACGATCCTGACCAAGGCGCCAGGCAAAATTTTTTGGGTGGTCATCCCGGTTATGAAAAATGACATTGAAAACGGCTCTGGCATACGCTTTCTCCACCTCGCGTCTGTCGCGTGTCAAAAAAGCGGTTGCGCGGAGAGACAGGACATAATGCGTCGCCCCCGGCGTCCTGAAGTCAGCGTGCAGCAATCCTGCCAAACTGTGAACGGGAACCCGCATCCCCTTCTCCCGGTCGAAGCGGGCAGCGCCAAAGGCTGCCAGTCTGGGGGAAAACTCAAAACAAATGCTTTCCGGCACGTCGATCCCGCAGTCACGCGCCAGTTCGGCATAGAGTTGCTCAATGGCGCAGACTTCCCGGTGTTCCCGTTGTGCCGGGAATTTAATCAGCCAGGGCGTTCCTGCCGCGTCGGTTCGTGTACGGATGTTTCCTGTTGCGGCATCGTACTGCACCAGTGCTTTTGGTCGTGCACCTTGCGGTGAGCCACCGGCAACGGCAAGCTCCCTTAAGGCTGCGGTTGTGTCTCCCGCCAATACCCGCTCACTCTCCTGCGCCAGAGTCAACAGGTTCCAGTCTGGCTCCTGTTCACCCGACGCATTCACGGGTTCATAGCGTAACGCGCCCATTCCCCGATTGCCAATAAATGCCAGACAGTCAAGCGGCCCCGGATGCGGCATGTCATATTTCCGAAAGAGACGATCCATCAACAGCAAACCCCAGCCATCCGGCAGGCTGTCAGCAACAAGGCCAGGAAGCCGATTCAGAAAATCCGGGAAATTGCCATAGGCCTGCGCGCGCAAGCCGAGATGCAACGGTGAAAGCACAAGCCCCTGCGAAAGTGCATCCGGGGAATATTCAAAAAGCAGGTTTGTCCCGTCATCGGCCAAAAGTCCCAACGGCCAGTCTTCTCCCCACCCGCAATAGTGAACCGCCAGTTTTTTCACGATGCGCTCCTTCGCGGGGCGCGCTGTCTGGCCTGCGTGTTTTTTTCCATCTGGGCAATGGACAGAGTTTTGAGCCTGAAAAGTTCGTCCAGTTCTGTTATCAACCCAAGGGTCTGCGCGACCCGCACCAGCGTTTCCAGTGAGCAGGCGCCATTGCGCTCCAGATTCCGGACGGCACCGAGAGACAGTCCGGCCTTTTCCGCCAATTCACGTTGCGGCAACCCTTGGGCCAGTCGCTGCTCCCGCAGACGACGCCCCAATGATTGCAGAATCTCCGATAAAGATGAAAGTATAAATGACATAAATATATCTTTTACAGCGTATGTTATACAGTAAATGTCATTACAATGTTCTTTATGGATACATCAACTCTGTTCCTGTCTCATTATTCTGCACCCATTAGCCGCTTTCCAGAATAAGCAAAAAAACCTGTGTACTCATCGTTCTTTCTGGAATTTCTGTTCTTCCATCATAAGTTGACGTTCAGTTTTGAAACGGTGCCGCAGAGGTTACTCGCGCCCGCTACCCCCAAAACGTGGAATGCGGGAGGCAGGGCAAGGCGCGCGGCACGCAGTGACCGAGACATACCTTACTGGTAGGCGAGGGAACGAGTACCGCAGTAACACCGCCATGCACCCGCATTCACCTTCTCACTAAAAGCGGTAGGTGGCTTGGGCGTATCCGGTAAGCCCCTTGCGTTGTCCCCCCATCGCCGTCGCGTTGGCGTTCACAGACCAATTCTTCGTCGCTCTCCATTCAATACCTGCTTCAACCAAAGCGCTGTGGCCTTGTGTCTCGGGTTCGTGCGCAATCTTTGTCCCGTCCAGCTTCGCACGCGCCTTGCCGTCAAACTCGTATTCCCAACCCACGCCCACATGTGCGCGCAGGTTCTCTTCTACCCTATGGCGGTAGCGCGTGCCAATGCGGCTGCGCAGGGAGTCCGCACTGTCAAAGGACAGGCGCTCCTTCGCGCGGGTCGTTACGGTATCGCTGTCTTGATGGGTCCAGAGGAGTTTGGCATAGGTGTCCACACTGGCAACTTGGGTTATGGGATAGTCAATCCCCGCTCCCGCGTGCGCACCCCAGTAGTTGCCCTCGCTGTTGTAATGCAAATCAGAGACACTCCCCTTGCCGTCAAAGTCGGCCTTGGCACGCCCAATACGGGCAGAGCCTTCCAGATAGAGGTGGTTGGTGAAAGCGTGTTTGGCAAAGGCGCCGATGCCATAGTGCCAGGTATCGCCATCTCCCCACCCAAAGCGGCTGTAGCTGTCATAACTCCCAATACCCCCTTCGGCAAAGACACCCGTGGTGAGTGTTCCCAGACGGGTGGCGGTGTCAAGGGCGCCGCCCAGTGCAAAACTCGCCCCATTATTGTTTACGCTGGAGCCGGTACGGGTTTTGATGCTGCTGCCCTGCATGGAAACGAAGGAACGAAAACCGGCGCTCGTCGGGGTTTGGGAGGAGTGCTGCCAATTGTCCAGCAGGGAGACCACATGGTCTGCACCGCTGGTGAGTGCGGCAAGACGGGCGGAGGCACCATAAAGGTAGTTTTTGGCTTTGCCCTGATCAATCTGGTTTTGCGCGGGTCCTGTCCAGGTAGCGGTTAATAGCTTGTAATCGGT
>JAISAG010000068.1 GCA_031266815.1 Burkholderiaceae bacterium | reverse complement strand
CACATCGCCGAGATAGCACTCAATTGCTGTGTCAAATAGCTGCTGGTCGCATTCAGTTTGCTGACAAGCGAATCCAGCGACGTGAACTGGGCGCGATAACGCATTTCCGTCGCGTTGATGCGCTCTTCCATGGTGCTGTATTGTTTGGTCAGGCTTTCCAGCGTCTTGTTTAGACCGTCTATCCGGGTATTGAACGGACCGGTCTCCCCTGTCAGTGAACTGGCAACCTGGTCGAACTGGTAGGCAGCCCCTTGCGAGAAGGAAATGGTCGCCGTAGTGGGCGCTTCCGCCGTTATCTTCAGCTTCAACCCGGCTGTCAGGGTGCCAGCAGCGCCTGTCAATGTCTGACCGGACCCGGTGACATCACGCCCGTCAATTCTGCCTGCCACATCCATCCCCGCCGTTTCGGCATAGGAATCAAAAAGACCAGCTGTCGGCGCGACGTGTACACTGTATTGTGAACCATACTCGCCGGACGTTACGGTGAAGCGCCCGGCAGAATCCGCAGTAACGGACAGGCTGACACCGGAGGAGTTAAAAGCCTCATTGATTTTCGTTTGCAGCGCCGACGCCAGGTCGTTCGCGCTGCCATAGCGCACGTCATCCAGCGTAATGGATTTGCTGGCTCCTCCCACCGAGACCATCATGGTGCGCATTGCCGCATCCGCCGTTGACAGGTCAATGGAACCATCGCCCTGGACAAAACCGGCGGAGAAATCGAATGCGGCGAAACCCTTCGTCGCAACCTGGGTAATCTCGACCTGATATTTCCCGGACTGCGCCAAAGAACCCGTACTCTCGACGGAGATACCCGGATCAGAACTGGCAGCACCCTGGGCGAACAACGCGACGACCGCGTCGTAGTTACCTGCTACGGCCTTGTCCAGCTTCGCACTGTCAACTGCCAGCGTCCCGTCTTTTTGCAGGGTAATCCCGATATCCGCCAGATTGCGATATCCCTGCGGCGCGTTCGGGTTGGATTGGGTCAACACCTTGCTTAAGGCGCTTTGGACCGAGCGAACACCGGAATCTCCCGTCAGAACGGAAGCAGATTTGTTTTCCGCGTCATATGCCGTCAGGTCCTTAAACGATTTCATCGCCGTATTGTAGGCGGACACAAGCTGGTCTGCCGCAGAGCGGGCAGCGCTCGTGTCGCGGGAGACAGAAATCGAAGTGGATTTGTCCACATTGGTGGACAGCAGCGTCAGCGTAACACCTTCCAGCATATCCGACACTGTATTGGAGGGCTTGGAAACGGCAATACCATCCAGCGTAAAATGTGCGTTCTGGGCGGCTTGCGTTTCTGTCAGCGCCTGCGTGCCGGCAGGGTCGTGCGCCAGCAAACCCGTAATTTCTCCGCCTGTATCGTCCGATACGCTGATTTTCAGGCTGTGGTCCTCGCCGGTTACCGAATTGGCAATGGAAAGGCGATAGCCGCCGCCGTCGTTCACAATGGTCGCTGTCAGCCCGGCATCCGACTGGTTGATGGCATCCCGGATATCTGTCAGGGAAGACTTGCTGGCATCCAGCTCAATGGTCTTACCCCCCTTGCCGTCCGGGGTAAAAGTCGCGGAACTGTAAGTGCCGTTCGCCAGCGTCCCGCCGGAGATAGCGCCCCATTCCAGTGCAATCTTGATGGTCCCCGCTCCCGTGGACAGGTTGTCCGTTTTACTGGCGACGGCACTGGATGCCAATCTCTGCGATTGCGCCAAACTGTTGACCGTAAGGGAATACGAGCCACTTGCCGCACCCGTACCGGCGCTGACCGTTGCAACCGCCGTATCGCCAACGGACGCACTCGTCTTCTGGTAATACGACAGGGAAGAAAGCGCGCTGACAGAACCCTGGAAGGTAACCAGCGTACTCTGCGCCAGGCTGTACGCGCTCAGCTTGGTGTTGGCGGCTTCCGCCTTCGTTGAAATGGACGTCAAGGGAATCTTTTCCGCCTCCATCAACTTGTCAAGCAGTCCGCTCAGATCCAAACCGGATCCCACACCCAAACTGGAAATAGTCATTTTGTTCTCCTGTGTTTCTGCGGGCATGCCAGCCGACACCCCACAATACCCATAACGGCGTCCCGCACATTTACTTTAGGCGCACACCCTGTACCACCCCGCCAAACCTATGCCTGCGTCTTGACCAGCATCCCCGTCATCTTGCCCAAAGACTTCGCCAGCGCAATGGCCTCCTCGGAAGGGATCTGTTTGACCACTTCCTGCGTTTCCGCATCAACAATCTTGACGACAACGCGCCCCAAATCCCTGTCAACGGAAAATTGCAGGCCGCGCGCCATAAAGCGAAGCGCATCGGAAATATTGTCCACCGCATCCCGCGTTTGCGCCAATTCGTCCTTCGGCTCTGCGGCCGCTGCTTCGGCCTCTTCCTGAGCCCGCTCGGCAACCACCCGGTTCTCCGCCGCCCGGTTTTCCTCGGCGCGGGCGCGCCGCATCTCCGGCGTCATCGGAAGGGCTTCGGTTTCTTTCGAATCAACCGGCTTTCGCGCCGCCATCGTCTCGGGCGGTTCGGACACCTGCGTCACCGCTCTCGTTGTCTGTACCGGTACCTGCAACTGCGTTGCACCCCCTTGCGCCAGTGATGGATTCGTCTCTCCTTCTACCGCCGGTCGAAGCAACGGCACCGCATTTCCAACACCTCTGATTTCCATTACAGCCTCCCGTTACACTGTGTATCCCCGACACCGGACACGAACCACATCAGTTCTTTCACTTCCGGCAGCCAGTGTACATCACTCCGTATCTGACTTAACGGCAGAAAAAAGGAAATATTTAGGGGAAATTAACAAAAAAGTGAAAAAAACACATGCGCCGGGAACACTTCACTCTTCATGTGGTGCTTTTCACTTCTTGCGACAGGAAAAAACAGCGCGTTACTGAAGAAACAACTCTTTCCCGGCGGATTCCGGCATCTCCGCGTGAACCAGTTCGCCCGAAACATCCACAAACAGGGGGACACCGCACTCTTCGCAAAACTCCATCGGAAAGCGCTCCCGATGGACATGCAAACAGGGAACTTCCAGCGACGACAACAAAAACAGGATATGCGCCAACTGGTTTTGCATCAGCATTTCCTCCGGCAAGCGGCTCCTGTCCGGTATATCGGTTCGCATTGCCTGCTGCATCTCATCCTGACCGTAAACGGGCCAGACAATGCCGTAAACGACCTCGTGGCTGTCCTGCTGACAAAATGCCACGCGGTATTCCGACACCGCGTCCCGCAAGGTATCATCCGTAAATCCGGCGACAACCGCACCCAACTGGCGGGGAGCAACCTGCAAGGCATGCGTCAGATAATTGACCGCCGACACGATGGACGCGGGGCGGATTTGCTGGTCCGACTGGCGGCACGCCCCAAAAAAAGCCCCCGGCAAAACCGGGTCGAGCACACACCCCGGCAACATGCCCGCAAGTAGCGGCGTTGCTTTTTCCTTCCATTGCGACAGACAGTTCGCCTTCCCCAACTCCACGCCCTCCGGCTTTTGCAGGGATTGCCACCGAAAAACGGCCTGACCGGATGGCACCATAACCAGCGCGACCAGATAACGGATGTCCGCAATAAAAGGGGGGATTTCCTGCTTTTCTTCTGGATGCGGCGGAACAGACTTCCCCAAAAAACGCTTCGAGAGCGTGGTGCGCAACGAAAAAACACCTGCGTGGGAACAAGGAATCTGGTCCATCGCGTACAAGGCGGGGGCAAGCACGATGCGGGCGGACTCAGAATAGATATGTCCGGCAAGTAAGGCCTGCAACGCCTGATGCAAGTGGGCGGGCAGATTGCCCGACGGGATGGAAAAACGGGTCCACGCCAGAACAGGAGCCAGTGTCAGCAGAACATCGTAAACGACGCCTTCGTGCGTCAGTGTCCCTGATTCGCTGACCGCCTCCGCCATTTCCAGCAAGGCGTGGTAGGCATCCACATCCGTTTTCTGCAAATACTCAAATGCCGCGTCCA
>JAISAG010000037.1 GCA_031266815.1 Burkholderiaceae bacterium | reverse complement strand
ACCGAAACGACGTGTCATCGTGCCGATGAGTCAGCGATTTGTGAGGCAAAAGCACGTTGTGAACGAGCAAAGTGGAGATTTCCTGCCATGAGGATTCTTGTGACGGGATCTGCCGGATTTATTGGCGCTGCACTCACCATGCGTTTGCTTGACCGTGGGGATACGGTCATTGGTGTGGACAACCATAACACCTATTACGACCCGGCGCTCAAGGCAGCGCGCCTCGCCCGCTTTGCCTCACACCCCGCCTACACGCATCTGCGCCTGGATGTGGCGGATGGAGAAGCGGTTGGAGCGGCTTTTTCGCGGCATGCGCCACAGCGGGTCGTACATCTGGCGGCACAAGCGGGGGTGCGTTATTCTCTACAGAACCCAATTGCGTATGTAGAGAGCAATATGCTGGGCTTTGCCCACATCCTGGAGGGATGCCGTCATCATCCTGTCGAGCACCTCGTTTATGCCAGCAGTTCCAGTGTTTACGGTGCCAATACGGTTATGCCGTTTTCCACGCGCCACAATGTGGACCACCCGCTCAGTTTTTATGCCGCCAGCAAAAAAGTCAACGAGTTGATGGCGCACGCGTACAGCCATTTGTATCAGTTGCCGACGACCGGGCTGCGTTTTTTCACAGTGTATGGCCCGTGGGGGCGTCCCGACATGGCGCTGTTCCAGTTTACCCGCGCGATTCTGGCAGGTGAGCCCATCAAGGTGTTCCATTACGGCAAGCACCGGCGTGACTTTACGTACATTGATGATATTGTGGAGGGGATTGTGCGGGTGCTGGATGCGCCCGCACGCCCAAACCCGGCGTGGCGGGGGGATCAACCCGACCCCGCCAGCAGTCAGGCGCCCTGGCGGATTTACAATATCGGCAACCAACAGCCTGTTATGTTGCTGGATTATATTGCTGCTATTGAAGAGGCGTTGGGCCGAACCGCAGAGAAGGTATGGCTCCCTTTGCAGGCGGGCGATGTGCCGGATACGTTCGCCGATGTGACGGAACTTGCGGAAACCTTCGGCTACAGACCCCAAACGCCGGTCAGGGAAGGTGTCCGCCAGTTCGTAACGTGGTACAGGGATTATTTCGGGTAAGCCACACGCCGGGCTCCCGCCCGGAGAAACCCGCTCCGTCTTGAGGCGGAGCGGGCAACAGCAGCATGTATCCGCGGCGGTTCAGTGGGCGGATGAGGAAGGCTCCTCGCCCTGCAACCGGACATAACCCTTTTCTTCCGCCATCGTCTTGGAAAGCAGTTTGACCAGGGCATAGACGGTATTGATGTGGGGTGTTGCAGTGTGGGTGATTCTGCCCAATTCCACCACCGAGCCGACCAGCGCGTCAATCTCCGGTTCACGTCCCGCTTCAACGTCTTGCAGCATGGATGTTTTGTGTTTCCCTACTTTTTCCGCGCCGGCAATCCGTTTTTCCAGGGGAACCCTGAATTCGATGCCCAGCTTGTTGGCGATACGCTGTGCCTCAATCATCATGTCGCCCGCCAGCTCCCTGGACAGGGGGAATTGACAGATATCAACCAGTGTGGAGTGCGCCAGCGAACTGATGGGGTTGAACGTCAGATTGCCCCACAGCTTGAGCCATATTTCGGAACGGATGTTTTCCAGAATGGGTGACTTGAACCCGGCCTTGACAAAGGCATCGGAAATCTTTTGCGCGCGTTCCGAGATGGATCCGTCCAGTTCCCCAATTGGAAAACGATCTCCTTCGATGTGCCTGACCACGCCCGGTGCGATCAATTCCGATGCGGGGTACACGACGCAGCCCAGTACGCGGTCCGGCGGGATTTTCGCCGCAATCTGACCCGTGGGATCCACACTCTGGACGCGCGCACCTTCGTAGGGGCCGCCGTGCCGATGGAAATACCAGTAGGGTATGCCGTTTTGCATGGTCACGACTACCGTATCCGGCCCAAACAGTTTGGGGACATCGTCAACAACAGACTCGACCTGATGCGCTTTCAAGGCCAGGATAACCAGATCCTGCGGTCCTGCCTCGGCATAGTCGTTGGTTGCCTTTACCTCTTTTGCGATATGCTCCGTGCCATCGTTCATGATCAGCTTCATGCCGTCTTTTCTGATGGCTTCGAGGTTGGCTCCCCGAACGATAAAGGTGACGTCTTCCCCTGACAGCGCCAGCTTGACACCAACATAGCCCCCGATAGCCCCAGCCCCTATGATCGCAATTTTCATTTCTTTTCCTCTTCAAATGTTTTTTCTGGATATCCCGGGAAACAAGCCTGTTCCCGCAGACAGGATTCCCGCCGGTGTTGTTATGCTGATATCCCTTTGCTGTTATTGTACTTAATTGTACTTTCTTTGAAGATTACCCTCTTTTTCGGGGTAAGTCCCCTCTTCCTTCCCCGCCGGGCGGGCGGTCGTTGGGTAAACGATGTTCGGAAGAGGGTGTTCCGCAGGAAACCAGACCGGTGTGGTGTCCGTTTCCGCTTTCTTCTTGTCAGAATCAACCTTTAGCGCATCTCCTCATTGTGTGACAGACACATTGTTTTCGCAACATCAGAACAAGCCGACTATCATGCCGTCCGCACCCACGTCAATGGTGTTGGAAGAGGGCAGCTTGGGCAGGCCGGGCATGGTCATCACCGCGTCGCCGCATATCATGACGATAAATTCAGCGCCTGCGGCGAGCCGCACCTCACGAATGGGGACGACATGACCGGATGGCGCTCCCCGCAGAGCCGGGTCCGCAGAGAAAGAATACTGCGTTTTGGCGACACAGATGGGGTATGAACCGTATCCATCGTCTTCCAGTTTCTTAATCTGTGTCCGCACACGAGAGTCGGTGATGACTTCCCTGGCGCCATAAAGTTTGGTCGCTACAGCGGTCATCTTGTTGAGCAGGGAGTCGTTTTCTTCGTACACGTACTTGAAATTGGTCGGTGTGGTTTCTGTCATGTTGATGACGGTCTTCGCCAGTTCCTCACCACCCTTGCCGCCTTCTGCCCAGTGTCTTGCCACAACGACAGGCGCGCCCTGGGTCGCCATTTTGTCTTTTAACAACTGGATTTCCGCATCGGTATCCATCGTGAAGTGGTTGATTGCCACAATACAGGGCAGCCCGTAATGGTTGCGCACATTGCTGACATGGCGTTCCAGGTTGGCAAGTCCCCGCTCCAGCGCCGCCAGATTTTCCTGATTCAGGTCGGGAAGTTCAACACCGCCGTGATACTTGAGGGCCCGAACCGTTGCAACGACAACCGCACAGTCGGGTTTGAAACCGGACTTCCTGCAGACGATGTCAACAAATTTTTCCGCGCCCAGTTCCGCGCCGAATCCGGATT
>JAISAG010000030.1 GCA_031266815.1 Burkholderiaceae bacterium | reverse complement strand
CGGACCATTCCAGTGTTTGCTCTGGCGGTGAAGCGAACATGGTGAACAGGCGCGCTGTATCAGCGCCGTATCGTTCTATCTGCGCTTGTGGATCAATGCCGTTATTCCGGGATTTTGACATTTTTTCAATGCCGCCGATGGAGACAGGCAACTGGTCCATCTTGAGTCGCGCAGAGATGGGACGCGCCTTTTCATCCAGTGCCAGTTCCACCTCCGCCGGGTTGAACCAGGTTCGCTTTCCTTGCGTTGTTTCACGGTAATAGGTTTCATTGAGTACCATACCCTGCGTCAGCAGATTGACAAACGGTTCGTCAAACCGGACAAGTCCGATGTCTCGCATGACTTTTGTCCAGAAACGGGCGTACAGCAGATGGAGAATAGCGTGCTCAATGCCGCCGATATACTGGTCCATGGGCATCCAGTATGCTGTCTTGTCATCCACCATGTTTTCCGTATTGCCCGGGCAACAGTAGCGCATGAAATACCAGCACGAATCCACAAAGGTATCCATTGTGTCCGTTTCCCGGCGCGCTTTCCTGGTGCATATGGGGCAGGTCACCTCCAGAAAAGCGTTATCCTCGTTCAATGGGTTTCCCGCTCCGTCTGGAACACAGGTTTCCGGCAGAATGACTGGCAGGTCTTTTTCCGGAACCGGCACAACGCCGCAATGCGGGCAATGGATAATGGGGATGGGCGTTCCCCAGTATCGCTGACGCGAAATTCCCCAGTCGTGCAGGCGCCAGGTTACGGTTTTTTCTCCCAGCCCCAGAGAAGCGAGTGTATCCGCAACGGCATTGACGGCTTCTTCATGAGATTTACCATCAAAAATGCCGGAATGAATACAGCAGGCGTTTTCCGTTTCCTCATACCAGTTTTGCCATGCGTCAGCCGAAAAAGTTTTTCCTTCCACCGCGATAACCTGCCGGATGGGAAGACCATACTTTAAGGCAAAAGCAAAATCCCGCTCGTCATGGGCGGGGACGGCCATCACGGCGCCATCTCCGTAGCCCATCAGCACGTAGTTGCCGACCCACACCGCGATGGCGGCGTTGGTGATGGGATGGCGCACAAAGAGGCCGGTGGGCATGCCCTTTTTTTCCATGGTGGCAATATCTGTTTCCATGACACTGCCTTTTTTGCAATTCGCGATAAATTGCGCCAACTCCGGGTTAGAGCGCGCGGCAAATTCTGCCAGGGCATGTTCTGGTGCGACAGCACAGAAAGTGACTCCCATGATGGTGTCTGCCCGGGTGGTGAATACCCACATTTTCCCTTCGCCAACCAGTTGTCCTTTTTCATCCCGTATGTCGTGCGGGAAAGCGAAGCGGACGCCTATCGATTTGCCTATCCAGTTTGCCTGCATGGTTTTGACCCGCTCTGGCCAGCCGGGCAAATGGTTTTCCACGTGGGCAAGCAATTCTTCGGCATATGCCGTAATGCGGGCATAGTACATGGGGATTTCCCGTTTTTCGACGGGAGAACCGGAGCGCCACCCTCGTCCGTCAATAACCTGCTCGTTTGCCAGCACAGTTTGGTCAACGGGATCCCAGTTAACGGTCCCTGTTTTCTGGTAAATGATGCCTTTCTCAAGCATTTTCAGGAACATCCACTGGTTCCAGCGGTAATAATCCGGTTTGCAGGTGGCAATCTCGCGTGACCAGTCAATTGCCAGTCCCATGGCATCCAACTGGTCCTTCATGGCGGCGATGTTGGAATAGGTCCATTGCGCTGGCGGTGTTCCGTTTGCCATGGCGGCATTTTCCGCCGGCATGCCAAATGCATCCCACCCCATCGGCATCAGCACGTTGTAGCCATTCATCCGCAGATAGCGGTACATCACGTCATTGATGGTGTAATTACGGACATGTCCCATATGCAGACGACCAGAGGGGTAAGGCAGCATGGAGCAAGCATAAAATTTCCCCTTCGGAAAGCGGGGGTCGTTTTCGATGGCGCGGTACGCATCCACGTCTTTCCACTGGCGTTGAGCCGATTTTTCAACGTCTGAAGGGATATATTTGTTTTGCATGGTCAACAGGGGTTTGGCGAAAATATTCAGTGCGGCGCGGATGTCCGGCTATTCCTCCCGCAACCCCAGTACATCCTGCATGTCGAACAGGCCGCTGACCTTATCTCTCAGGAAACGCACAGCACGCAGGCTTCCTTCCGCGTAAGCGGCGCGGCTTGCCGATTTGTGCGAAATTTCGATGCGCTCACCTATTCCGGCGAACAACACAGTGTGGTCTCCGATGATATCGCCTCCCCGGATGGAGGAAAATCCGATGGTGGCGGGATTTCGTTCCCCTGTTATACCCTCTCGCGCAAAAGAGGCACACTCGCGCAAGCTTCGTCCCAGTGCTTTCGCCAGCACTTCGCCCATTCTGATGGCGGTACCCGATGGGGCATCCATTTTGTGACGGTGGTGTGCTTCAATAATCTCAATGTCGTAGCCCTGGGAAAAATAGGGGGCGGCAATAGACAGCAGTTTCATGGTGACATTGACGCCGACACTCATGTTCGGGGCAAACACAATGGCTGTCTGTTTTGCCGCCTCTTCAATGGCCCGGATACCTGCGGGACCGAATCCGGTTGTGCCGATGACCAGCTTGATATTGTTTTCGCGGCAGTACGCCACATGCGCGAGCGTTCCTTCCGGTTGCGTGAAATCAATCAGGCACTCGGCCGTGCTTGTGGCTTTTGCCATGTCAGCCTCGATCAGTACGCCGGTTTGTCTTCCAAGGAATTGGGCGGCATCCGTCCCGACCGCGGGAGAACCGACCACATCCAGTGCGCCCACCAAGGTAGCGTCCTTTGCGCGGAGGACCGCTTCAATCAGCATTTTCCCCATGCGCCCGTTTGCACCGGCAACCGCTATTTTCATTGGATTCACGTTGCCCTCCTCACTGTTGTTGCATCAAATCATGCAGTTGCATGGATGAATTGGAAGAGGGGGTAAACGTGTCATCCCTCTCAGTTGTCTCGGAGCGCGTGAATGCCTTGACGGGTTCTGCGACAGCAGGGCTGACGGGTTCTGCAACAGCAGGGCTGACGGGTTCTGCAACAGCAGGCTTGACGGGCTCTGCAACAGCAGGCTTGACGGGCTCTGCAACAGCAGGCTTGACGGGCTCTGCAACAGCAGGCTTGACGGGCTCTGCAACAGCAGGCTTGACGG
>JAISAG010000157.1 GCA_031266815.1 Burkholderiaceae bacterium | reverse complement strand
TATTTCCACTGTAATGGAACCTGTAGCATCGCGGAACAGGTACTTGTCTTTTCCGAGATGTTGCACGATGTTGCCGTGCAGTGTTACGTGCGAATCGTCCGGCATGCTTTTGGACTGCTCGACGGTCACCACTGAAGGACCGGGACCAGCAAATCCGCCTTGGGCGGCCCACGCCGTCGAACCCGGAGCAAAAAACATGATGAGGACCAAAAGCGTCGTGCCGGACAAAGAAAATAGTGAACGTTTCATGGAGTTCTCCCTGAATTTCCCAGATAATTTTCACGCCATCAGGACAATGTGCGCAGAATCATGGTAACACAAGCGATTACCTTCGCGCGTACGGGGCACTGTAGTGCGCCGGGAGAAAAAATAGCGGGGAGGGATATGGTTTTCGGCTTTCACTGGCTGGTCAGCGTGTAAATGATGCCTTCCAACAGCCTAAAACCCGGGAGCCTGAACAGTTGCCGCTGCAGTCTATACGCCGTGACAGATTCATACCCAAGCTCTCAAGCTGTTTGTTGCACGACATGCTGTCAGAAAGCATGTTCCATGATGCCCGTATACGACGCTTTTTGAAGAAGCGAAGCGGTTGCTCTTCTTTCGTGGCGACTTGCCGACCACCCTTGACGTGGGACGGCCTTCGCTCGTTTATGAGACGATTGCTTTCGCATACACGGGGAGCGTAGCCACAACGTTTTTTGTGTTCGCCTCGTGAGCCACAACGTTTTTTGTGTTCACCCCGTGAGCCACAACGTTTTTTGTGTTCACCCCGTGAGTCTCAGAAAACAGGGTGCCCCTCCGCAATGTTCAGCAGTTCGGGATAAACTAATGTGGCAGAGCGTCTGCCGCTACTTGCTTGCAACTCGCGGAGGACGCCTTCTGTTTTCAGCTGGGACAATATCCTCCTGGCGGTTGGTTTGGGGGCACGGGCAGAGCGCACAAAATCCGCCGCTTTGAAAATAGGTTTCTCGAAAATCCAGTCCAGTGCATGAATGGCATATTGTGAATGGGTTAACTCCGCAACACGGGTCATCATCCGGCGATAGAGGTTCAGAATGGAGTGCGCTTTGCTGAAATTCTCCTCAGCCTGCACCCTGACCGCCTCAAGAAAAAAAGCGCACCAACCACTCCAGTCATTGTCGCGTGAGACAGCAAGCAACAAATCGTAGTATTCATCGCGATGAATTTCCAGATAAGCGCTGATGTAAAACACCGGTTGTTGGATGAGTTTTGTTTGATACAGAAAAAGCGGGATCAACATGCGCCCCAAGCGTCCATTGCCGTCCAGAAAGGGATGCAGGGATTCAAATTCCGCATGAAGCAAAGCGAGCTGGACCAAACGATCAGCGGCAGGATCATGGATGAATTTTTCCCAAAGCGACATGGCACCGGGTAGTTTTGCCGCGCTAATGGGGACAAAACGGGCATCTTCAATCGTGCAACCCGTTGCTCCAATCCAGTTGGGTGTCTTTCTGTATTGACCAGGGGACTTGCCATGCCCGCGCACGCTATCCAGCAAAATGCGATGGCTTTCCAGCACAACTCGCTGACAAAGCGGAAGATCCTTTAGCATTCGCGTAGCGGCCTGTAGCGCCAAGCGGTAATTAATGATTTCTCTTATATCCTTCTCTTTGGGTGTTGACGGCTCACCTTTTATGCCCCTGGCTTCATATTCCAGCACTTCCCCCATACTGGCTTGAGTTCCCTCAATGCGCGACGAAAGCACCGCCTCCTGCGTTGCCAGCGGACTCAGTAACACCTGTGCGTTTGGGATGGCGGACAATATCCCATCGTAACGGGCAACGGCCGCATTGGCAGGCCCAATCAAGGGAAGCAGTCTTGTCCAATCCAGCTCCGCTGGCGGAAACATTCCTTCGTGATAGTGGATCGGTTTGCTCATTGAAGCGGCCTTTCGGGCGATCCGTTGCACTTCTGTACCGGGCGATTTGCGCTGCACAGCGCCCATTTCGCTCCGAATCATTCCATCTTTCATGCGCCCCATTTTGCCCTGTGCCGTGCCGAGAGGCAAGTATAAAGGACGACGCAGGTATGGGTGGTTGAGAGGCTTCCCTGATGATTTTGGAAAATGGGCGGTTTCATCGTGCACCTTTGCCAGAAGTACGGGTACTCCGGTGAATTGTTTTTGGGACCTTCGTAGCACCAACCCTTGTTGTTCAGGTCGGCAGTGGGTTTTTTGAGTTTTGCGCAGAGAACGCCCACTTCGCCATAATCCAGATGTAAAGCGTTTGAATGCCTGGCAATGATCACGTACACTACATGTCATTCGTCCTTCTTCGCCTGAAACACCGCACTCCACCGTTCTTGCCCCTATGAAAACCGCCCTTAACCGACTACCGGGTATCCTGTTGGCGGCGGTTATTGCACTACCTGCGTGGTGGCTGGGAAAGCAGTTTCCGATTATCGGCGCTCCCGTCATTGCCATGGTGTTCGGCATACTGCTGGCTTCTTTAAAGCGCCCCGCCATTCTGGACGACGGCATTCGCTATACCGCCCGAACACTCCTGCAATACGCCATCATCCTTCTGGGCTTTGGCATGGACCTTTTTCAGGTGTTTTGGGTGGGTACCCACACCTGCTGCCTTATGGGAGTCACTTTGGTAATCACCCTGGCGACCGCTTTTGCGGCGGGCAGATTATTGAAAATTGAAGGAAACACCACCACACTCATCGGCGTTGGCACCGCCATCTGCGGTGGATCAGCCATTGCCGCCACCGCGCCGATTATCGGC
The DNA here is from genome assembly GCA_031266815.1 of Burkholderiaceae bacterium. GTDB lineage: Bacteria > Pseudomonadota > Gammaproteobacteria > Burkholderiales > Burkholderiaceae_D > Oxalobacter. The sequence goes on along the minus strand of JAISAG010000157.1, from coordinate 1,952 downwards.
GCGAGCGATGAAGAAATCACACGCGCCATCTCTACCATTTTCCTGTTCAATCTCGCGGCGGCATTCCTGTTTCCCTTCCTTGGACATACCCTGCACATGACCGATGACGGCTTTGGCCTGTGGACAGGCACTGCGGTCAATGACACCTCCTCCGTCGTTGCGGCGGGATATACCTTTAGCGAGACGGCGGGAGACCTCGCGGTTATCGTTAAACTGACCCGAACATTGATGATTGTACCGATTACCTTGCTGCTCGCGCTTCACATGTCAAGGCAAACGGCTTCCCCGAACGGTCGTGCGGTGCACCATATCACCCGGATATTTCCCTGGTTCATTCTTGGTTTCGTCATCACCTCCCTGATTGGCACTTTCACCCCTGAACCATTTAATATTGCTTACCTTCTCGCGCCGCCTGGAAAGTTCCTTATCGCCATGGCGATGGCATCCATCGGGCTGAATACCCGTGTTGCCATGCTGTTACGTGAGGGCGGCAAACCGATTCTGCTGGGGCTTGTCTGCTGGTTCATCCTGTCGTTGGCTGCCTGGGTGATACTGTCTGTCACATCGCTCAGCGCCGCCACGCTCTCGAACCTTCCTGCCTGAGAGGCTGGTGGCAAAAAAACCTGTCTGTGGCAAGTGCGACAGGGGCACAGTGGGGTCGGAACGACCCACATAACCATCAAGGCAGAGCGCATGTTGCGCAGGCAACGAGCAAGGTATCCCACAACGCCGCACGGATGCTTGCGAAGCCGTGACTTAACACGTGCGCCTGCCATATTCACGTGTCCCCGCAGTCATCTCTTTCAGTCTTTCTGCCCGGTAATTCATGGCTTCCTGCTCACGCCATTCGGACTATTTTTTGCCACTTTGCTGCAACAGAGCAGGAATATCCGTCCCGGTGGCGTGGCGTGCGCTATAGTCAAGGACACTTTTCCCTTCCTTGTCCTGCCGCTGCGGATCGGCACCGGCTTGCAGAAGTAGTTTGACCATGGCGCTGTCCTTGCCGAGTACAGCCAGATGCAGTGGCGTACGCTCGTTGCGGTCAACCGGATCAGGATTGGATTTTGCGTCCAGCAGGATTTTCGCAATATCGTGACGCTTTTTTTTCGCCGCGATGTGCAACGGAGCACTGAAATCATAATTGTTTCCAGCGGTATCCAGATTAACTCCAGCAGCAATCAGTATCTGAATGACTTCTGCATTGCCTGCCCCGACTGCCTCTGCCAGCAAGTCATCACGTCCCTCATACGTCCGGGTGTAATCGAAAAAACGCATACCGGAGTACGCAACACTCTCATTTATCGGTGCTCCGGCCTTCAGCAGGGCACGAACAAAGTCCGGTTTGCCTCTGCGCACGGCGATGAGCAGGGGGCTTACTTTCTCTCCGTCACGCTGATTGACATCCACGCCTGCTTTTAACGCCGCATCGAAAAGCGCCTGGTTGTCCACACTCACTGCCCAGTGCAGCAACGTTCGCTTGTGCGTCTTGTAAATGGACGAATCTGTGGCGGAAACACCGCCATCCAGAAGTGCCAGAGCAATATCCATATTTTTTTTATACCATTCCAAAACGGCCAGGGTATTTTGCCCTCGTGCGTTTTTGGCTTGAGGATTGACTCCGGCAGAAAGCAGCAGGCGCACCATTTCGGCCGAGCGCGTGTTGAGAAACACGGCTTGTATCAACAGCGGCTCGTCAGGCGTCCCATCACTGCGATAGAGTTCTGCATTGGGATCGGCCCCGGCGTCAAGCAGTATGCGGACAACCGCAATACGCCCCTTGCTCCCCGACAGCGCGGCCCGCGCCAACACATTGTGCCTTGGCGCACTATCCGGCAAATTCAGCCGGGCGCCGTATTGCAGGAGCAGCTTTACCACATCGGTGCGCCCCGCACCGGCTGCGTTGTACAAAGCCCAATCTGTCTTTACCTTGCTCCTTCCCCCCAAAAGTCCCC
>JAISAG010000124.1 GCA_031266815.1 Burkholderiaceae bacterium | reverse complement strand
GACTTTGCGGTCTTCGGCGTTCTCTCCGGCGACCGGTCGCGGTACGATAGCGGCTCGCATGTCGATATGTCCAGCTTCTCTTTAGTCACCGGCCTGTCCCTTGGCGCGAACCTGGCGCCCGGACGGCTGACGCTTGGGGCTTTTTTCGAGTATGGCAACGGCTCGTATGACACATACAATTCTTTTACCACCGCTTCCATCCACGGGCACGGCAATGCCCATTACTCCGGCGGCGGCATTTTGGGCCACATGGATTTTGCCGATACCGGCCCCGGTCGTTTTTACGCTGAAGCATCCGCCAGAGCCGGTCGCCTGCACAATGACTATAAAAATTCCGACCTGCGCGATGCGCAGGGACGAAGAGGAGATTACGATTCCTCCTCGACCTATTACGGCGCACACGCAGGCGCTGGCTATCTCTGGAATATTACGGACAAAAACGTCCTTGATCTGTACGGCAATTTTTTCTGGACGCGGCAGAAGGGTGATACCGTCACCTTGCCGTCAGATGATTCCGTAAGCTTCAAGGACGCCGATTCCCGCCGACTGCGCGGCGGCGTGCGCCTCACCCACGCCGTGACCGAATACGTCCGCCCCTATATCGGCCTGGCCTATGAACATGAATTTTCAGGCACGGTCAAATCCACGACGTACGGTCTGCCCATAGACGAACCCTCAGTGAAGGGCGGCACGGGTATCGGCGAGATCGGCCTGTCTGTCACGCCTTCGCCGAATCGGCCGCTGGCCTTTGATCTTGGGGTGCAGGGTTATACGGGGAAAAGGGAAGGCGTGACGGGCAGTTTGCGGGTCAATTTCAAGTTTTAGGGGTCAGCGCACAACGTAATAACCGCCCGCTTTCTTGCGCAGCGCGGCATCGACAGCGGCGGTCCGCGCTGCGCTCTTTTTGCGGAAGGTAGTGTAAGGAGGAGTAGCCCTGCGAAAACCGCGCAAGCGTGAGTTGGGGGCGGCTGTATTGACGGAACGAGGACTGCCCCCTAAAAGCCGCCGCACAGAAGCTGTTTTACCGGTATCGCGCAAATATCCGTAAAGCGATGAACGCGCGAAACGCTTTTGAAATGCCGCACTTTCTCACTAAAGGGACAGACAGTGTAATATCCGCGCTTTCCTCTCGCGGCAAAGAGATTTTCGCGCTCATGCTGCAAAGATTGAGGGCAGGACTGGTGGTTCGAGTTGTGGGGGCCACAACAATTCGCCGGGGATGATATCGGGAAAAGGGAAAGGACTTAAAGTGCACCCGCGCGTTCAACGAGGCTTTCCCGGGGTTTGAAACCGATGTCCACGGGTTCGTTTCGCGGGAAGTTAATGGCAAGCCGGAGTATTTTGTGGATTGCGTGAGAGACTGACCCGCAAAACGGGGCGGTATCGAAGGGGATGCCGCCGTCACTCGCCCTCGGATTGTTGCGGCGGGGGTCGCTTCTCTTCTTCGGGGAGATTATCGATTCTTCTCTGTGCCTCCGCATCGCCCTGCCCGGCCGCAAGCGTATACCATCTCAGGGCTTCCTTCGCATCCTTCTCCACGTTCCAGCCAGTTTCGTACATCAGCCCGAGGGTGTATTGCGCATCGCGATTGCCCTGATTTCCTGACACTTTCATCCAGTACAGGGAGCGATCAGGATCAAACTTGACTCCCCGCCCATTCCCGTACAGCCAGGCAAGGTTGTACTGGGCAACAGCGTGTCCTTGCTCTGAGGCCTTCCCGAACCATTTTGCCGCCTCGGCATAATCCAGCCCTTCTCCTTCCCCTTTGGAATACATCGTACCCAAATTATACTGGGCGGTCACTTCACCTCGCTCGGCAGCCTTGCGAATCCAGTACACCGCCTGCAAGGGGTCTTTCCCTACTCCTGCTCCCTGCGCGTATATCAGTCCCAAACGCGACTCGGCAAAAGCATAGCCCTGCTTCGCCGATTTTTCGTACCACGCTACCGCCACTGCCATATCTTTTTTCACCCCGCGCCCCTCGCTGTACAGGTCGCCCAATGCGTACTGCGCCCTGGCAGAGCCGTCCCCGGCAGATTTTTCAAGCCACTTGACCGCCTCATCCAGATCGGCACGCGTACCGTTCCCCGTCAGGTAAATCATGCCCAGTTCGTACCATGCCTGCACCACCGCCTTCCCGGCAGCAAATTGGAGGTATTCGAAAGCGGTTTCACTGTTTTGCTGCTCGACCCCGCGCCCTTCCAGGTACATCAATCCAATGGCATAGGCGGCCTGGGGATGCTTCTGGCTTGCCGCCTTTTCGTACCACTGCGCCGCCAGCTTGTCGTTCTTGCGAACCCCTTCGCCCTTTTCATAGAAGGTTGCCAACATGTATTGTGCGGCGGCGTGACCTTTCTCCGCCGCTTGCTCAAACCATTTGGCGGCTTCGGAGTCGTCTCTGGCAATGCCGTTTTTACCTTCATGGTAGTAGGCGGCAAGCGTCAGTGCGGCAGGAATATAGCCTCCTCCCGCCGCCTTTCTGTACCACCGGATGGCTTCATCATAGTCCTGGGCAACGCCTATACCCAACTCGTGGGCTTCTCCCAGTTTGAAGAGCGCCAGAGGGAAATCCTGGTCTGCGGCCTTACGATACCATTGCAGCGCAGATCCCGCGTCCCGCGAGGTTCCCTGCCCAATCTCGTACATCAGCCCTACCGCTGTCTGTGCCCGCTTGTCGCCTTCGTTGGCGGCTTGCAGGGTCAGCGCAAAGGCTTTTTCGTAGTCTTTTTCCGCGTAATGGCGCCTGCCTTCTTCACACGGACCCGCCAGCAAGGTTCCCGCCATCGCCAGCAGGAACGCGCCCGCCCCCGCTCGCAACAGGCGCAACCAGCCGTTGCGCGTCAACGGATTTTTATCGCATCCCGCGCCATGCAACGCCCCGTTCATCCGTATCCTTTCCCGTGGATTCCCCGCATTCTGTTGTCTGCATCCCACGCAAACACCCCGCCTGCGCTCCAATCACGCATATTGTCCTCCCATCCCCCCGGCATTATACCGCGAGAAGACGCCCGCAAACGCGAATATTGACGCGCCGTGCCGACCTGCCGCGGGACAGCGCGATTCGCTTCTGTCCATCAGCCGACAGGGGAAAAATGCGTGCCTCAACGTTTGCCAAATACCAGTTCCCCTTTTTTGACATCCACGGTAATCGTATCCTTGGGACCATATTTCCCTTCCAGTATCATTCTGGAAACAGGATTTTCCACCTTGCGTTGTATGGCACGCTTTAAGGGGCGCGCGCCAAAAAGCGGGTCAAATCCTGCTTCTGCAATGAGATGCAACGCGCTGTCAGAAACATCCAGCAATATTTCCATCTTTTCCAGACGTTTTTCCAGTATGGATAGCTGCACCTTGGCAATGGCGCCGATGTTTTTTTCATCCAGCGCATGGAACACAACGATTTCATCAATACGGTTGATGAATTCCGGCCTGAAGTGGCGGCGCACTTCATCCAGCACGCCCACACGCACCAGATCCGGCGCACTGTCTTTCATTTCCTGAATCAGGTGAGATCCCAAGTTGGATGTCATGACAATAACCGTGTTCTTGAAATCAACTGTCCGGCCTTGTCCGTCTGTCATTCGACCATCATCCAGCACCTGTAACAGCACATTGAAAACATCCGAATGCGCTTTTTCGATTTCATCCAGCAAAATGACGCTGTACGGCTTGCGGCGAATGGCTTCTGTCAGGTATCCGCCTTCCTCGTACCCCACGTACCCGGGCGGCGCACCGATCAGACGCGCCACAGAATGTTTTTCCATGAATTCACTCATGTCAATGCGAACCAGCGCTTCTTCCGTATCAAACAGGAAATTGGCCAGCGATTTGCACAACTCCGTCTTTCCTACCCCTGTCGGCCCCAAAAACATGAAAGAGCCGTACGGACGGTTGGGATCCGACAAGCCGGCGCGGGAACGCCGGATGGCGTCGGAAACCACCAGGATTGCTTCATGCTGGCCAATCACCCGCTTGTGCAGATCGTCTTCCATATGGAGCAGCTTGTCACGCTCCCCCTGCATCATTTTTGAAACAGGAATACCTGTTGCCCGGGAAACCACTTCGGCAATTTCTTCCGCTTCAACTTGCACCCGCAACAGCCTGGGGTGCCCCGTATCCCGCGCTTTTTCTTGCTTCCCTTGCTCTTCCAGCGCCTTTTCCAGCGCGGGCATTTTGCCGTACATCAACTCGGACATTTTCTGGAAATCTCCCTGCCGCCGGGCTTTTTCCACTTCCTGACGTACCCCGTCAATTTCTTCCTTGATATGCTTTGCACCCTCCACATTGGCTTTTTCCGACTTCAGTATTTCGTCATAGTCGGCATATTCCCGCTCCAGCTGCCCGATTTCCTCTTCAATCAGCGCCAGCCGTTTTTGCGATACCTCATCCTTTTCCTTTTTGACCGCCTCACGCTCAATCTTCAACTGAATGATGCGGCGATCCAGTTTGTCCATGACTTCCGGCTTGGAATCAATTTCCATCTTGATACGGGATGCCGCCTCGTCAATCAGATCAATCGCCTTGTCAGGCAGGAAACGGTCTGTGATGTAGCGGTGAGACAGTTCTGCGGCGGCAATGATGGCGGGGTCGGTAATTTCGACACCATGATGCAGTTCGTATTTTTCCTGCAACCCCCGCAAGATGGCAATCGTTGCCTCTACAGTAGGTTCGTCCACCATAATTTTCTGGAAACGCCGCTCCAGCGCGGCATCCTTCTCCACATACTTCCGGTATTCATCCAGCGTCGTCGCACCCACGCAGTGCAATTCTCCCCGCGCCAGTGCCGGTTTCAGCATGTTACCGGCGTCCATCGCGCCTTCAGCCTTCCCCGCACCGACCATTGTGTGTATTTCGTCAATGAAAACAATGCTTTGCCCTTCGTCCTGCACCAGTTCATCCAGCACAGCTTTTAAGCGCTCCTCGAATTCGCCGCGATACTTGGCGCCCGCCAGCAGCAACGCCATATCCAGAACCAGCACGCGTTTGCCTTTCAGGCTTTCGGGCACTTCACCATTGATGATACGCTGCGCCAATCCCTCAACAATGGCGGTTTTGCCTACGCCCGGTTCGCCTATCAGCACGGGATTGTTTTTGGTGCGGCGTTGCAGCACTTGCATGGCACGGCGAATTTCGTCGTCCCGACCAATGACCGGATCCAGTTTGCCCTGGCGCGCACGCTCGGTCAGGTCGTGAGTGTATTTTTTCAGTGCTTCACGCTGATCTTCCGCTCCCGCCGAATTGACACTGCCCTTTCCGCGCACCGCGTTGATCGCACTTTCAAGTGCAGGACGCGCCAACCCGCTTTCCCGCGCCAGTCTGCCCGCATCCGATTTGTCTTCCAGCAGGCCCAGCAAAACCATTTCACTGGCAATGAACTGGTCTCCCCGCTTCTGCGATTCCCGATCAGACAGGTTCAGCAGATTGAGCAGATCCCGCCCAATTTGTATCTCCCCACCCGTTCCGGAAACTTTGGGCAAACGATGAATCGCTTCTTCCAGACGGGTGCTCAGGGCATCTACGCTAACGCCTGCCCGTTGCAGGATGGATCGCGCACTCCCGTCATTTTGCTGGAGCAGAACGAACAAAAGATGCACCGGCTCAATGTAGGGATTCTCTCCCCCAACAGCCAGGCTGTGCGCTTCTGAAATGGCTTCCTGCAACTTGGTGGTTAGCTTGTCCTGACGCATGACCATTCTCCCGATAGCTCGTTTCGATTATCAGCAGATGGGTATCAAACCGGATTTTTCAAGCATCAGCCCCTGCATTCGCCCAGAAAAAACGCCGCTTTCGACGTGAGAATGTCGTGGCAATATTTGTGCAGTATCTCCCCGTATCCGTCATAATGCTTACATCCCGTTCTCGTCGGCATAACCATGAATCCGCTTCTGAACCGCCTGCAACCCTACCCGTTTGAAAAACTGCGTCAACTGTTCGCCGGTATCACCCCCAACCCCGCCTACACGCATGTGAACTTGGGAATCGGCGAACCACGCCACCCAACGCCGGATTTTATCCGCAAGGCGCTCTGCGATGGCCTGGATGGATTATCCCGCTATCCTGCCACAATAGGGCAGGACGCCTTGAGACTAGCCATCGCCAACTGGCTGCACACCCGTTACGGCATCCCCGTCCCGAACCATGACACCCAGGTTCTGCCCACACTGGGGTCACGCGAAGCACTCTTTTCCCTGGCGCAGGCCGTGCTGGATCCGTCCGAACACGGCGTGGTCGTCTGCCCGAATCCGTTTTACCAGATATACGAAGGGGCAACCTATCTGGGCGGCGCAGAACCCTATTTTGTGAATGCGGACCCTGCTCGCCATTTCGTCGCAGATTACAGCCGCGTCCCGTCGGCTGTGTGGCAACGCACCCGGCTGCTGTATTTGTGTTCTCCCGCAAACCCGACCGGCGCAGTGCTGGATATGGCGCAATGGCGCGAGATCTTTGCCCTGTCCGACCAGCATGGCTTCGTTATCGCGTCAGACGAATGCTATTCCGAAATCTATTTCGGCGACCATCCACCACTCGGCGGACTGGAAGCGGCGCACGCACTGGGACGACAGGAGTACCCTCGTCTGATCATGCTTTCCAGCCTTTCCAAACGTTCCAACGTCCCGGGTATGCGCTCCGGGTTCGTGGCGGGAGATGCCGATATTCTGAAGCGCTTTCTGTTGTATCGCACCTACCACGGCTGCGCCATGGGGGAACATGTGCAGCACGCGTCCGTCGCGGCCTGGCAGGATGAAGCGCATGTTCGTGACAACCGGGTGCAATACACACGGAAAATGCACGCGGCGCTGCCACTGTTGCAGCAGGTGTCAGATGTGCAAATGCCCGACGCGGCATTTTACTTGTGGGCAGACGTATTGGACAAAACAGGGCTTTCCGATACGGATTTCGCCCGCCAGCTTTTTGCGCAGTACAACGTCACAGTCTTGCCGGGCAGTTATCTTGCCAGGGAAGCGCATGGGGTCAACCCCGGGGAAAACCGTGTCCGCATTGCACTGGTGGCCCAATACGAGGAGTGCATGGACGCTATCGCACGTGTCGTGGAATTCGTCCGCCGTTTATAATGCGACGGATACTTTTTTGAAGGGATACGGAAGCAATGTCACAGCAATTACAACGGATTATTGACGGCGCGTGGGAAACCCGCGCAAGCCTTACCCCCCAGACCGCGCCTGCCGGCGTTCGGGACGCGGTAACAGAAGTTATCGGGCTGCTTGATAACGGCAAACTGCGGGTGGCAGAAAAACAAAGCGGTAACTGGGTCGTCAACCAATGGGCGAAAAAGGCTGTCCTGCTCTCTTTTCGTCTGGAAGACAATACGTCCATGCCCGTTGGATCGGGACACACACTCCC
>JAISAG010000099.1 GCA_031266815.1 Burkholderiaceae bacterium | reverse complement strand
CGACACGGCGGAAAGACGGTGACAATATCACGCTTTCTTCCCATCTGTCGCACGTTCGCCCCATTTGTTGCAGGTGTTTCCGGCATGTCTTTTCCCCGCTTCCAACTTTACAATATCAGCGGCGGGGTGGGCTGGATTCTGTCTCTGCTTGTTGCCGGTTATTTTTTTGGCAATATCCCCATTATCCGGGATCACCTCAATACCATCGTGTTACTGGGCATACTTGCCGCCATTGTTCCCATTATTCTGGGCGCCTTACTGCGTTTTTACCTCAGAATCAGAAGCCGGTGAATTACTTATGCGGGTAAAGTTCGTTTGTGTCATCTTGTTCATTCTAACCGCCTGTTCAAAGCCGCCAGCCGAATATCCGCTGGCGGGCGCTCCGGTCGGAAAACCGATGGAAACGGCGCGCATCAAGGAGGGCTCCCTGTTTTTCCGCGGACTGGATGACCGGATGCTCAATAGTCTGGAGCTTCCCAATCCTTACAGTGATTATGTCTACGTCATTTATCCGGGGAGACATCGCCTGTTTGGGATGAACATCCAGTCGGGACACATTCTCATGCCGGAGGATCTACGCTGCTACAGCATGGAAGTTAACCTGGATGCGGGAGTCGAGTACGTGATTGATGAGGTCAAGGACAAGGAAGAGGCCATTTTGAGGAGGCAGGACAACGGGCAAGTCGTTGCCAGAGGGAAAAAATACGAGCAGAAAGATGCGTATACAGGCCCTTGCAGCATGAAAAAATGAGTGTTGCGGGATCTGGAATGATTGACTGTCCTGTACGCGGACATTTGCGCGTGAGACAGGATAGAGACAACCCGTAACGTATAATGGACGCCCTGTTGTAACCATCCACCGGTCTACATCATATGAAAGCATCACTACTGAGCAGGTTGGAGCAACTTGCCCAGCGCCTCCGTGAAATTGACACATCATTGCAACGCCCTGACGCCGCGTCGGATCAGGACAGCTATCGCAGACTGACCCGTGAGCACGCCGAGTTGTCGCCGGTTGTTGCCCTGTTTGAATCTTATCGGCAGACGCAAGATGATTGGCAGGCAGCGGAAGAAATGTTATCCGATGCGGAGATGAAAGAATTTGCCCAGCAGGAAAAAGAGACTGCGCTGCAAAATATGGAAAAGATTGAGGCAGAACTGCAAGCCTTGCTTCTGCCCAGAGACCCGAATGACGATAAAAATATCTTCCTTGAGATTCGTGCGGGAACGGGAGGGGACGAATCGGCACTTTTTTCCGCCGACTTGCTTCGCATGTACACGCGCTTTGCGGAGCAAAACCACTGGCGTGTTGAGATCGTATCGTCTTCTCACTCCGAACTGGGCGGCTACAAGGAGGTGATCGCCCGTATCGTGGGCAAAGGTGCCTATTCCATGCTCAAATTCGAGTCTGGCGGACACCGCGTGCAGCGTGTACCGCTCACGGAAACGCAAGGCCGCATTCATACATCGGCTTGTACGGTTGCCGTTCTGCCAGAAGCGGAAGATGTAACGGATGTGCAGATTAACCCTGCTGATTTGCGAATTGATACCTTTCGCGCGTCTGGTGCGGGCGGACAACACGTCAACAAAACCGACTCCGCCGTGCGTATTACACATATGCCCACCGGCATTGTCGTGGAATGCCAGGATGACAGGAGCCAACACAAGAATCGGGCACAGGCCATGTCGGTACTTGCCGCCCGCATCAAGGATGCTCAAATGCGCGAACAACAGGCAAAAGAGGCAGCGACGCGCAAGCGCCTGATTGGGTCAGGAGATCGCAGCGAGCGCATCCGCACCTACAACTTCCCGCAGGGCAGAATGACAGATCATCGCATTAACCTGACACTGTATAAGCTGGAATCCATCATGGATGGAGATTTGAACGAGTTGATGCACGCGCTGGCGACAGAGTATCGGGCGGAATTACTTGCCGAGATGGGTGAAAATGCGTGAAGACGCTTACCGCACATTAAGCACAAATTACTACAATAAATAACATGAATAAGTTTGGTTATTATATTGAAAACAAATTAAATTCGCGATTTTTTCTGGGCGGCATTGCGTTGCTTTCCAGCTTATTTTTGCTGTTTGCCTACTACCTGCAACATGGTCAGGACATTTTGCCGTGCACTTTGTGCGTTCTGCAACGATACGCTTTTCTCGCACTTGTTGTTTTCTGTGCGCCGGGGTATTTCACCCGTTTCACCCGTCTTGCCGCATTGCCCGGGGTATTGACTGCTGCGGGCGGCATGCTGATGGCAGGGCGACAGGTATGGATTGCCGGAAACCCGTCCACACAATGTGGCCGTGATCCGCTGCAAGAATGGGTCAATTCCCGTCCGCCCGCCAAGTGGTTTCCTGACTTCTTCGAGGCGCAGGGTTTTTGTCAGGATGGAGGGGAGACCATTGTGGGCCTGACCTTGCCGCAATGGTCTTTGGCATGGTTTTCCTTGTTCGCGCTCATCTTGCTGTTTGTTGTGCTTCGCCGGAACGCGAGGCAGTAGGCACCATGTCCATACGTGATACGACGCCCCCGTCAACTGCGGCAGGAGGCGTTGTGGCAGGCGTTTCCGTTCGATCACTCTTTTCGCTCACAGGGATTGATAAATCTGATGTGAGGGTCCTGCTGGGGTATGCTTTGGGCAAGACACATGCCCAACTGGTTGCCGATGCCGAATACTGTCTGAGCGAAAGCGAGGCCGAGCGGATTTCGAATTATCTGATTCGCCGCACGCACGGAGAACCCGTTTCGTATGTAACGGGCAGGCGAGACTTTTACAGCCTGACCTTCCGTGTTACGCCGAGTGTGCTGATCCCCCGACCGGAAACAGAATTACTGGTTGAATTGGCACTGGAATATTTGTCTGACCATGCCCAATTGCTGGATATGGGGACAGGTTCCGGCGTAATCGCCATTTGCGTTGCCCACGCGAAAGAGGATGTCGCTGTCACGGCGACAGACATATCGCCGGAAGCCTTGCGCGTTGCCAGAAAGAACGCTATGTATCACCAGGTGGCAAACAGGATAGTTTTCCGGTCTGGAGAATGGTTTTCCGCTTTGGCAAAAGGCATCCGTTACGACATGATCGTTTCCAATCCGCCATACATTGCGTCTGACGACCCACATCTTCAGCAGGGGGATTTGCGCTTCGAACCCGCCTGCGCACTGACCGATAAAAAAGACGGCCTCTCCGCTTTTTGTGCGCTGGTCGACGGGGCACCGGCTTGCCTGAAGGAAGGAGGGTGGTTACTGATGGAACACGGGTACGATCAGGCTGACTTCGTGTGCGCCCGACTGCGTGCGCGCGGGTTTGTGTCCGTTCGAAATTGGCGTGATCTGGCAGGCATTCCTCGCGTAAGCGGGGGCAGGTGGGGGAATGAGGATTTATGCTGCTTCGCTGGTAGTACAATTGGAAAATGACGACAGATGATCCGAAAAAAATCGTTGTCCTGATTTCCGGGCGTGGCAGTAACTTGCTTGCGATAGTGCGGGCAATGGAGAAGGAGAAGTGGCGTGCGCGTGTCGTTGCGGTTATCAGTAGCACACCGGATGCAAACGGTTTGGCTATCGCTGCCGCAGCGGGGATAAGTTCCGAAACGATCAACGTGGCGCATTTCCCTGACAGAGTCTCTTACGATGCCGCACTGCGTGAAGCGATTGACTGTTACGCGCCCGATTTGCTGCTGCTGGCCGGCTTCATGCGAATTTTGACGGACGAATTCGTCAATCATTACGCGGGGCGCATGATCAATATTCATCCTTCCCTGTTACCGGCCTTCACGGGTACTCGCACACACCAGCGCGCGCTGGATGCGGGTGTGCGCGTTCATGGCGCCACAGTCCATTTTGTGACGCCGCAACTGGATGCGGGTCCTGTTATTGCTCAGGCTGTTGTACCGGTTTTGCCTGATGATACGGAAGAAATGCTGGCCCACCGCGTACTGGAGCAGGAGCATATTCTTTATCCTCGCGTCGTCCGCTGGTTTGTTGAAGACAAAGTGAAAATGGAAAATGGTCGGGCGGTATTGAGCACGACGATCAATTGCCCTGCCGATTTTCTCCTTGGCGTAGCATCATGAGATTATCCTTGCTCGCAGTCACGCACACCGAGCGTGCGTTGACCGAGGTCATGCGTTTTTCCGCGCCGACCGACAGCGTACTCTCACGCTATTTTCGCACACACCACAAGATCGGCTCGCGAGAGAGAGAGGCTATTACGGAAGGAATATACGCTGTCTTGCGTCACCGCCTGTTTTTCGCGAACTGTGCGGAATCCGGTAGTGGTCCCGCCATGCGTCGGCTGGCGTTGTTGGGGTTGGCAGAATTTGCGGGCATCGACGCGTTGCCCGCTTTGTCGGAAGAAGAAGTCGCGTGGCTTTCCCGCATGCAGTCAATTGACCGCATGCAACTGTCACCACGCATGCGGGCGGACATGCCCGAATGGATATTCGAACGCTTGATCGCGCAATATGGCGAAGCAGAAACCCTGCTGTTGGCTGATTCCCTGAACCGACCAGCGTCGTTGGATATCCGCATTAACACAGTGAAAGCACGGCGAGAGGAAGTTGTATCCGGACTGGATAATCTGCCGACAGAATGGGAGAGCATGCCTTACGCCCCTGCCGGATTGAGGCTGAAAAGAAAGATTGCCTTGCGGGACACAAACTTGTTCAAATGCGGTGCCATTGAAGTCCAGGATGAAGGAAGTCAGTTGCTCGCGCAGATTGTCGGCGCAAAGCGGGGAGAGATGGTTGCCGATTTCTGCGCAGGTTCCGGGGGAAAGACGCTGGCAATGGGCGCTTTTATGCGCAATACCGGGCGGCTGTATGCTTTTGATACCTCGGACAAACGACTCGCCAAAATGAAACCGAGGCTGGCGCGTAGCGGGCTTTCCAACGTTTATTCCATCCATATTGCTCACGAGCGGGACACCCGTATCAAACGGTTGGCAGGCAAGCTGGATCGGGTTCTTGTTGATGCACCATGCACAGGGTTAGGCACGATTCGCAGAAACCCCGACATGAAGTGGAGGCAGTCGCCACAGACATTGTGCGAACTGGTGCAAAGGCAGTGCGCCATCCTGAACGCCGCCGCCAGCCTTGTCAAGCCCGGCGGCAGACTCGTTTATGCGACATGCAGCTTTCTGTCGGAAGAAAACGAAGACGTTGTTCGCGCTTTTCTGGAAAAACACCTTCATTTCACTTTGCGTTCCGCAAAGGAAGTGCTGGCAGAGCAGAAAATTCACATGGACATGGGCGACTTCCTGAGATTGTTTCCTCATCGCCATCAGACAGACGGTTTTTTTGCCGCCGTACTGGAAAGGGCGGAGTAAAAATCCGGTCACTGCCCGGTGGTCGGCAACGCAGACCCTTTCACGCCGGAAACACGTTGCGTTCTCTCTTCCGGCAAGGGGATGGTGGTACAATACGGCGTTTTCTCACGTTTCCCGCCCCGACAAAGTTCGGTCATTGTCACACAAGTGGTGCCATCTCCGCGTGTCGGGTGATTTCAACCTGAAGGTAGCACGATTGACTGAAAACAACATGGGCACGCCTTGTGCGTGTTCGCTACCGCGCAAAGAGGTGCACCATGATTCTTGGTATTGATGTAGGAGGGACCCATACCGATTCAGTCCTGATGGATAACCGTAAAATTATCAAAAAATTCAAGGTATTAACAGACAAATCTAATATATTGAAGTCTGTTTTGACAGCGACAAGAGCAATCGCTGAACCGCAGGACATCAAAAAACTTCAGCGGATTGTATTGAGCACCACCATTTCGACCAACGCGGTGGTGCAAGATCAACTTGACGATGTCGCGCTGGTCGTCATGAATGGTCCGGGTGTGGCGCCGCAGGATCTCCCTCTCTACGAAAAAACAAGGCACATTGCCGGTTACATGAATCACCGTGGTATGGAGGCGGAGCCTGTCAACGGGGCGGAGCTGGAAGAAATCAAGTTTATGCTGGATAAAAAAAAGGTGGGGCATTACGCCGTTATCGGTAAATTCTCGACGCGCAACTCGTCCCACGAAATGCAGGTGCAAAAATATTTGGTCAAGGATGGGGCAAAACATGTTTCCATGAGTCACCAACTGTCAGGCGCGCTCAATTTTCCCCGCAGAATTGCAACCACCTACCTGAACGAAGCCGTCTGGGAACTGCACGCCAACCTGGTTGCCCAGTTGGATGCTTATGTAAAAGAGTTGGGCGTGAACATCCCGTTGTACATCCTGAAAGCGGATGGCGGCACGATAGAATACCGCCAATCGCAGCGGCAGCCGGTACAGACCATTCTTTCCGGTCCTGCCGCCACCATTATGGGTGTTCTGCCCTATGTCCCCCTGGGGAAGGATTCCGTTTCCATTGATATTGGCGGAACAACAACGGACATAGCGCTTTTCGCGGACGGGGTTCCACTGCTGGAGCCGTTGGGCGTCAGGATAGAAGAGCATAAACCGGCGGTGCGCGGACTTCTGACACATTCCATTGGCGTCGGCGGCGACAGTCATGTCCGTGTTGTTGATGGCACGCTTTTGCTTGGACCGGAACGACGCGGTCCCGCCATGGCATTCGATGGACCGGTGCCTACGCCAACGGACGCTGCGATTATGCTGGGCCTTGCCGATATAGGCGACAAGGGAAAGGCGAGGCAGGCAATGGAAAGTTTGGCCGCCGCAACAAAACAAACACCGGAGAAAACCGCACAGGCCGTACTGGATCTGGCGTGCAAGCTGATTTCGGATAAAGTTGCCAGCATGCTCGGCGAAATCAATGCCAAACCGGTTTACACCATCCACGAACTACTGGAGGGACGCAAGGTCAACCCAACGGAAATGATTGTTGTTGGTGGACCCGCCCCCTTTATGGCACAGCGTTTGCAGGAAGTTGTCGGTATTCACGCCACAGTCCCCGGTGATTCGGACGTCATCAACGCCAGCGGAGCGGCGATGGCGCGTACAACAGTTGAATTGAACATGGTGGCGGATACGGAGGATGGCACACTCTCCATAGCAGAGGAGGGGGTGGTGGAAAAAATTTCCCCCAGTTTTTCCGAAAAAGACCTCATCAAAAGAGGCACTCATCTGCTCTCTGAAAAGGCAAGAGCGGCTGGTGCGAGGGAAGAAGATATTGTTGTGGAAGTCGCCGATATCCAGTCTTTCAATGTCGTCAGGGGTTATGCCACGACCGGTAAAAATACCCGGGTTCGCTTGCAAGTCAAGCCTGGGCTGATCAAACAAACGCTGAACTAGGGGTGCCACGTGAAAAAGAAAACAGGATTGGTTTTTTTCCCTGCCTTTGACTATGCCATTACACCGACTCATCCCGAGAGGGAGGAGCGTCTGCTCTATACCCAGGATCAGGTTTTCGAGGAAGGCTTGCTGGATTTCGACAATATCAGGGAATTCAAGCCTGATTTGTGTACTGAACAGGATATTCAGCGCGTGCACTTTTGCGTTCCAGACATCAAGTCTATCGTGCATGCTTCTCACCTGATTGCGGTGGGAGGCACCCTGACCGCCGCGGACAAGGTCATGACAAAGGAAGTGGACAACGCTTTCGCGCTGGTGCGTCCCTGCGGGCACCATTCGATGCGGGTTGTTCACGGCAGTCGCGGTTTTTGCACGCTGAACATGGAAGCCATCATGGTGGAATACATTCGCCAGAAATACGGTATCCGCCGCATTGCCATTGTGGACACGGATTGCCACCACGGAGATGGTTCGCAGGATATTTTCTGGCACGACCCGGATATTCTGTTCATTTCCATGCATCAGGATGGCAGAACACTGTACCCGGGGTCCGGTTTTCCAGATGAAGCGGGAGGGCCCAACGCCTACGGCTTGACCGTCAATTTGCCCATGCCGCCGGAAACCTGCGAATCAGGGTTCCTGTACGTGCTGGACGAGATTGTCATGCCCATCGTCAATGATTTTAAACCAGAACTCATCATCAATTCGGCAGGGCAGGACAATCATTACTCCGACCCCATCACCAACATGAAATTCACTGCACAGGGATATGCCATCCTGAATCACCGGCTGCAGCCCGACCTGTGTGTGCTGGAAGGAGGATACTCCATCGAAAGCGCGCTGCCGTACGTCAACACAGGGATTATTCTGGCGATGGCGGGAATGGATTTCAGCCACATTCGCGAACC
This sequence comes from Burkholderiaceae bacterium, assembly GCA_031266815.1. GTDB lineage: Bacteria > Pseudomonadota > Gammaproteobacteria > Burkholderiales > Burkholderiaceae_D > Oxalobacter. The sequence goes on along the minus strand of JAISAG010000099.1, from coordinate 10,037 downwards.
GGACTACAATCCCCGCAGGCAGGTACAGGCGCAACACATTACAGACTATCTGAAGAAACTGAAGGATTACACCCTGTCAACGTGGAAAAACAGGGCGGACATGAAGAAAGAGGCGTACCCCGACCAGCCTTTCCACAGGCGTTCGCTGAACATCTTTTACGATACCGCCATGATTCGCGAGAACCTGCATGAGGTTGTCCGTCAGTGTGATCAGTGTGGCGGGGCGGTCACGCTGGATTCCAGCGCCGACACGGGAAGACACGGGCATATCTTTGCGGTGCAGCTTCCGCGCTATTGTTGCGACAGCTGTCGTGCATGGGGCGAGAAACAGTATGCCGATGCGGATAAACGAAAGTTCGCGCAAGTCTTTCTGCAAGACAAAGACAACGATGCGTATTACGTAAAATCCTGATGGACTTCCCAATCGCTGCTGGTTATCGCGGTTTTCGTTCCGCATGCCCCATCGGTTCCATTTCGGCTTTACAATGCAGGGCTGGCGCTGTTGCGCCGCTTCGCGATGGTAGCCCGGGTTCTGGACAGGGGCCAGCATTCTTCAGTAAATCCCATCAAACCAGGATGCAAGATGCCCGATAGTCGCCTCATTCCCTCCCGCAAGGGTTTACTCTCCGTTTTGTTGCGCCCGGGTGTTCGGGTTGTAGGGGGGATTTTTTCCCTTCTTGTTGCTTTCTTTTTTGGCACATTCAGCGTTGTCAAGCGAAAAAGACAGAAAACGGTTTCCTCCCGGAGCGATGTGGCGGCCTCGTCCATCCTTCTCAAACTGCAGGTTATCCGACAACAACTCGAAGATTTCCGTGACTGGCTTGAACAGCATGAGAAGAACCCGTTTGAGAGGGAGGATGCGGCAAAACAAATTGAATTGTTGAGGGATACCTATTACACGTGGACTTCCCACGAAAAAATGCAGGAAGTGCTGAGCACGGTTCAATACAACCCCCACATCGGGATGAATGTCTCCAACGGACTGCATGAGCTGCGCAACATAGGACTTGCACTGGAACGCGCCATGGAAGAGGAAACACTGAACAAGGACGGTGCGGCAAATGCCGCGTTGCTGGTAACGGTACGGGGACACCTTGCGCCTGCCATCGTCTTTTTCAGCCGCACTTATGCGACCAATGGCGAAACCGCCGAGAAATAGGCGTCGAAAAACAAGTCCTTTCCCGTGATATCTTCTTGGGAGCGCTCTGCTCGACATGCGCGATCCGCGCACAGCAGGGTGTTTTCTGTGAAGTTGTGTCGCAGGGACACCCTGTGCCGCGAGGATTTCACGCCCCGTGTGCTACCGGGCTGGAGACAAAATCCAGTAGACGTTTTCGCATGTGGGCAGACCAGAAATTACCCGCACGGGTCAGCTTCATATGCCGTTCGTCATTTTCATCTGACCATAACCCCGCCTGACGCCACTGCGACAGCAATTTCTCTCCCATTTCGCGGTAGTTTTCCGGCCACTTTTCCAGCGATGGAAGCGTCAATTCCTCCAGTGCCGTATCCAGTGTATGGTTAAACCCGTGTTGATCAGCCAGCAGCGGCGAGCGCACCATGCGCCCAACCGGCTTTTCTCCCGCGGCAACCCGACTTTCATAGTCCGTCAGCGCTCCCGTGTTGCCGATGCTGATGCTACCCAGTCGTCCCCCGGCACCAGAGCCAAACGGAATCATGTCTGTCTGCCCCCGGGCGAGACGGTTGTACACGGAGCGCTCCCGTGTATCCCTGCGCCAATGTTTTGGCGCAAAGGGTTCGTACCCGTAGGCAATCAACCTGTCGTATGCGATGCCGTACATTTTGGCCTGTTCCACAAAAGCGGGCTGGGCAGGCAAGCTTCCCATTTTGATCGCTTTGTCAAGCGGACTGTCCGGGAACAGGTTGAGTTTGTACAGATCGAGCCCGTGGATATTGGTCTCCTCGCTTAAAAAACGGACATCCTCTGCCAGCATATCCCCCGTCTGCTCTGGAAAGCCATATATCAGATCAACCACCACGGTGGCACCGCTCTGACACAGCCCATCAAGGATTTTCCGTATTTCTTCACGGTCCGATATGCGTCCCATACGGCGGCGTAACCGCGTGTCCGTTGTCTGAACCCCGAGTGAAAAGCGATTGGCGCCCGCCTTGACCCAATCCATCGCCTTGTCACGGGTGAATCCGCGAATACGCCCTTCGACAGTAATTTCGACATCCTCTGCCATGGAGAATGTTTCACGCAATTGCCGAATCAGGCGGGCCATGTCGTCGCTGTTCAAGTCACTCGGTGTTCCGCCGCCAAAATAAATGGTATTAACCTGCCGTTGACGGATGGATTTGCCCAGAGCGCTGGCAGTGTCCGCAATTTCTTTTGATACCAGCGCGCTGTATTCCTCGCTGAATGTTTCATGGGTTCTGTTCTTGAAAAAAGGGCAGAAGACACAACGGTGTCGGCAGAAAGGAATATGAACATAAAGCGCCAAAGGTCTTCCAGCAGCATCCCGGTATGCCTGCTCTGCCATTTCCTCGAACCGTCTTTCTTCCATTCCGGCAGGTGCGCGTCCATCAGGTGCGGCACGGGCAGGTGCCGACATTCTTTTTTCTTCTTCAAACGCGCAAGTGAGAGGGTCTCCCCCGACATGCGCAAAAAACGCCGTTATATCGCTCATTTTAGTGAAGCCTTCCTGAGTTTTTTCTGTATCGTCACAGCGCAACGGGACCAACGGGGATCGTCCAGCACTGCCAATGTTGCCGTTGCAACATCCGACCGCGACAGATAGCCTGGGCGTTGCTTGTCCGGCGTCAGCAAGAGGCAGAAATTGCCCGTGGCCACCGCATTATTCAAACCGCCCGGGCGAACAATGCTCCAGCAAGGCAATCGGCTGGCTTTTAAGGTGTTTTCCGCTTCGGTCTTGGCGAGCAACGCCCCTCCCAACCACTCTTTTACGGACTCTGACAACTCGTCGTACTGCTCTCCACTTCCCATGGAAGTCATCAGGACAAATTGCCCCAGATCCACGCCTTCCTCTTCCAGCGCACGGATGACGTTAATATTGCCCTCTGCATCCACCCTGCGTCCTGCCGTGTTTTTCCCGCCCAGCACACTAATTGCCCGCCTGGGGCGTGTCTTTGCAACGGCACGCATACAATCAGTCTTTTCAAAGGCATCCCCTATCACAACAGTTACTCCCAGCTTTCGCAGCTCAAGCGCGTTACTGCCGGGACGCACCATGGCGGCGACAGTTTCTCCTTCCGCACACGCCTGCTGTGCAATGCAAAACCCTGTATTGCGTGTGGCGCCAAACAGCAGCAAGTCGTGATGACGCACTACGCTACTCCGTTGCTGTACTTTTTGGCAAATTCGCGCATGGCGGCAATTTGGTGGGAATATATCTCACCGTTTTCGTCGCGCCCTAAATACACCTTGAACATCGTGTCACCCGTTGTATTCATGAACTGGAGACTGACAGTGGGTTTGCCCATGAACGGGCGCTCAACCAGATAGATATGACCACAATGGTCTGCGCGCAGGTGCCCGTGGAGACCGCTTGCCCCACCCAGATTGTAGTAGCCATGCCCCAGCTTTCCTGCCGGGAAATCGCCGGAAAATTCAAGGATCACGTCCGATGTGTGCATGATCAGCGTGACCTTCCCCCATGTCGCCACATCTTCCAGCACGTCTATGAAATGTTTGCCATCCAGGTGTGTCCACATGTCACGAGGCAAGCATTCAATCATTTGCGCCATCGTCAATTTTTCTGCCTCGGGCAGTCCCTCCAGCATGACCGCTGAATTGGAGGCAAGCCGCTCCTTGAGCGCGCTCATATCTTGTTGATGTGGTGTCTGTGCCATTTTCTTCTTCCTGATTGTCAAAAAAAATTAGTGTTGCTCTTGCTATTGTAAACGATAATGATTACCATTCACTAAATAGAGTGTATTTTTTAAATATAGCAATTCCCCAACAACGATGACAACAGCGCCTGCTTTTCCCCTCACGCGTATCAGCCATGTGGATCTGCTGCCCAGGCCGCTTGCTCTGGCAGTGGTGGTCGGCGTTGTTTTGACGCATATGCTCCTCGCGGGGTGGTGTTTGCTGGCATGGACATCGCCAGCCGTTCATGTCGGACCGGTTCCGCTTTTTGTCTCGCTGATTCCCGGGGGGTCCGGCAGCCATAGCAGTTCAGGTGAAGTCGGTACGGGTAGCGCCAGGGTTATTTCGCAAAGAGACGATACCGGGCGGCAAAGCCAGCACTCCGAAGGAAAGCGTTTGTCAATGCCCGTAGATGATCAGGCACAGGAACAACGTACCCCGAAGCCTGATTCGGAAAAGACCAACACGGAAGTGACTGAAACACAAACAGCTTCTCTGAGCGCTCCTCCCCTGACACAGACGAGCAGCACGACGGGAGCGCCGGAACGCGGCAATGGCGATGCTGGGGGAAACAAAACGGGAGACCACTCTCGCGCCGGCGCGGGAAGCGGTATGGGAGCCGGATCAGGAACGGGTTCTGGCGCAGGGGAGGCGGGGGCGACTTCAGTAACGCTTTCTGAACTGCGCTACAGAAAAGTGCAAAAACCGGAATATCCGCGGCAATCGCGGGAACGATATGAATCCGGCACAGTATGGGTTCGCGTTGTCGTGGGAATGGTCGGTTATGTTCGTGAAACGCGCGTTAGCCAGTCGTCTGGCTATCCTCGACTGGACTCTGCTGCAATGCTGGCGGCAAAACGCAGCATTTTCTATCCCTACACCAGAAATGGGGCCTCCCGGATTGCTATTGCCATGATTCCGTACCACTTTAGCCTGACCGCCGCGGACGGAAGGTGAGTGAACATCAACGACGCGAGCAATAATCATTATCGTTTAATGTATAGGCAAGCAAATGGAAATTGTACAAACCAATGTGGGAATTGCGCACTTTGTCGCACAAAGCGATTGGGTGGGGAAAATTCTGCTGCTCATCCTGATTTCCATGTCAATTGCCTCATGGATTCTGATTGTCTGCAAGGGTGTCAGCGGTTATCGCCGCAACAAGAATTCGGAAAAGTTCCTGCAGCTCTTCTGGAATGCCACGTCATTGGATCAAGTCAGGCACGAAATTCAGACGCACGGTATCAATTGCCCTTTCTCGCACCTGACCGCACACGCACAACACGCGCAGGAGCACCATGCCCGCTATGGCGCATCTCGGCTGTCCGAGGCGGGGACACAACAGGAGTTTTTGATCCGGAACATGCGAAAAGTAATGGACGAAGATGCCGCTCGTTTGGAAACGGGGCTGTCCGGACTGGCAACCATCGGTTCGACCGCTCCTTTTATCGGTCTATTCGGCACGGTATGGGGTATTTACCACGCGCTGATCACCATCAGTGTTACGGGTAGCGGGACGATTGACAAGGTGGCGGGCCCTGTCGGAGAAGCGCTGATCATGACAGGCATTGGGCTGTTCGTGGCAATTCCGGCGGTTGTTGGCTATAACTGGCTTGTCCGCAGCAACAATGTCATTTTAGGCAAGCTGGATTCTTTCGCTTACGAATTGCTGACTTTCCTGTCAACCGGGAAAATTTGCTCCATCACCCAACTGCCCATGCAGGTCATCGTGGGTTCGCATCAGCAGGAAGCGCACCGACACTTGCATAACATGAGAGGGAGATGACACATGGCCTTCGGCGGCACAGATGGTCGGTACTCCCGCACGCCCATGTCTGAAATCAATATGGTGCCCTTCATTGATGTGGTGCTCGTACTGCTGGTCATCCTCCTCGTTACAGCCCCGTTGCTATCACATTCTGTACATGTCGAACTGCCCGGCGCCAGCGCACAACCGACGCCCCATACCTTGGACAAAATTGAATTGTCCATTCGGGCAAATGGCGACCTGTACTGGAACGATACTGTCATTGACAGAAGGGAAATGCAGCGGCGCTTTGCGGAAGAGAGCAGAAGCCATCCCCAACCTGCGGTTCACAGTATGGCGGACAAACGCGTCGAATATCGGTTTGTCGCAGAAACACTGGCAGACGCCAACCAGGCCGGTTTGTCCCGAATCGGGTTTATCAGTATTCCAGACAAATGACAAAAATCCTTCTCACCTGTTTCATCCTCATGAGGTATTGATATGTTCAAAAAAAAGATAGCGTTACACGTTAGTCTTGCCGTCCTTTCTCTTTTTTGCGGCACGGTAAGTGTGGCCCAGCAGCAATCGTCCCCCGTTTCTTCGGGCGAGAGCACCACCAACCCGGCGGATTTGCCTGTTCGCAGCATGAGCGCCATTACTGTTACGGCAACGCGGCATGAAAGAAATGTACTGGACGTACCGGAAACGGTGACAGTCATTACCCGTGAGCAGATGGAAGACCATTCCATTACCAACATTCAGGAACTGGTTCGTCATCAACCCGGTGTTCAGGTCAACCGGATAACTTCCGGGGTGGACCCCTGGGGCAACCTTCCCGGATTCACCATTCGTGGTGTTGGCGGCAACCGGATACAAACACAGGTGGATGGTTCCCGCGTCATCGAATCTATTCAGGACGGCAACCGTGACTTTGTGGACTTGTCCATGATGAAGACTGTCGAAATCATGCGTGGACCCGGGTCGGTTCTCTGGGGAGCAGATGCGATGGGCGGTATTGTTTCCTACCAAACGATGGATCCTGCGGACCTTCTGATGGGGCGCGCATTCGGCGCAAAAGGGCAGGTCGGATATGACAGCATGAACAAAGGGCGCTCCCAAAATGCCATGCTGGGGTTCCAGATGGCCCCCCAGCTTTCATGGCTCCTCGGGTACACACACCGAACCTACCACGAAGCAGAACTGGGTCGCGCCCGATCAGATGGCGGGCGTTGGGGATGTACGCGGGTTGCGCTCCGTTGCGATGAATTGAATCCGCTGGATGCCGAGACCAACAATGTGTTGGGCAAACTGGTGTGGACACCCAACAACATGCACGAAATCAAGCTGATTGGCGAATATTTTCAGTCAGAGTCTGATGTGATGCAGTTGTACGACAAGGGGATGACCAGTGCAGGTCGCCTATACGGTGATTATCCCCGCCACCAGGCACAAACCCGAAAGCGCGTGGCATTGGAACATGACTGGAAAGTGTCAACCGCGTTTTTGGATAACGTCAAATGGAAAGTGTCCTATTCCCCACAGGAGCGTCGTTTGGATAGCACCCGTTACCAGACAGTCATCGCAACAGGTAACCCGTACAGTGCGCGCGACTCGCTAAAGTATGAGGAAGATTTTTTACAAGCGGATATTCAGCTTTCTTCCAGTTTTGAATTGGCCGGCAGCAAGCATGGGCTGACCTACGGATTTCAGGGTGACACGACAGACACCAAATATTGGCGGAGAAGCATCACCAACAATAACGGAGCCATTACAACCACCTATGGTGGGGGCGCCAATTTTACCAACTCGACGACAGATCGGGCTGACGTTTATATTCAGGACGATATCAAACTGTTTAACAATCGCCTCAACCTGATTCTCGGGTTGCGCTATGCCACCTATTCCATTGACCCGGAATTCTCTGGCAACTATGTCGTCATTCCGGGGAAAGAACCGCGCAAACTGGATGAAGAAAAACTGCTTCCGCAATTGGGGATCATATTGAATCTGACGGATCAGTACTCCCTGTACGCGCGTTATGCGGAAGGGTTCAAAATGCCGACAGCGCAGCAACTGTTTGTTTCTATGCCCGGTGCCGGCGGTCCGGGGAGCGACATGATTCCCAACCCCAATCTGAAGCCGGAAGAAGTGAAATCGTACGAAGCGGGCGTTCGCGGGAAATTCGAGAAGGGATGGTTCTCTTTCGGTGGTTTTTACAGCGACTACACCGATTTTATCCGGAATTTCCAGGAAGTTCCGAGTACCACTAATCCGGGGATGGTTGACTACACAAATCTGAATATTGCCAAAGTCAAGTTATGGGGTGTGGAAGCATCCGGCGAATGGCAGTTTTACCGAAACTGGGCGCTTAATGGAAGTGCCAGTTACCAGCATGGCAAAGAAAAAGAACGCACGACAAATCATTACGTTCCCTTCAGTGGCGCTTCGCCGTTTAACGCCACACTTGGTTTGAAATGGCGGGAGCCGGCAACGAAAATCATGGCGGAATTGATAGGGACATTCTCGAACAGCGTGAGCAGGCGGCAAGACCAAAGCTATTTTAAGCCAGGGGGTTATACGGTATTTGACGGCTACGTAAACTGGCAGATTGACAAAACGTTCCGCCTGAATGCCTCTGTTCTCAATTTGTTGAACAAGCGTTATTTCAATTACAACGCCGCCACACTGAGCGATGCGCCGCCAAGCACCAGTGTCCGGTACACCAATCCGCTGGAACTCTATACCATGCCTGGGCGTACCTTTAACGTTAATCTGATGGCCTCTTTCTGACTCTTGCGTACGGGTTAACAAATGAATGCGCGAAAAAACCGCATAACCCATCCTCGCGCGACATGGTTGTCGCCGAAGGATGGGCGTTTGCTTGATGCAAGCCGCTTCGTGCGCCGCATGGCGAAAAAGGAAGTTGTTCTCCTGGGCGAAACGCACAATGTCGCGGAAATTCACCGTTGGCAGTTGCATGTCGCTGCGGCATTGCACACACTGCGTCCGCAGATGATGATGGGATTCGAAATGTTCCCCAGGCGCTTGCAGCCTGTTCTGGACGAATGGGTCGCCGGGCAACTGGATACGAACGCTTTCATTGAAAAGTCGGAATGGTACGATGTGTGGGGTTTCCCGGCGGAAATCTACCTCCCGCTCTTTCATTTCTGCCGTCAGCAAAAGGTGCGTATGCTGGCGCTGAACTGCTACCGCCCGCTCGTGACCCGTGTCGGCAAGGAAGGCTGGGAAAACATACCGGAATCCGAGCGCGACGGCCTGACACCCAGTGCACCAGCAACACCAGCCTACCGCCAATATCTTCGAAAAATCTCGGAGCGGTTCGCTGGGCAGAAGGGGGCGGTGCAAAATGGTGGTATGCCTGCGTATTCTGAAGATCGCTTTATTCGCGCACAGCAAACGTGGGACAGGGCTTTTGCGTGCAATATCGTCCATGCCCTGAACGCGGATGCGTCAGATTCTCCGCCGCTGGTCATTGGCATCATCGGGCGTGGTCATCTGGAATATGGTCATGGCACACCCTATCAGCTCAAAGATTTGGGCATCAAAAATGTTGGTGTACTCCTGCCATCCAGTGAACCGGAAGTGCGGCTGGATGAAGTAAGGGGCATCGGGGACGGGATTTTCCGTCTGGATGTGCCGGAACCGCCCATTCCCATTACTGAACGCAAGCGCCGCACGCCGCCTGCCCCGGCACAAGCCTCATGAGCATCACCATCAAGCGCGTCTGGCAGCTGGTTTGTCTGTGCGTACGTGGACGCGGTGGCAAAGTGGGGCTGCTCTATTGCCTCATTGTCCTGACCTTGAATCTGATTGACATCCAAATCGCGCTTAAACTCATTGCATGGAACAAGGATTTTTTTGGTGCGCTGGAAAAGTATGATGTTCGGGAGGCAGTTTGGCAGATCGGGGTGTTTGGTATGCTCACGGCATGGAGTGCCTCCCAGTATCTGGTTGGAACGTACATCCGCCAGTTGTTGCAAATCCGCTGGCGAACAACCCTGACAACCGCTTCTCTTAACGCCTGGATGAAAAACAAGGCGTATTGGCATTTGAATACGACAAGCACCTCCCTTTTGGATAACCCGGACCAACGAATATCCGAAGACTGCCGCGTTTTCGTCGAGCGTCTGGTCGGCGGCAGTTCGGCAATGGGCAGTATCGGCGGCAATATACTTGACTTCATCACGGGAGTGACCGGTCTGGTCACCTATGTGATTTTGCTCTGGCATTTGTCCCGTTTTTCAATGGCCTTCTCTTTCTTTGGGCACACACTGGAAATAGAGCACTACATGGTTTGGGCTGCGCCTGTTTATGTCCTGATTTCCAGCGGACTGACCCATTGGCTGGGCGCACCGCTCATGAAGCTGAATGTTGTCCAGAAACAACGTGAAGCCGATATGCGGTTTGCGTTGACCC
>JAISAG010000075.1 GCA_031266815.1 Burkholderiaceae bacterium | reverse complement strand
CGATATGCTCTACGTGGACAAAACGTCAGCGTCATCAGCTATGCCGACCAGCGGGTTGAATTGCTTTATGCCAATGAAATACTTCCCTTCATTGTATTTGATTCCCATCAGCCGCCTCTGTTGCCGCTGGACGAGAAACAAATCAACATCTGTGTGGATGAAATCGTGAAAAAACGCCAGCCCACCGAAAAATACAGACCTCCACCCACTCATCCCTGGCGCGGCTACAGCAAACCCGCCCCCTCAGGTACAGGCCATGCCCGCCAAACATAACTCCCAGAAGCGGACATTTTAACCTTGCCCAAATACCGGACATTTTAACTTTGCCTTGACACGACATGGACACTGAAAACGACAGAGATGTGGCAGGCAGGACACGAGTTTTCGATGTCTTTCCCATCCCGCCGGATTACGGCGCGGCACTTTTGTATCATTCTGTGTCAGCAGAATATGCCCCCCGATAATTCGTTTATACTGCACGCATGTCGCTTAAAACAAAGCAAAATCCGTCCCCGCAGGATATGTCCCGTGTGTTGCAACTGGCGCAGCAAACGCTGGAAATTGAGTCCGGTGCACTCTGCACGCTAAAGGACAGGCTGGCGGGCGGAGACGCCGCTTCTTTCGAAAAGGCCGCCGGTATGATTCTGGCGTGTACCGGGCGCATTGTCGTTTCCGGTCTGGGCAAGTCGGGACATGTCGCGCGCAAGATAGCCGCAACGCTGGCATCAACTGGTTCCCCCGCCATGTTCGTCCATCCGTCGGAAGCACTGCACGGCGATTTGGGCATGGTGACCCGGCACGATATTCTTGTCGCCATTTCCTATTCTGGAGAAGCGGCAGACCTGATCGCCATCTGTCCCCTCATCCGGCGCATGGGTGTCCGGCTGATTGCCTTAACAGGCAACCCCGCATCCCGATTGGCCGAACTGGCGGATGTTCACCTGAACATTCATGTGGAAAAAGAGGCTTGCCCGCTCAATCTGGCGCCCACCGCCAGCACAACCGTCACCATGGCGCTGGGAGACGCGCTGGCCGTTGCAGTTCTGGATGCACGGGGGTTCAAGGCGGACGATTTTGCCCGCTCCCACCCCGGCGGCGCGCTTGGGCAACGCCTGCTGACGCGGGTGGGCGATGTCATGCGGCAGAACGAAGCCGTTCCGGTCGTCAGAGGCGACACGACCGTTCACGACGCTCTGTTCGAAATCACGCGCAAGGGAATGGCAATGACCGCCATTGTGGATGGAAACCATCACGCCATCGGCGTATTCACGGACGGCGATCTGCGGCGACTGATAGAAAAAAACAGCAGTGACTTTACGCAAATTCCCATATCGGCGGTCATGTCCCACAATCCCCGAACGATCACGCCAAACCAGCTTGCTTCGGAAGCCGTTGCCATCATGGAGCTGTATCGCATCAACCAGCTGCTGGTCGCGGATGCGGCGGGAAAACTGATCGGCGCACTGCACATTCATGACCTGACCAACGCAAAGGTGTATTGATGTCCAGAAAGGCAAAGGGGAAAGCCCGCAACGTAAAGCTGATGATTTTCGATGTGGATGGCATCCTGACGGATGGGCGCCTATTCTTTGGCGCTGATGGAGAAGCCGTCAAGGCATTCAACGTGCTCGACGGGCACGGCATACGCATGTTACAGGCGCAAGATATACCGGTCGCCCTGATCAGTGCGCGGAATTCGCCCGCAGTCATGCGGCGGAGCCTGGATCTGGGTATCTTGCATACCCGTCTGGGAGAGCAGGACAAGCTGTCCGCCTTTCAGTCGCTACTGGAAAAAATGGGCCTCCGCGCCCCGGATTGCGGATACATGGGGGATGATGTGCTTGATCTTCCCGTTCTGATACGCGCCGGATTTTCCGCTTCGGTTCCCGCCGCGCACGAGGAAGTGCGCACGCGGGTGGATTATGTCACTGCGGCGGGTGGCGGGCAGGGTGCCGTGCGCGAGGTGTGCGACCTGATACTGAAGGCGCAGGGACGTTATGATGCCGCGATGAAAACGTATCTGATCAATGGGTAGCATGAACGCAACGCGCCGTTTCAGGATGGGCATTGTACTTGCCATCACCCTGGCATTGGCGACGGGAAGCGCCTGGATGAGCATTGTCTTCACAAGATACGTCGCGCGCGAACTGCAGGCGCAACGGGAGGAACCGGATTATATTGTGGACGATTTTCGTCATTACCGAATCAGGCAGACAGGGGAGCCGATTTACGAAATAACAGGGAGAAAACTGACGCATTACCCGCGCAACGATACGTATCTGATCAACTTTCCTGTCATGGAATCGGTCACAAGGAAGGGGATTGTCCAGACACTGTATTCCGACTGGGCGTATCTGGAAGACGAGAACAGCAAGGTGCACTTGCACGAAAACGTGGTACTCATCCGTCCACCGACCCCCAAAAATGATACGCTTCGCATGCTGACGGATTATCTGCTCCTTTTCCCTGATGAAGACAGGATGCAAACAGACCGCAAGGTGTTCGCCTATCAGGGGGAGCAGACGTTATCAGGAGTCGGAATGGATTCCAACAACGCGACCCGGGAGCTTTCCCTGCATAGCCAGGTCAAAGCGGTTTATCCGCCGCCCCCAAAAAAACGCACAAACCGATAGTCATGCCATGAAAAAAATACGTCATACCCTGCTTTGCCTGCTGGTGAGCAGCTTCTTTCTCCCGTTTGCCCAGGCGGAACGGGCGGATGCGGACAAACCCACGCACATCGAGGCAGACCAGATGGTCGCGGACGACGTGAAGCAGGTCACTGTCTTTACGGGCAATGTCGTGATGACAAAGGGAACGATGCGGGCAAAGGCAGCAAAGGTTGTGGTGGTGCAAGATCCGGAAGGGTACCAGTACGCCACACTGTATGCGGAGAAGGGCAAGCTGGTCTTCTTGCGCGAGAAACAGGATGGCGGTGACGATCTGTGGACGGAGGGGTATGGTGAGCGCGTTGAATACGATGGCAAAAAGGAGATTGTCGAATTTTTCGTGCGCGCCAACCTGAAACGTATTGATGGCAAGGTCGTCACGGACGACGTCAAGGGAGAGTACATCTTTTACGACAGCAAGAGTGAATTTTATCGGGTGCACAATACGAAGCAGGGCGTTTCATCCCCCAGCGCGGGACGCGTCAGGGCGGTTATGCAGCCACGCAACGAGAAAAGGCCATCCAAATGAGTCGGCTGCTCGTCACAGGCTTGCAAAAAACCTACGGAAAACGCATGGTGGTGCACGACGTTTCCATTGAGGTCAAAAGCGGGGAGGTGGTCGGATTGCTGGGGCCCAACGGTGCGGGCAAAACGACTTCGTTTTACATGATTGTGGGGCTGGTGCCTTCCGACGCGGGAACGATAGATTTGGATGGCACGGATATCTCGCACCTTCCCATCCATCGCCGCGCCATGATGGGACTTTCGTATTTGCCGCAGGAAGCCTCCGTTTTCAGAAAGCTCAATGTGGAGGACAATATCCGCGCTGTACTGGAATTACAAAAACAGCTTGGCATCCCCTTGTCCGCACAAGAAATTGACACCCGCTTAAATACCTTGCTTGCCGAATTGCAGATAGAGTCCCTGCGGGACAATCCGGCAACTTCGCTGTCCGGCGGAGAACGCCGCCGGGTGGAAATTGCCAGGGCGCTGGCGACCAATCCCCGCTTTATTCTGCTTGACGAGCCGTTCGCCGGGATTGACCCGATTGCGGTCATCGAAATACAGCGTATCGTCAACTTTTTGAAGGAGCGGGGCATCGGCGTGCTCATTACCGACCACAATGTGCGGGAGACACTTGGCGTTTGCGACCACGCCTACATTATCAACCAGGGAAGCGTCCTCGCGCAGGGCTCGCCCGCCGAAATTGTCGCGAATGAGTCGGTGCGAAAAGTATACCTCGGCGAAAACTTCCGTGCCTGATGAAAAACCTTTTTTCCCGCGACCTTTTGCCTGCCCAAAATATTACTGATACACTGGGAACGGTGCGTCGGCTTTGCTGTCGCGCGGGCTGTGCGAGGAAAAGGTATCATGCCAGTCAACGATACTATTTAGGAGAAATACATGAATCTCACCATCAGTGGACATCATATTGAAGTGACTCCGGCAATTCGCAATCATGTTGAGAACAAACTGAACCGGATGAAACGGAATTTCGAGAATGTCATTGACATCTCCGTCCTGCTGTCAGTAGATAACAATTCGGACAAGGATAAAAGACAGCGGGCGGAAATCAACCTGAATATCGGCGGGAAAACGTTGCACGCGGAAAGTGTTGCGCAAGATTTGTATGCGGCAGTAGACCTGCTGATGGACAAGCTGGACAAACAATTGGTCAAGTACAAGACGAAATCGAAGGAACATACCAGGGAATCTGTCAAGAACCTGCCCAGCCGCGACCCATTCTGACGGGTTGCAAATACCGTTTGCGGGATGTTGCAGGGGCGGAATCCGCCCCTTGCCATTTTCGGCGTGTCTCCCGTGTGCCGCCCGGCACCATCATCCGCACCGAAACAGGTATCCCCGAACAACTTTTACGCGAGGTGTCTCCATCATGATAGATGTCCATCTTCTCCGAAAAGACCTGGCGGGCGTTGCCGCCCGTCTGGCGACACGCCAGTTTGTGCTGGATGTGTCGGCATTCACCCGCATGGAATCCGAACGCAGGGAGATACAAACCCGGACAGAGGCACTGCAGGCAAAGCGCAACGCCCTCTCGAAGCAGATTGGCATACTGAAGGGCAAGAAAGAAGATCCCGCCGCGCTCATGCAGGAAGTCGTTTCCCTAAATGAGGCGCTCAAATCAAACGAAGCGGCGCTGGGAACGGTGCAGGAAGCGCTCCAGGCGCTCCTGCACGACATTCCGAATCTGCCGCACGAATCTGTCCCCGTTGCAGCAGACGAAAGCGGCAATGTCGAAGTGAGGCGGGTCGGCACGCCTCCCGCATTCGACTTTGCCATCCAGGATCACGTTGCGCTGGGTGAGCCGCTCGGGCTGGATTTCGAGTCGGCGGCAAAACTGACCGGAAGCCGGTTCTGTGTCATGAAAGGTAAAATGGCGCGCCTACACCGGGCATTGGCGCAGTTCATGCTGGATACGCAAACCAGCGAGCACGGCTATACCGAATGCTATACGCCCTATATTGCCAATGCGGAAAGCCTGTTCGGAACGGGGCAACTGCCCAAATTTGCCGGCGATTTGTTCAGCACCCACAAGGGAGGGCAGGAGGAAAGCAGCGAAAATCTATACCTCATTCCCACAGCAGAGGTCACTCTCACCAATCTGGTGCGAAACGAGATTTTGCCGCAAGGGAAACTACCCATCAAGCTGACGGCGCACACGCCGTGCTTTCGTTCCGAAGCGGGCAGCTATGGACGGGACACGCGGGGCATGATTCGGCAACACCAGTTCGACAAGGTGGAGATGGTGCAGATTGTGCATCCTGACAAGTCATATGAGGCGCTGGAGGAAATGGTAAAAAACGCCGGCAGAATATTGGAAAAGCTGGGGTTGCCCTATCGTGTCGTGACGCTTTCTACAGGCGACATGGGGTTTTCCGCCGCAAAGACTTACGATCTGGAGGTCTGGCTGCCCGCACAGAACACGTACCGCGAGATTTCCTCTGTTTCCAATTGCGAGGATTTTCAGGCAAGGCGGATGCAAACCCGCTTCAGGGACGAACAAAATCGTCTGGCACCGGTGCATACCTTAAACGGATCCGGCCTGGCGGTGGGGCGCGCTTTGGTCGCCATACTGGAAAACTTCCAGAGAGCGGACGGCAGTGTTGCCATCCCTACCGTGCTGCAACCGTACATGAACGGGTTAACCCGGCTGGTTCCCTGATCCGCATAACGCTGGTCTCATCCGCGGACAGGCAAATCGGCGGACGTGATAATCTGTATTTCAAAGGCGGCGGCGTACGGCTGGGTCAACGCCAGTTCCTGCGCGACAAGGCGGTTCAAGCCCAGTACGCGCGCGTCAAAGCCATGCCCCCTGTCCCGGATGTTACGTTGTTGCTGTGAATCATGGTGGCGCAGAAGCTGCGCTTTCCAGCGCGCCTCGGGTTCGTCAAAAGCGATAAAGGCATCTGTGCGCATCCCCCGTGTTTTGGCATCACGGTTGAGAAACAGGGCAATGGGCCAGTCGGCGCGCGCCAGTGCGTGGCTGACCAGCGAAAACATGTCGCGGTGTGCCCGGTTGGTGTCATTGCCGTGCGGGGAAAAAATCAGGTCGGGCCTGATTTCCCGGATGATGCGCCAGACACTTTCCCGATTTTCAGGGTCATCCACCAACTGGTCATCTCCGGCATTGTTCAGGAACATAAAACGAAGGCGGGTATCCGGCAAACCAAAGAAGCGAACGCTATCCCTTTGCTCCTGTATGCGCTGGTCCCGCCGGTCCTCCTGCGTCATGCCCGCACCATAAACGTCATCAATGCCGCTCCCGGTTACCGCAACCGCCACGTGGATTTCAACACCCATCCGATGTAAAAAACGGAAAGTGACGCCAACAGCATCAAAATCGTCCGGATGCGGCGCCAACGCCAGCGCAACCAGCCCGGTCGGCCAAGTCAGTTCGCGCAAGTCGTGCGGGGCGGACGCGGGATGCAGGAAGTCTAGTTTCATCTGCCCGTTCTCCCACGGGGCGCATAGGCGCCTTTTGCTGCAGTCTCTTCCACGAGCGCACGGACGGGGGCATAGGAGCGGCGATGCACGGGCGAGACCCCATGCTGGCGCAATTTTTCCATGTGCAGGCGCGTGGGATACCCCTTGTGCCGGTCAAACGCATATTGCGGATACTGGCTGTGCAACGCGTACAGCGCCGCGTCCCGCGCGGTCTTTGCCAGTATGCTGGCAGCGGAAATGGCGGGGACTGTATCATCTCCGCCGACAATGGTTTTGACTGGCACGGAAAGCATCGGTGCGCGGTTTCCATCAATCAGCACATGCGCCGGAACGAGGGGGAGGCTTTCTACCGCGCGCTTCATGGCAAGCAAGGTCGCCTGCAATATGTTAAGCGCATCTATTTCCGCAACGGACGATTCGGCAATCGCCCATGCTGCGGCGTATTGGCGTATCTCCCGCGCCAGAGCGTCCCGCCGTTTTTCGGACAGTCGCTTCGAATCCCTCAATCCTGCTATGGGATGCCCCGGATCCAGTATGACCGCCGCGGCAAAAACGGGTCCCGCAAGAGGGCCTCTCCCCGCTTCATCTACTCCGCAAAAACGCGTTTCATCCAGCCAAAGCATCGGTTTCCGCCATCAGGCTCCTGAAAATTGCCGCCAACAACAAACGGGATGCGTGCAACGACCCCCACCAGCGCGCCGGATTTTATCACAACCTGATTGGGACGAAGCATCGCCACGACGTCGCTTTCAGCACCAGAAGCGGCAGTCTCGCACACAGGGCTTATTTCTCCTTTTCGGCAACCGTGCGAGGCGACGGCGCTGCCGCACCGGAAGCAGCAGGATTCGCTGTGGGTGCGCGGTCTGGCGCGGCGGGCGGCGCTTCTTCTGCCACGGTTACGACATCTCCTGCCTTGAGCAGTGCATTGGGATTCAAAATAACGCGGTCCGTCGGCTTGAGACCGGACTGGACTTCGATGGTGGAGCCGGTGTAGCGTCCCGCCACGATTTGGCGGGGCGAAACGCGGTTTTGGTCATCCAGCGTCAGTACCGACGTCTTGCCGTCAAATACGCGCACGGTGTTGTCCGGTACGCTCAAGACATGCGCGTCTTTCGAGGGGTGGATGCCGACTTCGGCAGACAGCCCGGCAGGCAGCTTGTGCGAACGGTTATCCAGCAGGTATTCCACCCGCATGGTGCCTGTACTGGCATCCATTTCCTGCGCAGCGCGGGAGTAGGTTACGGGGAAGGCTTTGTCCGGTATTTCCGGCAGCGAGAGGGTGGCGGTTCCTGCCGTATCCAGCGCATATATCCATGTCTGCGGAATATCCACAACAACCCGTAGGCTGTCGTCGCGCACAAGACGAAAGAGCGGCTTGGCATCGGTACTGCTGATGCGGTCTCCCCGCTCGATATTGCGCACTGTAACGCGACCACTGAAGGGCGCGAGAATACGGGTATAGGCATATTCGCTCTGCAGTTGTTCCAGCTTCGCCTGGAGCGCAGTGCCAGTCGCCACGGCAACCCGGTGCTCGGACTGGCGCTCGTCATATTCCGATTTGGATACTGCGCCGCTTTCATGAAGCGCTTCCGCGCGCGCCAGCATTTTTTTCGCCAGAATGACAACCGCTTCCTGACGGGCGATGTCGGCCTTGACCTGTTTGATGCCTTCTTCCAGTTCGGGAGAGGAAAGGCGCGCCAGTAATTGTCCCGATTTGACCGTATCGCCAATGTCCGCCTTGCGCTCTTCAACAAAGCCATTGGCGCGGGCAAAAATACTCGCCTGTTCGACGGGTTCGATTCGGGCGCTCAAGACGAGCGGTGCAGTGCGGTCAATCCGCTTGGGAACAATTACCTTGACCTGCCGGGGTTCCCCCTTCCCGGGCGCAGCGGAAGGCGTTGCCCCCCGGGCAAAAAAGGCATCGTGCAGGTAGTAGCCTCCCCCGCCGACCATGGCAACGAGCAAAAGGGCAATCCACACTTTTCGTGTCATATTCACGTTGTTTCCGCAACCATGTCGTGTACAGGTGGTTTCAGATATTGCATGATAACGCCAAACAGGGTCGGCACCAGAACAAGCGATGCGCCGGTACCCAATGCCAGCCCGCCGATAATTGCGCGGGCGAGCGGCGCGTTCTGCTCCCCTCCCTGCCCGGTTGCCAGCGCCATGGGGATAACACCGATAATCATGGTCAGCGCCGTCATCAGGACAGGGCGCAGACGCGCAACAGCGGCGCGCCTGCCCGCCTCTGCCGCCGGTGTCCCGTTCATCCAGAGATCACGGGCAAAACTGGTGACCAGCACGCTGTTGGCCGTGGAAACGCCTATTACCATGATGAACCCCATCAGGGACGGCACGCTGATAGTGGTACCGGTCGCCCACAAGGCCAGCGCCGCGCCGGTCAGCGCGACAGGTGCGCCGGACAGCGCGACCAGCGGCAGTATCCACGACGCGAAGTTAAAGAGCATGATAACGTAAATCAAAAAGAGGGCGAGAACAAATCCGAACAGCAAGTCCTTGTAGGCATGATGCATGGCATCCGCCTGCCCCAATATTCTGGCGCTGTTCCCTGCTTTCTGGCGCGGACGCAGTTCCTGGAGGTGTTTTTCCGCCGCGTCGTAAGCAGACCCGACATCCGTGTCTTCCGTATTGACCAGTACGTTCACAACCGGCATCAGGGTTACCCTCCCGATGTTGGCCGGAACCTTGCGGGGGGAAACGGTGGCAATACTGCCAAGCGGTACTTTCCCGCCCTCCGCCGTGGCGGACGGAACGCGCAGGTTCATGATGGTGCTGATGTTGTCCATCAATTGAATCGGCGTCTGTACCTGCACGGTGTAAGAATACCCGTTTTGCAGGTCCACCCAGTAATTTGTCGAGACGGTTCCCGCCGACCCCAGCGCCGCTAGAATCGTGTTCTGCGCATCCTGCAAGGTGACACCCAACTGGAGGGCGCGGACACGGTCAATGGCAATGTAGTATTCGGGCAGATCAAATACCTGCTGAACGCCGACATCCACCGCGCCGTTTACCTTTTTCATTTTTTCGGAAAATTCCCGGGCAAGCTGGATGTTGCCTGCCACATCCTTTCCCGCAAACCGCACATCCAGCGCGGTAGGCGTCGCGCCGGCAAGGGTCAGGCTGGTAATGTCCGCCGGCTGGGCAAAGAAGGTCGCACCGGGAAATTGCTCTTTCATCATCCGGCGAATCGCCTGTTCATACAAGATAGTCGAGCGATGCGCCGCTTTCAATTGTATCTGGATTTCGCCGTCATAACTGCCCACCGCATAGCTGTCTACCCACCCCATATTGACCGGATCGGGCATGCCGATATTTTCTACAATAAA
>JAISAG010000026.1 GCA_031266815.1 Burkholderiaceae bacterium | reverse complement strand
TTGCAGTGCCTGTGCCAGCGGGCGGGCGATTTCCAGCGACTGGTTAAAGCCTCGATCTCGCAGACGGGGGGGCGACAGCGGGATGACCGTCAACACGGAAGGCAAGGCAATATTGGGGGGATGCTGCTCGCGGATGGAGAGGAGGAGCAGTTCCGCCAGGGAGGGAGCCAGTCCCAGCCGGTTGGAAAATTTCAGGGATTGAACCAGTTGGTCCACCGGCGGGACATAGTCTGTTGCGGTTATCGCGTGGTCAAACGGCGGAGGGTGTCGCAGACAGGCGCCACACACCGGTGTCTGACTGGTCAGGCGGTTGGCACAGACGCGGCACCGTGAAGCCGGTTTTCCAAAATACTGTTCACGGCAGCGGGGACAAATACCAGACCGGCACGGTGCCCGGCACATTGCGCAGGTGTGGGGAATGGTGTTTGCCAGACTGCCCAGCCACCCTCGCGCTTTCTTCTGCAACAAATCAAACATGGTTGGCCAAGTCGTCTATCGGTTGTGTATATACTTGCATTATCGCATCTTCTGTCCCCGAACGCAGGACCGATGTTATTACACACACCGCCCTCTTCGTCCGATTTGCCGATTGATACAGCGCAGGTCAGGCATTTTTTTTCTTCTCGCCCGCATGCGGCGGATCCTGATTTTTTGTCGCGCGAAGTCGCTGGCCGAATGGGCGACCGCCTTTCCCTGCTCAGGGAGAAAGAGACGGCAAGTGTGTTGTCTGTGGGGTGCGGCTTTGCCGATGTTTCTTTTTTGCAGGCGCGTTTTCCCCGCGCCCGGATAATCGGTGTGGATGGGATGGGATCGGGGACGATGGTCAGCGCGCCTGACAGGCTGTGTGCTGATCTTGCCAATCTGCCTTTTGCTGATGCCAGCGTGGAAGTGCTGTGGTCCAACATGGCCTTGCACTGGCATTCCTCGCCAGCAAGGGTATTGGCGGAATGGCGGCGGGTATTGCGCGAGGATGGGGCATTGTTTTTTTCCTGCCTGGGTGGAGAGACACTGATTCAACTGCGGGAAGCCTTTGCGCAGGTGGATGCCTATCCGCATATCCTGCCTTTCCTGAACCTGCATACACTGGGGGACATGCTGGTTTCTGCCGGATTTCCCTCTCCGGTGCTGGACAGGGAAACGCTTACGTTAACGTATACCAGCGTGGATCACCTGTTTGCCGAAGTACGTGTATTAGGCTGTCTGGCGCACAAAGATAGACGGCGTGGCCTGATGGGACGTGCCGCCTGGCAGCGGGTGCAACGCTGCCTGCAAGATTTGGGAAACGCACGGGGAACCATCCCTTTGCGCGTTGACATCCTGCATGGACACGCTTTTTGCTCCCGTGAAGCGCAAGGCCCGCACAGACGGTAGTGCGGCAGTGTCCGTGCGGGATTGGCGGGTTGGCGTGATGACCCGCCACAGGGGTGTCACTGGTAAGCGCTCAGGGTTTCCTTCATTTTTTTCATTGCGGCGCTTTCGATCTGGCGAATACGTTCTGCCGACACGCCAAACTCCTCTGCCAGCGTGTGGAGCGTTGCTGCTTCGTCATCGGCGAGCCAGCGCGCCTTGATGATGCGGCGGGAACGCTCGTCCAGCTTGTCCAGCGCCTCTGTCAGCCCTTCAGACTGCAAGCGGTCTGCCGCTTGCGCTTCCAGTATTCGGGTCGGCTCGTTGTCATCGGACGACAAATAGGCGACAGGCGCAAGGGCATCGCTGTCCCGACCGGACGCGGGAGTTTCCAGCGCAATATCGTTGCCTCCCATCCTGCTTTCCATCTCAAGCACCTCTTCCGGTTTGACATTCAGCTTTTCTGCCAGCGAAGCGACTTGCGATGATGTCAGTGTTTCGTTGCCGTTCTTGTGGCTGCGCAGATTGAAAAACAACTTGCGCTGCGCCTTGGTGGTCGCCACCTTGACCATGCGCCAGTTTTTGATGATGTACTCGTGAATTTCCGCCTTGATCCAGTGGATGGCGTAAGAAACCAGACGAACGCCCACGGCGGGGTCAAAGCGTTTGACCGCTTTCATCAGGCCGATGTTGCCCTCTTGTATCAGGTCGGCGTGGGGCAGCCCGTATCCCAGGTATCCCCGTGCGATGGAGACAACCAGCCTCAAGTGCGACATGACCAATGTCTGTGCAGCGCACAGGTCGTTATTCTCGCGGTAACGCAGCGCCAGCGCGCGTTCCTGCTCCTGGGTGAGCAGGGGCAGGCGATTGACTTCGGCGATGTATATTTCGATGCTGCCCACCGCCCCCGTGAGCACGGGAACCAGCGCGCTGCCCGAATTCGCCGGAACAAGTTGAGCGATACTCATGGACATCCTCTTCATTTTATTAGTCTATGGCTACCATTTTAGCACTCATCTGTAGAGAGTGCTAATAAATTGGTGCGCGATGGAGCAATCAGTTGATGCGCCCGAGGTGGCGATTAACGGAGAGCAGGGCGCCGATCCAGCCCAATGCGGCGCTGGAAAGCAGGAGCAGGGTTATAACCGGCGGGGCGGGGGGCGCAATCCGGATTTCTGTTGCGTACAGGTAGGCCAGTTCGGAAAGCGCGCCGTTGAGCAGGTTGAGCGCCGCGAACACCATACCCATCGCCAGCGCGCCCGCGACAAGACCGTGAAAGACGCCGGTGTAATAGAATGGGCGGCGTATGTAGGCGCGGCTGGCGCCTACCGTGCGGATCAGCGTGATTTCATCAATACGGGTCAGTACTTGCAGGCGGATGGTGTTAAATATCACGGCAACCATCACAATTCCCAGTGTGACGCCCAGAAAGAGGATACACAACCGGATGATGCGAACCAGCGCGGCAAGGCGTTTTATCCACGCGGAATCAATCTGCACACGGTGAATCTGCGGCAGTTTTTCCAGTTGTTGCGCAATAGATTCCACCTGCGCGGAAAAATGAAGGTCTCCCTCGCGTGCATCCAGTTTGATGAGATAGCCGTCGGGGAGCGGGTTTTTCCCCAGGGTGCTCACAATATTGCTGACGCCCTCCTTCTTTTGCAGCGCTGCCAGCGCCTTTTCTTTGGATACAAAGCTGATTCGCGCCTTTTCACCCTGCCCTTTCACGATACGCTGGATATGCGGTTCCACTGCCAGCGCCTCCTCGCGGGATAATTCCGTTTTCAGGAAAAGGCTGATTTCCGGTTCCACATCCAGCCGCCCGGTCGTGGTCTGCAAATTTTCAAGCAGGGTCACCCCGGCAAAAGGCAAGAAGAGCGTCATGGACAGAACGACCACGTTGAAGCAGAAATTGCCCGGCGCGTGCCGCATCTGCCCCAGGGCATCCGCAATGGCAAAAAAGTGTTGTCTGAGCCAGGTTATCATCTTTTGCTCACGCGCTGTCCTGTGGGGCAGGCGACAGCAACCTGCCGCCACGAATGTGGATGACCCGATCAGCGTACTCAAGCAGCTGCCCGTCATGTGTCGCCACGATACACGTGACACCGGCGGACTGGAAGAAACGGACAGCCTTGATGACCCGGATGGCGTTTTCCCTGTCCAGATTGGTCGTGGGCTCGTCTGCCAGAATGATTTTGGGGCGGTTGACAATGGCGCGCGCGACGGCAACGCGCTGTTGTTCGCCGCCGGAAAGGGTTTGTGGGAGAAAGCTGGCGCGATCCAGCAGATCCACCTTGTCCAGCGCTGCCTTTGCGCGAGTCTCCGCCTCACCGCGGGGGGTTCCGGTGACAATCAGCGGCAGCATAACGTTTGCCAGAATAGTGCGGTTGGGCAGCAAGCCGTGCTGTTGCAGAATCAGCCCCAGATTCTGGCGGAGCGATGCAATGCCCGCTGGTTTCAGGCGGGCGATATTTTGTCCGTTAACGGAAACGACACCCCTGTCGGGATGTTCAATGGCAGCAATCATCTTGAGTATAGTGGACTTGCCCGCGCCGGATGGGCCGGACAGAAAGACCATTTCCCCGGGCTGCACGGAAAAGCTGATGTTGCGGATAGCGACAATATTGCCCTCGTACAGGCGGGAAACGTCGGAAAAGGCGATGATGGCAGCCATGTGTCGTCCTAATCCATGTTCAGCAGTGCGTTGGCAAAAGCCTTCGCGTCAAAAGCCTGCAAGTCCGTCATGTGTTCGCCCACGCCGATGAAATAGACGGGGATGGGGCGGGCTTTGGCAATGGCGAGGAGGATGCCGCCCTTTGGGGTGCCATCCAGTTTTGTCACGATAAGCCCGGTCAGGCTGAGCGCGTCATCAAACGCCTGCACCTGCGCCAGCGCGTTCTGCCCCGTGTTGCCGTCAATGACCAGCAAGACTTCGTGCGGCGCGGATTCCAGCGCCTTGGCGGTGACGCGGCGTATTTTTTTGATTTCCTCCATCAAATGCCTTTGCGTCGGCAGACGTCCCGCCGTGTCAATGATGAGTACATCCATGTCTTTTGCCGCAGCAGAGTGTACCGCGTCGAACGCGATGGCTGCCGGGTCGCCGGACTCCTGCGCGATAACGCGGACACTGTTGCGTTCTCCCCATGCCACAAGTTGTTCCCGTGCCGCCGCACGGAAAGTGTCGCCCGCGGCGAGCAGCACTTTTTGCCCATGTGCTTGAAGATAGTGTGCCAGTTTGCCGATAGTCGTTGTTTTTCCTGCGCCGTTGACCCCGGCGACCATGATGACCAGTGGTCGGTGCCGTCCCAGTTCAAAGGGCTTTTCCAGAGGGGCAAGCATGTCTGCCACAAGCTGGCGCAATGTTTGACGCACCGCTTCGGGTTGCGTCAACCCGGACTGTCCCGTTTGCTTTCGCAGTGCAAGCAGGAGATGTTCCGTTGCGGATATACCTGCATCCGAAGAGAGTAGGGCCATTTCCAGTTCCTCGTAGAGCGCATCGTCCAGCAAGGGCGTTCCAAACAGGTTGAACTGGGCAGAGGTTTTTGACAACCCTTGCCGGAGCCGGTCGAGCCATCCCTTCCTGTCCGGGTTGTCAGTGTGTCCGGACTGGAGAGGGGGAATGGGCGCACCTGCCGGTGGCGCTTCGCCGTTACCGTCCGGCGCGTTTTTCTGGAAAAAACGGAACATGTGTGGCGAGGGCAGACTGGTCAGGGAAGGAATAGAGTGGTAACGTGCACACTTTCGACATTAACGGAAGCCATTCTAGCAGAGATGAACCAATGAATTTTCAGAAAATAGGCAAAACGCTTGCCCTGCTTTTCCTGTTGTGCGGCAGTGCCCCCCTGTTTGCGGAGCCGGTCAGGGCGCATCGGCTGGGCAACGGGATGACCATATTGGTCAGGGAAGATCACCGCGCTCCCGTGCTGACGCACATGGTCTGGTATCGCGTGGGTTCGATGGACGAAAAAAGCGGGACAACGGGCGTTGCTCATGTACTGGAACACATGATGTTCAAGGGTACGGAAAAACACGCGCAGGGCGAGTTCAGCCGGATTGTCGCCTCGTTGGGCGGCAGGGAGAACGCATTCACTGGTCGGGACTATACCGCGTACTTCCAGCAAGTGCAGGCGAGCAGCCTGGAAGACGTGATGGCGCTGGAAGCGGACAGGATGACGGGCTTGCTGCTGCGCCAATCTGATTACGACAAGGAAATCCGCGTGGTGATGGAAGAGCGGCGCTTGCGGACGGAAGACCAGCCGATGTCACGTCTGGTCGAGGCAGTGTATGCCACGGCCTTTGTCGCGCACCCCTATCGCTGGCCCATTATCGGGTGGATGAACGACCTGGAAAATATGACCCTTGCGGACGTGCAGGAGTGGTACACGCGCTGGTATACGCCTGCCAACGCCACCATGGTGGTTGTGGGCGACGTTTCCGCCGAGGCGGTTTTTGCGATGGCTGAGCGGTATTTCGGCGCGATTCCCGCACGGGCGCTGCCTGTTACGCGCCCCCAAACGGAACCGCTCCAGTCGGGCATCCGGCGTGTGACAGTGAAAGCCCCCGCCGAAAATCCGCTGGTTGTGCTTGCGTTCAAGGTTCCCGCTTTGCGGGATGTGGAAAACGATACGGACGCCTATGCGCTGGATGTGCTGGCTGCTGTACTGAGCGGTTACGACAATGCGCGGCTACCCGCCCGTCTGGTACGAAAGGCACGCATTGCCAGCGGCGTTTCCGCTGAATACGATTCGCCCTCAAGGGGTCCTGCTCTTTTCTTCCTGACGGGAACGCCGCTGGGGAAAACGGGACCGCGTGAGATGGAATCCCGGCTGCGCGCCGAGGTAGCGCGGATTGCCAAAGAAGGCGTGTCGCGCGATGAACTGGAACTGGTCAAAATACAGATTGTCGCCAGCCAGATATACAAGCGGGATTCCCTTGCGGGACAGGCAATGGAAACAGGCGTTCTGGAAATGACGGGGGTGGGACACGCACAGATGGACCGGGTCATCGAAAAACTGAAACAAGTCACCCCACAGCAAGTGCAGGCTGTGGCGGAAAAGTATTTCAGCGAGGACGCTTTGACTGTCGGGACACTGCATCCGCTTCCCGTCAAGCGAAATCTCTCTCCCCCAACCCTCCACCGCCACTGACATACATATATGACGGGTATTGATATGCGCCGCTTTTCTTCTCGATGGCTGTTTTCAGCCGGTGTGTTTGCTTTTCTGGGGAGCGCCTTGTCCGTGTATGCCGCGCCGACACTGACATCATGGACAACCCAAAATGGTGTTCGGGTATATTTTGTCGAAAGCCATGCGGTTCCCCTCATCAACCTGCAAGTTGCTTTTGATGCCGGTTCAGGGCGCGACCCCAAAGAGAAAGCGGGGTTGTCCATCATGACAAATCGCCTGCTGGCGCGCGGAATTCGGGCGACGACGCATCCCTTGCGAGAACCCGCGCTGTCCGAATCGCAGATTTCCGATGGGCTTGCCAGAACCGGTGCGGTGCGCTCCGATACGGTGGGTAAAGACCGGGCGGGGGTGTCGCTGCTCACCCTGTCCAGTTTGGACGAGGCAAACCGTGCTGTTGAACTGGTCGCCCGGTCGTTGGCACACCCTTCCTTTCCCGCCGATTTGCTGGCACGTGAAAAAAAGCGGGTGATCGCCGGGATACGCGAATCGCTGACCCAGCCAGACAGTATTGCGCACCGGGAATTCTCCGCCGAACTGTATGGCGCGCACCCCTATGGATATCGCGAAACACCCGAGACCGTCGCCAGTCTGACACGTGAAGACCTGCGTTCGTTCCACCGCGCCTTTTATGTCGCGGACACAGCGGTCATCACCATCGTTGGCGATGCCGACCGGCAGCGCGCGGAAGTTATTGCCGAAATGCTCAGTGTCCGCCTGCCTGTGCTGGGCAGGAAGCCGCCGCCCCTGTCAGCGGTTGAGATTCGTGAGGGACAAACCCGCTTTATCCTCCATTCATCCGCCCAATCCCACATTCTGGTCGGCGTTCCTGCCCTTTCCCGTGGGGATCCGGATTTTTTCCCGCTGATAGTGGGTAATTACATTTTAGGGGAAGGCGGATTCGTTTCACGTCTGATGCGCGAAGTACGCGAAAAGCGGGGGCTTGCCTACCATGTTTTCAGTCGATTTGAACCTCTGCGGCAGGAAGGGCCTTTTCTGCTTGGATTGCAAACACAGAAAGAGCAGACGGGCGAAGCACTGCGGGTTGTCAGGGATGTCCTGGCGGAATGGATGCGGGATGGACCGACAGAAGAAGAGTTGTCCGCTGCAAAAGACAACCTGATAAAAGGGTTTCCGTTGCGGATAGACAACACCCGGAAAATACTGGCGCAGGCATCCTTGATTGGTTACTACGGGTTGCCGCTGGACTATCTGAACACCTGGACAGACCGTGTTCGGGCAGTGACCACTGCGGATATTCGGGCGGCATTTCTTCGCCATACGCCGCTGGACAAGCTTTCCACCATCGTGGTGGGCGATGTGCTGCCGGAAAAGGAACCCGGTAGCGGGAAGCGATGACGACTGCAAAAAAGCCGCTGTCCGTGCGGCGGCAGGCACCGCCACAAAGCATCCGGATTATCGGCGGAATATGGAAACGCTCCCTTTTGCCAGTCAGTGCGCTGACCGATTTGCGACCAACGCCCGTCCGGGTGCGTGAAACCGTGTTCAACTGGCTGTTCCATTTTTTTTCTGCCCGCTGGGAAACGCTGGAATGCCTGGATTTATTTGCCGGTACCGGTGCGTTCGGGTTCGAGGCGGCGAGCCGGGGCGTGCGCCATGTGACCCTGGTCGAACGAAACCGGATTGCCTTTGAACGCCTGTCTGCCACCTGCCGCAAACTGGATGGCGAATCGCGGATGACCCTCCTTTTCGGTTCGGCAAAGCAGACGGCAGACAGAATGGTGTCCCAAGGCATTCGCTTTGACATCATTTTTCTTGACCCGCCGTTTCAGTCGGATGCCTTGCCGACACTGCTCCCCGTCTGTGCCGATTTACTGAAAGAAGGCGGCATGGTTTACGTTGAATCGCCGGTTCCGCTGGACGAGAACAGGCATGACGCAGGGGGAGAAAGGCGCGGAAAATGGGAAATTTGCCGCCGAGGCAGGGCGGGTCGTGTCTGCTACCATCTTTTGAGGATGCAATATGATGCGGACTGAGGCATAATGTCCGCTTTGTACGGAGGAATGCCGATGACCATTGCCGTTTATCCGGGAACATTTGATCCGCTGACGCGCGGTCATGAGGACATTGTGCGCCGTGCATCGGGGCTTTTTACGCGGCTGGTTGTGGGAGTGGCGGACAGCCGGGCGAAAAACCCTTTTTTCTCACTGGACGAACGCCTTACCATTGCCAACGAAGTGTTGGGGCATTACACCAACGTGGTAGTAGAAGGATTTACCGGGTTGCTGAAGGATTTTGTGCGACGGCATGAGGCACGCGTCATCATCCGGGGCTTGCGCGCTGTGTCGGATTTCGAGTACGAATTCCAGTTGGCGGGGATGAACCGTTACCTGATGCCGGAAGCCGAAACCCTGTTCATGACGCCATCCGACCAGTATCAATTCATTTCGGGAACCATTGTGCGCGAGATAGCGATACTGGGCGGCGACGTTTCCAAGTTTGTTTTCCCCTCCGTGGAAAAATGGCTGAAAAGCAAATTGCGGCAGACGGCAGATTGAACGCTTCATTGCAACGGATATGTCCCTGTCCATTACCAGCCGTTGCATTCATTGCGACACCTGCGTGCCCGTCTGCCCCAACCGGGCAATTTCGTTTGATGGCGCGCATTACCGGATAGAACCCCGTCTTTGCACAGAATGCGCCGGATACTACGATACCCCGCAGTGTGAGGCAGTGTGCCCCGTTGGTGGCATTGTCCGCACGCCGGTTTCCACACCGGCTTCCAGTCGGCAGGCGAACCGCACCCGTCGGGACGTTTTGTCTTCTCCCTGATAGCGTACAGACGCTTTCGATACCAAGGGTAACGGAAAAGCGTGCCACTTGCGTGACAACTCAAAATATTGATTGCCAAAACTTTACAATCCGCTTGTCTAACTTTACAATCGGGAGATGGGAAGAGCGGACTGGCACAAAATTTACCAATGGGTCACTGCGGCGGTTATCAGGAACCCTGGCAGCTTGTCCTCTGAGCTGTCAAAAAAATTCCACGTATCTAGAGCAACTGCCGCGTCAATATTAAGAAAATTGACCGAAGAAGGCTGGATTGTTCGAAATGGAAGCACCAGACCGGTTTATTCACTGGGCAGAAAAAGGAGAATAAGCAATGTCTATGCGCTTCCGGGAGTGGATGAGCAAAGGGCATGGGAACAGGATTTTCAACCTTTCTTCTCGTTGAAGCCCAACGTGGAGAACATTTGTCACCACGGCTTTACAGAAATACTCAATAATGCCAATGACCACTCTGCAGGACGAAGCGTTTACGTTGCCATGAGGCAGGATGAGACAAGCGTGTCCATCCTGATATCTGATGACGGTATCGGGATATTCGAGAAGATCACATCGGCACTGTCCCTGCCCGACAAGAGACTGGCCCTCCTGGAATTATCCAAAGGGAAATTGACGACATCTCCTCATCAACATAGCGGCGAAGGAATATTTTTTACTTCGAGAATGTTCAGTCATTTCGTTATTGTCGCCAACGAACTCTATTACACGCACGATGCTTCAAAAAAGCATGACTGGCTTTTTGAGGGAGAGGCAGGTTTGCGACAGGGAACCGCTGTGGATATGTCAATAGAACTGGATAGCGTACGCACGACAAAAGAAGTCTTTGACGATTTTTCCGGGGAAGCGGGGGACTTCAGCTTTAACAAGACGGTTGTTCCGGTGAGACTGGCAATACTGGGGAATGAAAACCTGATATCGCGGTCACAGGCAAAACGGCTGATTCAGCGTTTTGAAAATTTCGTCACGGTTATACTGGATTTCGAGGGAATTCCTGAAATTGGACAGGCTTTTTCCGATGAAGTTTTCAGGGTTTTCGCAAACAACCACCCGGAAGTGACGTTGGTGGCGGTGAATACCATTCCGGATGTGGAAGCGATGATTAAGCGTGTCAGGCAATCCTGACAGGTGCCGATAAGCCGCTTTTTCCAGCAAACGACCGCAAGCGTCGTTGGTAACGCTGTTGTCAATGTGTCGTTTCAAGGCATTGACGATTTTGTCTTATACGGAGATGAGTGCATTTCCTGTGACACCTGAGTGGCAGCTTAAAATATTGATTACAGCAATTTTACAATCCGCCTGTATAACTTTACAATCGAAAAAAGGGAAGAGTGGATTGGCTTTCGTTGAAGCCCAATGTGGGGAACATTTGTCACCACGGCCTTACAGAAATACTCAATAATGCCAATGACCACTCTGCGAGATAAAGCGTTTACGCTGCCATGCGGCAGGATGAGGCAAACGTGTCCATCCTGATATCTGATGATGTTGTTGGGATATTCGGGAAGATCACCTCGGCACTGTTCGTGCAGCGAAGGAGCATATGGCAAGGAATCAGAAAAAGACGGGCGACCTGATGCCTGCTCCCTTGCCTGAAGCGCCAATTTGGCAATCGGCGATTGCCAAATCTGAGCAGTGGAACTGCCCAAAAAAGAAGAAATGGAGCGCGTATTGGCGGAGTGGGCCAAAGAATAACGTGCTCTTGCCTGACCAGTGCCGATAAGCCGCTTTTCCCAGCAAACGACCGCAAGTGTCGTTGGTAGCGCCATTGGCAGTGTGCCGTTTCAATGCATTGACGATTTTGTCCTATACGGGGATGAGCGCATTTCCTGTGCTTTCGCGTCCCCTTGTTCCCCGGCTTTTTGAAACCACACCACAGCCTGGGTGATGTCTTTCCCAACCCTGCGTCCCTTTTCGCCTATCACGTCCGGGTGTGTCCTTGCCTGTTCCTTTCTTCCATCGTGATGGCGGGGTTGACCGCCCGTTGAACGCCAGCAAGTTTGCTTTCGCTTCCCATTATGAGTGAAGAGTGGAAAACGCTGACCAGAAACCGCGTCTTTATCTCGGATATTGGCACAAAGCGGGAGGTTGCCGTTGGTGGGATGCACACAGTAATGGGGAGTTACGCCGTATGGTTACCCGTTTCGAACGCGGACAGTCATCAGGTGGTTGAAGTCGGTGACGACCTGGAAGTCTTGGCAGAGAAATACAAGGTTTCCAGAGACATGGTATTTGAAGTCGTCACGCAATAGGTGTTGAGTGTTATACGGTTGTACTGTACGGAGACGCCGGGCTTTACGCGGGTGCGACAAGAACGTTTATGCTGCTCTGGCGGACAGACAAATTCGAGGTATCGCCATCTGGATGAAGCTCTTGTGACGAGACCCTTTAGCCAGATGCAAACTGTCAAGGCAAAGTTAAAATGTCCGGTATTTGGGCAAGGTTAAAATGTCCGCTTCCGGGAGTTATGTTTGGCGGGCATTGCCTGTACCTGAGGGGGCGGGTTTGCTGTAGCCGCGCCA
>JAISAG010000127.1 GCA_031266815.1 Burkholderiaceae bacterium | reverse complement strand
GACATGAACCTGACTTTTTTGCGTATCCATTCCGCACACTCGCGGGCGACAGCTTTTTGCGAAAGCTCATTGCGGAGTTTGACCTCAAATTCCGTTCCGTAAAGACTGCGTTCGCGGTTCAGGCGAGGGATGTAAAACTCCCGCTTTTCCTTTGGGGCTTTTTCTGTGACAAAGGCAGGTGAGGTGAAGATGAAGCGCAACTCGTCTATGTTGTCAAGCTGTTTCTTCAGTACCTGGTAGGCGTAGATGGAGAAACAGGCTGCTGCTACTTCCAGCCTGCTGCCCTTCCCGATTGTCAGCGTCAAATCGTCCTTGACGGTTTTGGTGATGTTATCGAATATCTCCATGGCCCCGTCAGTCTTTATGCTTTGGAATCTTCCTTCTCCGGCGCTGCTTCCACGATGTCGGATGTGTGATTCAAGTGCGTTGCATGTCTTCAAGAGGATGATGAATTTTACCGGGGTATTCTACACTGCCGCTTTGCGCTTATGTGCCATAAAACGGACGCGATGTTCGGGGGGCAAATGCGATTCTCCGTGTGGATGGCGCGCATCGACACGCATTAAACAAAATGTTGACATTTCGGCGACAATGAAGTATAATGTTGTTTAGTGGTTATACACATCGTAATTTGTCGCTGTCTCGCGGGGGTCGCGTCCCGTAGCGCAGAAGGCAGGGTTATCAAGTCGTCGAATCCAGCGTCACGCACTGGAAACTTGCCGGAAAACACAGTCTTGCGTGCTGTGCCGATGTGAAAGGGGGTGAGTGTCGCCATACCCTCCGGTGAAGGCTTTACCGGGATGAGGGGCAAGGCGGGCGGCAGCAAGCGCGTGAGGCATGCCTTCTCTGGCAGACGCACCGAGCGAGCGCCGCGCAACACAGTCATTCGCCCGGTAAATCTTTCACAGTTGAGGAGACGGCATCATGTCCATTTCATCCAATGATCTCGCCTACTTGTCGAAGGTATCGCTGGACGATTACCTGCGCAACAAGGCGATTGATAATATTTCAGTCAACACCCCGCTTTTGAAGAAGCTGTCCGCCAAAAAGAAAACACTGGTTGGCGGCAGGCAGAACGTAGTGGTCAACATCCGCAAAAGCCATGACTCGAACTTTGCCTGGACGTATGGTGAAGCATCGGTCGGTTTTAATCGTCGTTACACCACCGATCAGGCAGCATTTCCGTGGCGGGTTGCCGTGGATGGCTTCTACATTCCGCACGATTACCTGTTCGGCAACGGAGTGGAAGTGCGCGAAGGGGAACGCGGTGCATTCCGGTTGGAGAAAGCGGAAAAGAACCAGTTGCTGGATTTGATGGAGGAGCAGACTTCGGCGTTTACGGCCGGGTTTTTGGAAAAGTATTCGCTGGAACTGCATCGCGATGGTACTGCCGGCGCTGACGCGATTACGGGTCTGGACGGATTGATTACCACGGCGCCGGGAACGGGCACCGTCGGCGGGATTGATCGTTCGACGAGTCCATACTGGCGCAACAGTGCGTTTACCGACATTGCTTACTGGCAGGAGGGCTTTCTGGCGCAGGCGATGGAAGCGGCGTGGCGCGAGTGCATCCGTGCAGGCGGCGGGTCTGATTCGCCGGACTTGATTCTGGCAGGTTCGGCGTTTGTTGACGCGTACCGCCAGTACGCTATCACGGTGACAAACAATGCCAATGCGGGTTCTGTTAAACGCCTTGACGCGGGGGTGGGTACCGGTGTCAATACGGGTCTGTACTTCAAAGGGGTAGAGATTTTGTGGGACCCGCAATTTTCTGTGCTGGATGCGCTGGATGCGCCGGATATCCCCTGGGAGCAACGCTGCTACTTTTTAAACACGAAGTTTATCGAGTTGCGTGACGACGGGCTGGATGTGGTAACGCCCACGCGTCCGTATAACGTTCGGGCGTTGTACCAGATGATCAAGTTGAGAACAGCCCTGGTGATGAAGCGTTCCAATGCCCATGCGGTACTGTCGCTGGGCACGTTGCCGGAACCGTCTGCACCGGATATTTGACCTTGACGGATTCAGGCGCGCTTGCCGCGCCTGACACCAACTCTTTTTCGGAAAGGAAAACACATGAAAGTACCTGTTTATTCGATTTATGTGCGGAGAGACCCGCACACTTACACCCCTGTCGCCGTAGCCGCCTATGAGACACCCATTCTGTCGGAATTGTTCGGCGAGGAGAACGTGCACAACGCGGCGGGAAAGCGTGTGGATGTGGCGGGGCTGGGGAATGTTGTTTCGCACCGCACGGTAGACGTGGATGCGGAGCACGAGCGCCTGGCAGCGCGCTACGGTGCGGGGGAATCCGGCACGTCGCTCGTGGAAGCAGTGTACGGCAAGAAAGCGGCTGGTGGTTTGAAGAAAGCAATCGAAGCGGCGCAGAAGGCCGATGTCGCAAAGCCCAAAACGAAGGGAGAAAGCAATGCCGCAGCCGCCAGTGTATGAGCGCCAAAAGAATTTCACGGAGGATCCGGGTTCGGAAACGGACCACTCCGCCCTGAATGCGGAGCTGGATAACGCGTCGAATTCAATTAACGACATCCGCTATAACCTGGCGCTGATTCAGGATGACCAGGGCAGGATTAAGGCAAACGCGGTGACGTGGGATTCCCTGTCGCAGTCGCTTGTTGAGGGATTGCGTGGGGATGTGTTGTCCACGGTTGCAACGGATTTGAATAATGCCGTCCAGTCCGCACAGGCGGCGGCGACTGCTGCGGCAGTCGAAGCCGAAGAAGCAGCTGAAGCGGCGGCCGACAGGGCGATTGAACTCATTGAGCATGGCATTCAGGGCCCGGCAGGACCAACTGGCCCACAAGGCATCCAGGGAATACAGGGGCCGACTGGTCCGCAAGGTGCAACAGGACCTGCTGGCCCGCAGGGCATTCAGGGCGAGCAGGGTGTGGAGGGCGAACAGGGCGAGCAAGGCATTCAAGGTCCGCAGGGCAATCAAGGGGTTCAGGGGATTCAGGGCGCTACCGGCACGACAGGACCGCAAGGGCCTGTCGGCGTGAAAGGGGATTCGGGCAGACCCTTTGTCCTCTCGAAAATCTTTGGGAGTGTGTCGGATTTGGAAGACGACGATGGCACCGGATTGTCCGAAGGCGACTTCGTTATCGTGGTGACTGCTGACCCGACTGACGAGGATAACGGCAAGGTATATCTCTGGACAGGAACGGAGTATAGCTTTTTGCTGGATATGGCTGCCGAAGTGGTTGAGGGACCGCAAGGCTCGCAGGGTGAGACGGGAATTCAAGGGGTTCAGGGGGAGCAAGGTATTCAGGGAATACAAGGGATTCAGGGCGTTCAGGGTGAGCAGGGAATACCTGGCCCGCAGGGTGACCAGGGCGATGAGGGGCCACAGGGTATCCAAGGCGAACAGGGTGAAGACGGACCGCAGGGGATTCAGGGAATACCCGGCCCGCAAGGCGCAACAGGGCCTGCTGGTCCGCAAGGCATCCAGGGTGATCCGGGAGAGGACGGAGCAGACGGGGCAGATGGAGAAAAAGGAGATAAGGGGGATAAAGGCGACAAGGGAGATAAAGGTGATACAGGGGCGACTGGCGCAACGGGGGCGCAGGGACCGACCGGAGCGAATGGCGGTATCGTTACCGATGTTGGGGCAAGCGGAATTGGGTGCTTTGTTTTTGCCTTTCTTGCTGCGGGTACAGGGGCTGGTGCAGGGGGAACCGTAGCCGGAAGCGCCCTAGCTGCTCTGGCCGCTTACTCTTCCGATACCGAACGCTTCGTTATCGCCACCGGCGGCTCATACGGGTTGAGCGGCACATGGAGAAACGTGACCGGGGTCTATTTATCCTCGGGAACCGGCAAAAACGCGTGGTCGTCTGGGACATTTCAAAGGATTTATTAAGCAATCCTCTGCACGGCAACAGGGTGATATACAGACTCGGTGCTGCTTGCCTTCTGTCCAGATATTGTTGAACCAGATGGATATGGAGAGGAGAGCAGAAATAACGCCTGAAACCATACGCCTGTACCCATTGTTCCCGTGTCTGTAACGATATCGCCGTCATTAACTTAACGCAAAAAAGGACCTATATGCAAGTAGAAAACGTTACCAACCCGGAATGGGTTAATGCAGAGAAAACTTTGCTGAATGTGTTGGTAAAGTTTTCTGAAATTGATGAGGTGGTTCCCTTCACTGCTTCCCCTGATGATTCAGAAGAACACGGAAGGGAAATATTTCAGAAAGCTACGACAGGCGAATACGGGGAAATAGCGGAATACATCCCACCGTCGCCTCCGCTACCGGAGGAACAGGAAGCCGCTTTGAGCGGAGCAGTTCAGCGGCATCTGGACAGTACGGTCAGGGAGCGAGGCTACGACAGCATCCTGTCTGCTTGTTCCTACGCGACAAGCAGCAATGCGCAGTATGCCGCTGAAGGTCTGGCATGTGCAGCATGGCGGGATGCGGTGTGGGAAGCATTCTTTTCGATACTGGACGCAGTGAGCGATGAGAATTACCCGGGGGCGGATGAGGTTATCGCCTCGCTGCCCGCGCTGGTATGGTCCGGGGAGTAAGCAATGGGACAGGAAATCACGCAGCTTCTGCTCATTACCTTGCTTGGGCTCATCGGCTGGCTGGGTGTTCGCATCTTTGCCAAGCTGGACGAGATACAAAAGTGTTTGAAAGACAAGGAACGTGATTTGCGCCTTGAAATTGCCAAATTGTGGACGGCGTTGCGTGAGGTGCAAGTGATGGTCGGCAGGCGCAAGTCGGATGTGCAGGACAGCGGGGCGTACTGAAGGAGAAACTATGCTGATGACATTACTTTCAATGATAGGTGGCGGCTTGATGCGTCTTGCACCGGAAGTGTTTTCATTTTTGAACAAGAGCAAGGACTACAGCCACGAGCTTGCCATGATGGATAAGCAGATGGCGCTGGATGAACAGCGCGCACGGCTCAAAACGGATGAATTGCGTATCACAGCGGACAACGAGCAAGCGCTCGCCTTGTACGACGCGCGCGCCGCCGCGCTGGCGTCGCAGATGCAAAAGACCGGCATCCGGTTCGTGGATGCCCTGAACTTTCTGGTACGTCCGTTAACGACATACTACTTCCTGCTGATTTACGGGCTGGCAAAGCTGGCAGTGTTTGTTATCGCGGCGTCCGGCGGGGTGGACCTGTGGCAAGCGCTTTTGCAGTTGTACGGTGAAGATGACCGCACCATTCTGGCAGGCGTTATCTCGTTCTGGTTTGTAGGGCGGGTACTGGACAGGAAGTCATGAACACTGCACTGGACATTGCCGTTCCGCTCATCAAACGCTTTGAGGGATGCCGTCTGACGGCATACAGGGACGCGGTGGGCGTGTGGACGATTGGTTACGGAGAGACGCTGGATGTTGTGCCGGGCATGGTGTGGACGGCTGAGGAAGCGGATGCGCACTTGCAAAAGCGGGTGCGGCAGTTCATGAGTGCGGTACTCGCCAAATGCCCGCAGTTGTACGCGGAGCATCCGAGCCGTTTGGCAGCATGTACTTCGCTGGCGTACAACATCGGTACTTCTGCATTTGGCGCGTCGTCGGTGTGTCGCCTGACCGCCAGACGTGAATATCCGCAAGCAGCGGATGCCTTTCTCTTGTGGAACAAGGCGGGCGGCAGGGTGTTAAGAGGATTAACGCGCAGACGGGAAGCCGAACGGGCATTGTATTTATCGTGAGGAGTCAGTATGACATCAACGCTATTTGAAAATGCGCTGGTCCAAAGAAACCGGACGCTGGGCGAGCTGGTAACGGAACTGCGCGCGCGCCTGGGCTTTGTGGCGCAAGGGTTGTCCGCCAACTACAACTTGCCGGTAATGCGCTCATTTTTGCAAGAGGCGCATGATTTCCTTTATACGGAGTTGCAGCCGACAACGGCAAAAAAGCAGACAGTCGTCATCACAGAAGCGGGTTCCTGGTTATACGATTGGCATAACGACGCGGAAGACGAAGAGATTGATCCGGGCAGGGTCGGCGGCGTGTGGCGGGGCGCCCGGGCAGAGGGCTACGAGACAGGCGGCCGCCGCGGTGTGGAAGTGCGTGCCGACGATAACTGGATATCGCTTCATCAGGGAATTACCCAGAGCGACCGTTCCGACGTTACGCGGGGCGAGCCGCGCAAATACGATACCTTGAACGGGCAAATGGAATTGCATCCCATACCGGATGCTTCCTATCGCCTGCTGGTGGAATACACCGGGAGCATACCGCGCTTTACGCGCGATTCCGACAGGCCAGGAGTGCCGGACAGGTTGCTGCTCCTGTACGCGCTGGCGGTTTCCAAGGCGCATTACGGCAAGGCAGATGCGCAGGCGGCATTGTCCACGTTCAATCGTCTGCTCTCGCTGGAAAAACAGAAGATGCAGGAGAACCGGCGATTCCTTGTGAGCCGCCTGGTATCAGAAGAACGGACAGTAACAGGTCGTGATGGCATCTATACGTGGCGGGGGGAATGATGGCAATCCGACGCATTACCTTTGACCGGTTCGACTTGGGCATAGATCACAGGAAAGCGGCATCGGTTTCAGATGCCAACCGCCTGCTGGATATGACCAATGCGCATGTGACCACAGGCCGGGCAACGGAAAAACGGTACGGCCTCAGCCACGTAACGACACTGGAACCCGGTACGGCGGGCCTGTCTTTTGCGCTGGGCAAACTCAACACGTTTTATGCGGGAAATACGCCTATTGCGCACGCTCACCCGTTGTTCGTCGCCAATCGCGTGACGGGCGACATCAACCAGCCAATTGCAAAAGTGTGGTTTTGCGATGTATTCAACAATTTCGTTTATGTAGCAGTGGAGTACGCGGATGGCGAAGTGCGTCATCACTATCTGGATGGCAGCACTCCAACGCAGATAGCAGATACGTTATGCCCGCACACGAAAGCGCTTGTCAAGGCAGCGAGCAAAGTGTTCGCGGTGGGAGTAAACGGGGATGTGGTGCGCTACTGCGCGACGGGAGATTGCAGGGACTGGTCCACCCCGGAAGACGCGGGTTTTTTGCCGACAGGGCTGAATGCTGCCGGAGACAGGGTTGCCAACGCGCTGGGGATGTATGGGCAGCGCATGGTGGTGCTTTCGCGGGATGCAGCACAGATTTGGGTAGTAGATCCGGACCCGACGGCGATGAAGCTGGACGATGTGGTGGCAAACGTGGGGTCGTCCTTTCCGGAATCGCTGGCAACCGTGTCGGGTGACCTGTATTTTTTGTCCGACTATGGCTTTCGCTCCATCACCACCCGCCAGTTCGTCACCAGCCTGGCAGACGTGGATATCGGCTCGCCTGTTGACGAGATGGTCCGGCGCGCCATTCGGGGACGCGTATCGTCTCCGGTAGCAACCTTCGACTATGGCGGCGGGCGGTATTTGTGTGCGATAGGGAAGGAAATCTTTGTGTACGCGGTGTCGCAGACCTCGAAAATCGCCGCCTGGTCACGGTACGAATTGCCCATTGCGATTGATGCCTGGGCCAGCCTGGACGGGGCACTCTACATCCGCTCCGGCGATACGGTATACCGGCTGGACGAAGAAGCCACCGCCGATGAGTTGTTCAACGCCGAAACCGGCGTGTGGGAGCGGGTTCCCTTTCCCGTGCGGGTGCAGCTGCCCTACATGGATTTCAAAGCGCCCGGAGAATTGAAGCACATCGTGGGGCTGGATTTGGTGGTTGACGGAGAGTGTCGGGTGTCGGTGGGATACGACGAGACAAACGCGCGCTGCGCAACATCTCCCGTTCGGGTAATCGGTAACACCCGCCCGGGCGGCGTTTTGCCGATTGAATGTGTGGGGACGGCGTTTTCGTTCATTCTGACGAACCGCGCGGCAGGGGTGTTTCGGTTGAATGCGATAACGGCATACTACGAGACGATGGGGGCTCTATGAAAACGACGAATGCGGGCGCATTGCTGTGTTACTTCGTTGTTCGCACGTTCGCCTACCCGTCAAGGTATGTCTCACGCGCTCACGGTCTCGTGCCTTGCCCTGCATCCCGCATTCGTCGTTTTCCGGGGAAAGCCTCTTGCGTTGTCGTTTTTCAAACGCAGGAACAGGCGCATTGCTGTGTCACTTCGTTGTTCGCACGTTCGCCTACCCACAGGTATGTCTCACGCGCTCACGGCCTCGTGCCTTGCCCTGCATCCCGCATTCGTCGCTTTCCGGGGAAAGCCTCTCGCGTTGTCGGTTTTCAACCGCAAAGAGGGGCCATGGTGGTGTTGTTTGAGGAGGTTGAAATGCAACTGGTTTGGCTGACAGCAGAAGAAGCCTGTGCAGCATGGCACGACATTGCGCCGCTCTTTGCGCGGGTGGTGAAAAAGGCGGTACACGGGGAATACGACGTGGACGACTTGCGGCATATGACCGCGCGCGGGGGGATTCATGTGGGGGTTGCTCGGGAGAACGGAAAAATAGTTATGGCGCTGGCGTTCGAGTTTCGGCATTACCCGAAGTGTTTGGGGGTGAATGTGCTTGCGATGGGCGGTTCGCGCCTGACAGCATTCATGGCACAGTTTCTTTCGCCGTTCAAGGCGTTTTGCCTGAGTGCGGGCGCGGATTTTATCGAATGTTCTGTGTCGCCGGCGATGGAGCGGCTGCATCGGCGCAGCGGCTTTGAAACAGTGTATCGCAATATGCGTTTGTCAGTGAAAGGAGAGGACGATGTTGATTCCCAATCGATTTAACGGCTATTCGCCGGATGGTATTCGGCTGTATCACAAAAAAGGCGGCAGCAGCTCGTCTTACTACGAGCAGGTGGAACAAGAACGCCAGCAGCGTATTGCCGAGGCAACGAATGCCATCAACGGGATTTTTGATTCCGCGAACCGGCAGACCTTGTATGACGAGCAAAGGCAAGCAGTAACGGACCTGAACGCAAAGAGTGCGATGGAACAGTATGAGGATGCGCAAAAAGCAAACAAATTCGCACTGGCGCGCTCAGGTCTTTTGGGCGGGTCTGCGGATGTGGATTCCAATGCCAATCTGGAACAGCGCCTAAACGAAGGGTTGGTCAAGGCGGTGGGTCTGGGCGACAGCGCGTCGGCGAACCTGCAAAAGGCGGATGAAAGTACGAAATCTGCGTTGTTGTCCATGGCGCAATCCGGCATTGATACCGGCACGGCGCAAAGCATGGCGTTAAACAACCTGAACGCGAACTACCAGTCCGCGTTGGGCGCCAATGCGGGTTCCGCTCTATCCGGCCTTTTCGCCGACATGTCTGCGGCATACCTGAACAATCAGATGAACAAAGCGCTGCAAACAGGGTATAGCCTTGGTTACAACAACTGGCAGCCATTGTCCACCGGCAGCGGCAGCAGCGGTACCATTTACGACAAAAGATAGGAGGATGTCATGTGGCCATTGATTGCAGGGGTTGTGATGGCGATTGCGTCTGCGGCGATACAGTCGAAAAATCAGTCGGATGCGGCAAAGCGGGCAGACAGGGCGACACGGGATTCTTTGGCGCGTCAGCGGCAGTTCCAGATAGAAGCAGAGCAGGCAGCACTTTCGCGTGCGCAACAGTTTAATCCGGAACCGCGTGAACAAAGGCAGGCGAGCATTGAAGCGGACTTGCAGGCGCAGTATGAAGCGCCCGCCCTGTCTGCCCAGGCGATTAACGAAAACACTGCCACAACACAGGGTAATGTAAGCGACGACTACCTGGGTGCCAAGGCGTTGTCAGATGCGAATCAGCAGAAGATGGCGCGGGAATACGCACGGCTCTTTGCCAAAATCGGCAGTGCGGAAAACCTGCGCATGCTGGAAGGATTCGACATGGCAGATACCGCCAGCAAACTGAATCAGTTGCAATCTTTTTCACAGGGGCAAAACGCGGCTGACCAGATGAAAATACAAGAGGCAGGGCAGCCCAACGCTGGCATGGGATTATTGTCCGGTGTATTGGGCGCGGCGGGCAGTGCGATGATGGCAAATGGGCTTACAAGCGGGCTCAACCCCGCGACAACAGGCATTGGCGCTGGTAGCACGGGGATCGGCGGAGGAAGTTTCGGCGTGGGAATAAAACTGCCCACCGTCGTAACGCCAACAGGTCTTTCCTGGTGAGGAGGAATCATGGCGACAAAACTATTTAATGCCGGTGCGGCAAACGCCGCCGGGAAGAATGCAAACAGTTTCTTTCGTGACGCGCTCAAGGCGCAGACGGATATGCAAAAGGCGCGGATGCAGGGAATATATTACGGCTCCGGTGCCAGAAAGAATCAGGTTAAGGCAGATACCGACCAGCTTGGGCTGGATGTCCGGCGTGAAGTGCAGGATAAATTGCGCAACCCGAATCTGACACCTGAACAAAGAGGCTACTACCAGGCGATTTATTACAACCCGGATAACCCCCAGAGCGTTGCCAGGATGGAGAATCAGAACATGCTGACGCAATGGGCGCGCAATATGGCGACCAATCCATCCGCGTATGACGTGGGCCGGACAGGGGAGATCGTCGCCGCAATGGACGGAAAGCCCCGGTTTCATAACACGGGAAACACCGGGGTTATGCACAACGTCCATACAGGCGAGAGTTTTACTTCACACCCCGGGCTATACGCATTGTTCGGCAAGGAAGCCATGTCACGTATGCAGGAAAACCGGGCGCAGGCCGGTTTGGCGGGTGCCCGGACGCGGAAGGTGGGGAGGGAAGCCGCGCAGGGTGCAAAAGGCCGATTGGTAACAGACAAAGATGGCGCGCGTTATCTGGTGAATCCGGCAACGGGCGAATCCGTTCCGGTGACGATTGATGGTCGCCCCATCGTTGCACCGTCTAAAGGAAGGGGGGATATCGGCGAGCGGCTGCGCCAGATAGAAGAAGCGAAAGGTCAAAACGGCAAACCGGGTAACGCGCGAGCTTCTGCTCCCGTTGATATGAACGCTGCGCAAATCATTAAAAAC
>JAISAG010000119.1 GCA_031266815.1 Burkholderiaceae bacterium | reverse complement strand
GGCGAAGGTCAGATTTGTTTGACAGATATTCCTGGATACGCGCTTCAAGGCTCTCGGCAGACTTCGCACCCAGTATCGTCAGGAAATCATCTGCAATATCCGCTCCCATCCTGTAACCTGCCATACGCCGGGCTTCTCTTTCAATTGACACGCGAAGTTCGGCAGGGACCCCCGGGTGAGGCATCTTCGCCCTTTCATTCTCGTGCTCAATGTGATGGGACGCTTTCAGTTTCTGGTCAAGCAACCCCAATGCCATCGCGAAACCATAAATCGTTGCTGGCGGAGTCGGCGGGCAGCCCGGGATGTAAACATCAATCGGCACAATCTTGTCGGACCCGCCCCAGACGCAATACATATCATGAAAAATTCCGCCTGTGCAGCCACAGGCGCCGTATGAAACACAAATCTTCGGGTCCGGCGCCGCTTCGTATGAGCGAATTGCAGGCATACGCATTGAGCGCGTCATCGCGCCGGTAAACAAAAGGATATCCGCATGTCTGGGCGAAGCGACAACTTTGATGCCGAAGCGCTCGGCATCAAAAAGCGGCGTGATGGCAGCAAAAATTTCGATCTCACAACCATTGCATCCGCCACAATCAACCCTATAAACATAGGCCGAGCGTCGGATGTCCTTCAGCAAAGCCCCTTTCAGTTTTTTAATATGCTCACTTTCCCTGATCGGCTGCGGCATGGTGGAATCGCTCATGTTGACATTCACAGGCACATTCATGCTTTGTCCTTTTTTACAAATGACGTGTAATTTACACTCTCAGAGGCATCGGCAGACTCTGCCTGCGCTTGCAATCCGTGCAGGTGTGCATGAGCGTGCGGCGCGCTTCTACGGCCGCTGGCGATATGCCGGATTGCCTGAGCAAATCGATGGCATATTCGACTTCTTTCAGCGGCGCAAAGGGTTTATCACAGGATGTACACCTGGCGAGGTTGAAGGTTGCTGTCTGAACAAGGTCCCCCTTATTGGCTACGGCTAACTCAAACTCCTTTGAAAGTGCGATGGCTTTTGTCGGGCAGACCTCTTCGCATCGGGCACAAAAAATACAGCGTCCCACATTGAGTGTCCAGGTGCGCGTCGCGTTTTCTGTATCCGTATCAATTGACAAGGCGTTCGATGGACAAGCAATCGCACAGGCAGCGCAGGCAATACACTGCCCGGGATGATGAACGGGCTTCCCTCTGAAATTGTCACTGACTGGCGCAGGCTCAAACGGATATTTGAGGGTCGCTTCACCTGTTTTCAGAATGGTCTTGAATAGCTTTAGCATCTTTCGGCTCTCTATTTGAGCGGTGAGTTTTTTCGTTCCCGTCCATAGCGTTCGATTTCCGCGTAAGGAACCGTCGTCTGTCTCCCTTTGCGGACATCAACCACTGTAACGCGATCCGTACAGGAATAGCAGGGATCAATGCTGCCCACGATCACCGGGGCATCTGAGACGGTATAGCCGCGTAACATGTAACGAAGCGGGGGCCAATTGGCGTAAGTCGATGCGCGCGCCCGCCAACGGTAAAGTTTCTGATTATCGCCCAGCATGCTCCAGTGGATATTCTCTCCGCGCGGCGCTTCAACAAATCCGAGCGCAAACTTGTGCGGGGTGTATCCAAAGCCTTCTACCAGAATAGGTCCATTCGGCATGCCATCCAGCGCCCTTTCGAGAAAATCAATGGAATCGAAAAA
This sequence comes from Burkholderiaceae bacterium, assembly GCA_031266815.1. Classification (GTDB taxonomy): domain Bacteria; phylum Pseudomonadota; class Gammaproteobacteria; order Burkholderiales; family Burkholderiaceae_D; genus Oxalobacter. The sequence continues at coordinate 19,916 of JAISAG010000119.1, read as the reverse complement.
TTCCTCCGCACGATTCAATACGCGTCCCAGTACATCGCAGGAATCCCTGTATCGCACAGGTATGGAAAATGTTTTATAGCCGCAGAACGGATGGTCTGTTCGGGTATCGCGAGTGAATCCGCTTGCTCGCACATGCGGACCGACCGGGCTGTAATCGCGCGCAGTCCCGGGGTCAAGCCTGCCAATTCCGGCTGCTCGCTGCGCGAGGTTGGGCGTATCAAGCAGTATTGAAACCAGTTCCGTTGCTTCGGTTTTCAACTCGGCAATGGTCTTTAGCGTTGCCTCGCGCTCCTTTTTATGAATATCACGGCGAATACCGCCAATCAGGTTCATTCCATAGGTCTTGCGAGCACCGGTCAACAATTCTGCCAGCGTCATGGCTTTTTCCCTGATGCGAAAGAACTGCATGAAGCCTGTATCAAACCCGACAAAGTGACAAACCAGCCCCAGATTGAGAAGATGGCTATGAAGCCGCTCAACCTCAAGAAAAATGCTGCGTATCACCTGTGCCCGCTCAGGGACGACGATGCCCAGCGCATTTTCGACAGATGTCGTATATGCCACGCTGTGTGAGAAACCGCAAATCCCGCAAACCCTGTCTGCCAGGAAGGGAACTTCGTTATAGCCCATGCGGGTTTCTGCCGCTTTTTCCATGCCTCTGTGTACATAGAACATGCGATAGTCGGCATCAACAATGTCTTCGCCATCAACGAACAGCCGAAAGTGCCCTGGCTCGTCCGATGTGACATGCAGAGGTCCCAGCGGGATCTCATGGGTGGCGCCACTGACATCACAGACAAAGGTATAGTTTTCCGTCTCTGTCGTTGGCGCAGGGCGAACGCGATAATCCATGGCATCTTTGCGCAAGGGGTGCAAATCATCCGGCCAATCATCTGGAAGTACCAAGCGACGTTCATCGGGCAGACCAACGGGTTTTAGCCCATACATGTCCCGAATTTCGCGCTCACCCCATATGCAGGCAGGAACCCTGGCAGAGACTGAAGGAAACTCTCCTGCCTCTGCATCAACTTCAGAGCGCACAACGATATAGCATTTGACGCCCTCTTCCATCGATAGCACATAGTAAACGGCGAAACTCCCATGAATGGGTCTTTCATCGTTGCCAAACAGAACGGATATCCAGCCTCCCTGACGGTAGTAGAGCCACTCGACGACATCTGGAAGGGCATTAAGCTTGACCGTTACGGTGACCTGATCAGCGGTTTGCCACTCTTCTTCCAGAATCGCTGAAGGAAACTGTTGTTGTAAAGCCTTGATATAGTGCTTACCTGCTCTGGTTTCATCCTGTGCAGACTGTGCGGACATACGTCGTTTCTCCTTGCGGTGTTTAGCGGTCTGCCGTGATCGGAGGTACGGCAGATGACGGGTTCTGTGAGAACGCGGTCTGACCGGAGTCGTCGCTTATTATTTTCCACGGCGTCAGAAGAGATTCATCCCATGCGGTGCCTGGCTTGTCCAGCACAATCTCTGCCGCATTCCTGACAAGTGTGACCACCGGCTGCGGTACACGAATGCCCATCCATAGTATGACAATGACAAAGGCTGCCATGGGCGCCAGTTTAATGAGACCGGACTCTTTCTTTTGAAGGGTTTGCGGTGCTTCGCCAAGCAATACATTCGTTACCATGCGAACGATTCCGGCAAAAACAGTCGCCAGCAAGAGCATCACGACAATGGAGAGCCACGGCTTTCCGGCATTGATGCCGGAAGACAGGACAAGAAATTCGCTGACAAAAACGTTAAAAGGCGGCAAACCGGCAAGCGCCAGTACGCTGATACCGAAAAAGACGCCAGATGCGGGCATGACACTCATGACGCCTTTGACAGACTGCGAATCAGATGTGCCGTATTTGATTTCGATATTGCCCGATACGCAAAAGGCCATGGCTTTTGCCAAGCTGTTGTTGAGTGCGTGCAACAACCCGGCGAAGATCGCGAGCGGACCGCCAATGCCAAGGGCCAGCGCAACGATTCCCATGTTTTCTATGGAAGAATACGCCAGCAACCGCTTGATATCCCGCTGAACAATAATGAACAGTGCTCCGCAGGCAATGGAGGTGATGCCGAAGCCCAAAAGCATGGTCTGCGGCAAAGAAGGTCCGAGTGCCTTGACCGAAATCATGTAGTAGCGAATGATAACGAGGAATGCGCAGTTCGAAAGTGCTGAAGAAAGCAGGGCACTGACAGGAGCGGGCGCCTCGCTGTAGGCATCGGGCAGCCAGGTGTGCATGGGGAATAACCCGGCTTTTGTTCCGAAGCCGATCAATATGAACACAAAAGCTATTGTGGTCAGGGTTGGGTCAAACGCGCCGGCATTTTGCACGAGCATTGCCCAGCTTGTTGCATGTTCGGGATTGGCAATCAGTGTTGAGGCATTGGAAAAAATCAATATCGTACCGTACAAGCCAAAAGCAAGGCCCACCGAACAAATAATGATATATTTCCACGCAGCTTCCAGTGATGATCGTTTGCCATACAGGCAGATAAGCAAGGTGGAAGCAATCGTGGTTGCTTCCACCGCCACCCACATCAAAATGATGTTATCAGCGATTATTACCAGTATCATGGTCGCCAGAAACAGATTGAAAAACCCGTAAAAATCGCACAGGTTTTTCTGTCCGATTTCCCCGCTTTCCAGCCTGTGACCCATGTAGCCAATCGCATAAAAACCCGTCAGGAAACCCACTCCGCTGACCAGCACGAGAAAAAGCGTGCCAAGGCTGTCAATACTCAGCCAATGATGAAAAGCAATTAATGAACTCTCGACCAGTACGCCATTCACAACCAGCACGGACAAACCGAGAACAAGTCCGATGCTTGTCAGATGAATGAGCGTAATTAACTGGCGGGGAACGGAACCTGCCCAGCGCAGGGAAAAAATGAATAGCCCAGCGATAACCGGAACAAGCAAAAGTGGCAGCAATAGTTGCGAATAAGCCATCTTTTAACCCTTCAGCGCCGTAAGCTTTCGTACATCCAGCGTATTCAGCGTGTGATGGATTCCTCTGGCAATCACAACCATAACCATAACCGTAAAAATCGCATCGGTTGCGATGCCAACCTCGACAATTTCCGGGACATTGCTGGCCAATATTGCCAGCGTCAAGTGCGAGCCATTTTCCATAAGGCAGTACCCGAAAATCTGTTTCAGAATATTTCTCTGGGTCACAATACAAAGAAGCCCCAGAAAAAAATGCGCAAGAGAAATTCCAAGTGCAGGCTTGAGTTCAACCACGGCTGACAATCGAATATGGGAAACAACGGTATAACTGAGCGCAATAATCACCGCAGACGCTGTCACGGTAAGGGCGGTATTGATGAGCGGGGTGTCAGCGGCAGGATCTTTAAGGTGACCCAGTGAGCGGTACATGACGACGGGTACCAGTATCACTTTGGTGAGGAAAGCGGTGACTGCCCACACGTTTAATTCATGCGCGCCTTTGAGTTGCGCCATCGCAAGAAATATAAGTACCAGAACAAGAGATTGCAAGGCATAGTACACCGCAGATGAGGTGGGTTTCCTTACGCAAATCACCAGCAGTGAGGTGATGACCAGCAAGCCTGCCAGCCCATTGATAACAAATGTGCCTGTCATGCCTTACTCCTTTAGCCGAGCCACGCCGCGGCGATAAAACTCGATGCCGCCGACATAATAATCAGGAAAATCAGCACCGCCTGCATGCCCCAGGGAACCGGTATCGCAGAAGCAACCGCTGGAGAGGGTTTGCCAAGAGCTGCCTTGCCAAACCACATCAGGAACCAGGCAAATGCCGCAACCGACTCAACGAGTGCCACAATCAATAGCGGTATTAACCCTTTGTGCTGGTGCAATAACCCAACGCCACCTGCGAAGATCGTGAATTTGCTGAAGAACAGGTTAAATGGCGGCATACCGCCGATGGCCATGGCGCCCACGCAAAAACAGATGCCCAGTAACGGCGCTTTGGCAAGCAGCCCGCGAATGTCGGGCAGCATGCGTGTACCAAGGCCGTAACTGAATACGCCCGCCAGCAGAAAGAACAGGCTTTTCGCAAAGGCATGATTAAATATATGGGCAATGCCCCCTTTAAAAGCCATGTCCGAGCCGAGCGCGCCCAGTGACAGGGCAAGGAAAATGTACGCAAGCTGGGTAATCGTGGAGTATGCCAGCAGGCGCTTCATGTCTCGCTGGGGTAAATACATGAAAAAGCCGAAAACCATCGTAATCATTGCCATGATGATCCCCGTCCAGGCGACCCACTCGGGAATCCCGCCAGCGGACATCACCGCACGCGCAAAGATGAAGACGCCCACTTTCACCATTGAAGCCGCGTGCAGGTAGGCTGATATCGGCGTCGGCGCTTCCATTGCATCCGGCAGCCAGATGTGCAGTGGAAATTGCGCCGATTTTCCCCATGCCGCGAGCAGGATACCAATCAGGACAACCGCCTTTGTGTTTCCATCCAGTTGCGCAATCGCCTCAATACTGAAAGTGCCTGTCGCGCTGAACAGAAATGCCGCTGCAACATACAGCCCGAGCGAGGCAATGTGCGTAATAATCAATGCACGCATCGCGCCACGAATCCCTTTTTCATCCTCGTAGTAGCTGATCAGTCCCCAGGAACATGCGCCGGTAATTTCAAAAAAAACCAGTTGACCGATCAGGGTCGATGAATAGACAAGACCCGCCATTGCGCCAATAAAAATCAGCAAAAAGGCGTAGTAACGAGGACGGGCCTCATGCGGGTGCTCGCGGTGCAGAGGCGTCAGATAGGATGATGAGTATGCAACGACGAGAAAACCTAACAGAATGACTGCAAATCCGATTAAGGTGCTGATGGAATCAACCGTTATGCCAAAAATGACTGTGTTGCCAAAGCGCAGCACTTCATAGGTTTTGGCAACCCTGCCGTCGGCATGGAAGGCATAGGCAAGCGCTCCCGCACAAATTGCACCAATCGCGGAAAACAGCATGCCGAGCCACTTTCCAGCCATTTTCGGACTGAACATGACAAGGATTGCACCCGCTGCGGGTATGAGGATGGTCGCAAAAGCGATGTTGTCCATGTGGTATCAGTTCCTCACAAACCAGCCAGATAGAAAACAAGGGACAGCAACGCCATGCCGAAACCAACCCAGGTCACGCGTGATGTCAGCAGGAAACGACCGCGAGCCATGCTGTTTTCGACCAGGGCGGCAAGTATGTAGATTGCCAGCACCTTGATGAAAAAGAGAAGCGTACCCCGCGCAATACTGCCGATACTCAAATCCGCGGCATTGCCGTAAGGGATAAAGACACTGACAAACAGCGCTGCCATTACCATTTTTTTCGTGGCCAGCCCCCATTTGAGAACAGCCAGTGCCTGACCGGAATATTCTGTCAGCGGACCTTCCTGCAACTCTTGCTCTGCTTCCGCAAGGTCGAAAGGCAATTTGCCCATCTCGATATAAACGGCAAAACCGAACGCGACAAAGGCCAGCAGCATCGCCACAGGTGTCTGGATCCGGTTTTCCGCAATGGCCGTGCCAATGGCGCCAATGTTGGTGGAGCCATTGGCGAGTGCCGCCACCAGCAGGGAAAGGATCATGATTGGCTCAACCAGCACACCCAGCGAGGACTCCCTGCCCGCGCCAATGCCTGCGTATGGACTTTCGGTTTCCAGGGCTGACGAAGCAAAGATAAAGCGGGAAAAGGCCAAGACATACGCAATGGCAATCAGATCACCCGCCACGCCAAGCGGAGAGGCAAGCGAAACTGCCGGCACCACCATCGCAATAAGCAAAACAGAGCCGAGCAGTTCGTATGGCATGATCCTGAACATCAGTCCCGATGCGGCAGGTGCAACGTCCTGGCGTTTCATCAGCTTTATCAGATCCCGGTAATCCTGGAAAATACCCGGCCCCCGACGAGAGTGCATCTTGGCGCGCATAACGCGAGAAATGCCAGTAAAAACCGGTGCAGCCAGAAGCAGTACAAATGCCTGAATAACGGCAAGAAGGACAAATCCCATATCCGGCATAACGTATCCTTAAACCGTAACGAGCAGCAGCACAAGCAGCGCCACGACAACGTAGAGACAATACATGCGGAAATCACCATGCTGCAAACGCTGAATTCCGTTACCAAGCCTGTGTGCGGCCTGTACGAGCGGCGAAATGATACAGGTGTCAACAACCGCTTCGCTTCGTGTCGCAGCCTTAACACTTGAATGCAGACATTTGTTCAACTGACGGGACGGATTAAGGATTTCCCGAAGACGGAACAAGGGAGCCATCATGAAACGCAAGGGTTGTGAAAATCCAGTGGGGGAAATTGCCATTCGGGAATCGTGAATGTAACCGCAAGCCCACGGATCGCCCTGATGCCGATGCGGTAAGCGGGTTCCTTTCATCAGGATTCCCATGAGCGCGGGAACGAATGGCAATGCGACAAGCAGGACGGTTAGCAGTGGCATGGACAGAACGGACTGGGATGCGCTTCCCGGAATAATGAGAGAACCCTGGGTCACTTGCACAGCAACGTTGCCATACAGTGAGGCGGCAACACTGGCAATAGTCGGTGCAATCCAGTGCGCGCCAACACCAAGCGCCACACAGGCCAGCGCCAGCAATACCACAGCAAGCAGCATCGGCGCGGGGGCTTCAGTGGCGTGAGCGGCATGCTCACTGCGCGATGTACCGGAAAAACACATGCCATACAGCTTGACGAAACACGCCAACGCCAGGGCTCCTGTCAAAGCCAGCATGACAATAGCGAGCGGCCCGGCAAAATGTATCAGCGGCTGACCTTGAGTGCCCATCGCAAACAACGCTTGATAGGTATACCATTCACTGACAAAGCCGTTCAATGGCGGTAATGCACAAATTGCCATTGCACCAGTAAGGAAAGCGAGTCCTGTATAGGGCATGGATTTGGTCAGCCCGCCCAGTTCCTCCATATTGCGTGTATGGGCGCGATAGATGATGGAACCCGCGCCAAGAAACAGCAATCCCTTGAACATCGCATGATTGAGGGTATGGTACAGGGCGCCGAGCATGCCCACTACCGCCAGCAGCGGCTGTCCTGTTGCCATGCCGATCATGCCCGCGCCGACACCGATCAGGATAATGCCAACGTTTTCAACTGTGGAATAAGCCAGCAGACGTTTGATATCCTGTTCTGCGAGCGCGTACAGTACGCCAAGCACAGCGGAAATTGCACCAATCGCCAGAACCAGGAGGCCCCACCATACCGTTGTTGCATGAAGCAAGTCCACCCCGACCTTGATGATTCCGAAAACACCGACTTTCACCATGACACCGGACATCAGGGCTGACGCGTGCGATGGCGCAGCTGGGTGAGCCCGTGGAAGCCAGCTGTGCAACGGCACGATACCGGCTTTTGCGCCGAATCCGAGAAATGCCAGCACAAATGCCACGGAAGCCAGTGGTGCCGATAAATGGGCCGCCCGAACCGCATCGAAATCCAGGCTGCCTGTCTCCCACCAGAAAATAAAGAACGATCCCATGATAAGAATCGATCCTGCATGCGCAATCAAAAAGTAAAGGAACCCGGCGTCAATCGATTCCTTTTCCTGATCGAAAATGACGAGAAAATACGATGACAGGGACATCACTTCAAAAAAAACAAGGAAGTAGAAGGCATTGTCAATAACCATCAGTGCCAGCATGGATGCTACGAACAAATTCGTGAAAAAGCCCATCGACCAGGCACCGCGACCATCATATTCCCGGACATAGGAAAAGGAATAAACCGACGCCATCAGCATAAGCGCCGATATAATCAAAACCATAAACGCTGCCAGCGAATCCATGCGTACCGTGAACCGGGCAAACGGAAAAGGGCCGGCAACAGCCAGGGTTAGTGCTTTCCCTGTCAGCATGACCGGAACAGCCGCCACAAGCCCTGCAATACTGCCAATAACGCCAACAACTCCGGAAAAGCAAATGGAAATGCGCTCACTTCTGCGGAAAAGCAGTGCGAGTACAGCGCCGATGGCAAAGATAAGTACCGCGATGAGTAGCAGGAATAGCGAGAACATTATTTTCCCCGTTTCTTGGCATTGCCCGAAAAAGACACCTTTTTGCTTGCGGTCACCACTTTGCTGCACGCGAGTGCAGCAAGGCGTCACTGTCTACCAGAAAGAGTGCTTTACGTGGACAGGCCCTCACGCACTCGGGGCCACTGTCGTGGAAATCACACAAGTCGCATTTCACGGCAACACGGCGTACGCCTTTTCCCCAGTCCAAAATCGGATCAAGGTCTACGGTTCGTTTATCAGAGGGATCGACATATTCCAGGTGGTAGCTCGGACTCGCTACGCCCCGAAGGCCGGTTCCAGATAGCGTAATCGCCCCGAAAGGACACGCTATGGCGCAAAGCTTGCAGCCGATGCACATAACCTCATCAAGAACAACCGCACCATCGCTTTGGCTGATGGCATTAACGGGACATACTTTCGCACAGGGCGCTGCCTCGCAATGGTGGCAAAGAACGGGGGCAGACAGGGAACGATCCCTGATAACCGCGAGCCGCGGGTGTGACTGTAATCCCGCCGCCTTATGTGCCCGTGAACAGGCCCTCGCACAAATACCGCACCCGCCGCACCGCTTTGGCTCCGCGGCAATAAAGCGGCTCACTGCCGCTTCCTTCTTCTGGTTTTTGTAAAGTGGTTCGTTGTCGTCTGTTGCCTGTTGCCGCCAATGTGATTGATAATAGCGACATTTCCAGCAGGTATGCTCATAGCGTTTTACCTTGTTCAGGGAGTTGGACCAGTATGATACCGGTATTCCAAAAATGAATACCGGTATCATACTGCAATGGCATAAAAAAGTATAGCGGTTGTCTTCTGCCCGCATGTAGCATGTGTGAGAGTGAGTGCTTTCCCCGTCCGGCGGCATGTGCTGCGATACCCTGACAGGCGGCGCGCATTACAATAGGCGTTTGTTCACGTGGGGCAGCAGGGCGTCAAATGAAACCATCCCGATCCGAGTGGGTTTCCGTGCGCGGCATGCGCCTGCATGTGCGGCATTGGGGCGACGCCGCAGCACCCGCGCTCTTCATGCTGCACGGATGGATGGATACGTCCATAACCTTTCAGTTTGTTGTTGACGCGTTCAAGCGGAATTGGCACGTTATCGCACCGGATTGGCGCGGGTTTGGACACTCCGACTGGTCTGCCAGCGGTTACTGGTTTCCCGACTATCTGGGCGATCTGGATGCCCTGCTGCACCATTTTTCGCCAGACAAACCGGTATATCTGCTGGGTCAGAGCATGGGTGGCAATGTGGCGAATGTCTACGCCGGGGTACACCCGGACCGTGTTTCAAGGCTGGTCAGTCTGGAAGGGTACGGTACAATGCGCGCCCATGCCGATTCTGCGCCGGACCGTTATGCACAATGGCTTTCTGCCTTGCAGAAGTCCTACCGGATAAAAGCCTACGCCAGTCTGGATGAAATCCGTCGGCGCGTAAAGAGAAACAATCCCCGCCTGACAGAAGAACGGGCAGACTTCATTGCAAGGCACTGGGCAAAACAGAACGAAAAGGGAGAATGGTTCATTCTGGCCGATCCCCTGCATCGGCGAATCAATCCGGTCATGTCCCGGATGGATGAATTGCTGGCGTGCTGGAGCCGGATCACGGCGCCGACGCTCTGGCTGGACGGAGAATGGTCTTTACTGGGCACCCGAATGGGCGATGACGCGTTGGCGCGTGCGGAAATCAAACGGCGCGCGGCCGTCATCCGGAACGTGCGTGTCGTGACCGTAAAAGCGGCGGGACATATGATACAGCATGACCAGCCCGACAAGGTGGCGGAGCTGGTCGAGTCCTTTCTGTTCGAGCAAGAGACTTGACTGCGCCCCTATCCGGGGAGACACGGTTTTCTTGAGCAGCACAAATTGGTCGCACAAAGGACACAGGGACGTAATACAATGCCGCATCGGCGCCGTGTGCGCTGTTGCCGGGCACAAACAGTTATGACGATGAACATTGATCTCCACACGCACTCAAAATGTTCCGACGGGCTTTTGTCTCCCGCCGAGCTGGTTGAGCGAGCTGTGGCCAATGGCACGGGGATGTTGGCGCTGACCGATCACGATATGGTGAAGGGTGTCGCCCCGGCAAGGACCGCTTGCGAGTCGGCGGGTATTCGTTTTGTGCCGGGAGTTGAAATATCCATCACATGGGGAGGGCGCTCCATCCACATTGTTGGGTTACAGGTGGACGAGAGCAATGCGGCGTTCGTGAAAACGCTTGATGACAATCGTGCCGGTCGGGTGGAGAGGGCCAAAGAGATAAGCCGGCGACTGGCGTTACAGGGAATTGATGGTGCCTACGAGTATATTTCGGAGCGGGTTTTTGATCCCATCATCATCTCCCGCAAGCATTTTTCCCGCTTCCTTGTTGAAAAGGAAATATGTCCGGACACGACGGAAGCGTTTGACCGATTTCTGAAAAGAGGGCGACCAGCGTATGTCTTTCACAAGTGGATGACGCTGGAAGAGTCCATACACTGCATTCGGGAGGCAGGCGGAATTTCCGTTGTGGCGCATCCGGGGCGTTACGACATATCGGAAACAGCGCTATTTGCCTTGTTTGACGAATTCAAGGCATTGGGCGGCGTGGGAATTGAGGTGGTAACGGGGAGCCACTCCCCGGACAAATACGCCTATTTTGCCCGTCTGGCGCGGCGATATGGTTTTTTAGCCTCGGCGGGCTCGGATTTTCATGCGCCGTATGAAGGCTATATTGACGTGGGGCGCCTTCCGCCACTGCCGCAGAATCTGACGCCAATCTGGCACGATTGGTTCTGACGCTTACGAACAGGATGCGGAACCCGTAGCAAGATTGAGATAGAATGGAGCGGTCCCATATATGAGTCGATATAGCATTTTTTTTGGTTGGAGGAGTAGGTAATGAACGTAATGAAAAGAATAGCGCTCTTTCTTGTTGTGAATTTGGCGGTGATGCTGGTGTGTTCCATCGTCCTCTCCCTGCTGGGTGTCGGGCAGTTCACGAGCGGGCGCGGCATGGCGCGTGGTTTGAATTACACCTCGCTTTTTGTTTTTGCGCTGGTTTTCGGGTTTGCCGGGTCCTTCATTTCCTTGTTGCTCAGCAAGTTTCTCGCCAAGCGGGCGACAGGCGCTTATGTCATCACGACCCCCCGCAATGACACAGAAAGATGGTTGCTCTCCACGGTGCAGAAGCTGGCGAGTGTGGCGGGTATCCGCATGCCGGAAGTGGCGGTCTATCAAGGTGAGGCCAATGCTTTTGCAACGGGCGCTTTCCGGAATTCCGCACTGGTTGCGGTTTCGACCGGGCTGCTTGAAGGCATGACACGTGAGGAAGTGGAAGCGGTGCTGGGACACGAAATAGCCCATGTCGCCAACGGAGACATGGTAACCATGGCGCTGATACAAGGTGTCGTGAATACCTTCGTCATTTTCTTTGCCCGGGTTGTCGGTTTTTTTGTGGACAAGGCGCTTTCCCGGAGTGATCGGGAGGAAGGGGTGGGCATAGGGTACTATGTGACCGTGTTCGTGCTGGAAATCGTGTTTGGCATTCTGGCGTCCCTGATCGTGGCCTGGTTTTCGCGCAGGCGGGAATATCGTGCGGACGCGGGAGCCGTCCGGTTTTTGGGTCGCCGCCAGCCGATGATTCATGCACTGGAACGCTTGGGTGGTATGCAGTCGGGCGGACTTCCCAAAAATCTGGCTACGGCGGGTATCAGTAACCGCAAGGGGTGGTTTGCCCTGTTTTCCACGCACCCGCCCATTGAAAAGCGCATTGAAGTACTCAAGTCGCTCCAGCCAGTCTGATGGGCGCATTGCTGCCTGTCTGCGTCATGCGTGAGGCGAGTTCCCTATGAGCCAGTTCTTTCAGATACATCCCGACAACCCGCAGCACCGTCTCATCGGGCAGGCGGCGAATATGGTGCGGGCGGGCGGTATCATCGTGTTGCCAACAGACTCCTGTTATGCGTTGGCGTGCCGCCTGGACGACAAGGGTGCTGCTGACCGTTTGCGACGCATACGGCAGGTTGACGCGAAACACCACCTGACACTGTTGTGTCGTGACCTGCGCGAAATTGCCTCCTATGCGCACCTTGATAACACGCAGTTTCGGATGCTCAAGGCGGCAATGCCCGGTTCATTTACTTTCATTCTGGAAGCCACGAAAGAAGTTCCCCGCCGCCTGAGCCACCCCTCGCGCAAGACAATCGGGCTGCGTATTCCTGCCAATCGCATCATCCAGACCTTTCTGGAAGAAGTGGGAGGGCCATTGCTGGGTACCACGCTGATTATGCCGGGAGAGACTGACCCGTTGACCGACCCGGAAGTGATTCGTGAAAAGCTGGACAAGCTGGTTGACGTCATCGTGGATGGGGGCGCGTGCGGTCTGGTTCCGACGACCGTGATTGACCTGACGGGCAAGGAGCCGCTTCTGGTGCGTCGCGGCGGCGGGGATGCATCCGTATTTGGCCTGTCGTAGCGCCCCTGTCACGGATACGGGCGACTCTGGTAGAATGCGCGGATGGATGAAATTATCTATAAGGCGGCGGTGTGGGCGTTGCCTCTCATATTCGCCATTACCCTGCATGAGGCGGCGCACGCATATGTTGCCCGATTCTTTGGAGATCCGACTGCGTATCTGCTGGGTCGCGTCAGCTTGAATCCGATAAGGCATATTGACCTTTTGGGCACCATTGTGATTCCCGCGGCACTGTTCCTGCTGAAGAGCCCCTTCATTTTCGGTTATGCCAAACCGGTTCCTGTGCGTTTTGACAATCTGCGCAATCCCCGACCGCACTCGGCGATGGTCGCACTGGCGGGACCTGCCGCCAACCTGTTGATGGCGGTCGCCTGGACGCTCTTCAATCTGGTGTGCCTTGCCGCGGGTCTGCGCAATCCCCTTTTGATAGAGATGGCATCTGGCGGTGTCCTGATTAACCTGGCATTGTTCGCTTTCAACCTGTTTCCCCTTCCGCCGTTGGATGGAGGGCGTATCCTGCTGGGTCTGCTGCCGGTAAAAATGGCGCTGCCTTTTTCCCGCCTGGAGCGATACGGCTTTTTCATCGTACTGGCACTGCTGTACTTAAATGTGTTGAATTACTGGATGGTTCCCCTGGTGCGTGCGGGCGCCTGGTTCATCCGGTTTGTTTTTTATCCCGTTTCCCTGTTTATCCCCTTTATTCGCCTATAACATCATGTATCCAGCAAGAGTGGTCTCAGGTATGCGCCCGACTGGCGCGATGCATCTGGGGCATTATCACGGCGCCCTCAAAAATTGGGTTCGTATTCAGGATCAGACAGACAGCCTGTTTTTCGTGGCAGACTGGCACGCACTGACAACACACTATGACGAAACGGAAACCATAGAAAAAAGCGCCTGGGATATGCTGATTGACTGGTTTTCCGCAGGTGTTGACCCGGAAAAGGCGACTGTTTTCATTCAGTCTCATGTGCTGGAGCACGCCGAGTTGACACTGTTGCTGGGTATGACCACGCCGTTGAGTTGGCTTGAGCGGGTGCCGACCTACAGGGACCAGATTGAAAAAATAGCGCACAAGGACCTGACCACCTTTGGTTTTCTGGGTTATCCCGTCATGATGGCGGCAGATGTGCTGGTTTACCGTGCCGATCAGGTACCCGTTGGCGACGACCAGGTTCCCCACATTGAAATCATGCGCGAAATGGCGCGCCGCTTCAATCACCTGTACGGACAAGAAAAGGGGTTGAATGAAAAAGCGCTGGTGCTGCTGGGAAAAATGGGAACAGAGCAGTCGCCGTTTGTGGCGTATCGCCGGGCCTACCAGGAAAAAGGGGACGCGGAAGCCTTGTCGCGGGCAAGAGAGTGCCTGGAGAAAGCGGTGGATCTTTCCCGGAAAGACCGCGAGCATCTTGTTGGCTGGCTGCAGGGAACGGGTCGGCAGATTCTGGTTGAGCCCCGGGCGCTGCTGACGGAAGCGTCCCGTCTTCCCGGGCTGGATGGGCAAAAGATGTCAAAGAGCTATGGCAACGCCATCGCGCTCAGAGAAAGCAAGGATAGCGTCCGCAAAAAAATCAGGACCATGCAGACTGATCCGGCACGGGTGCGGCGGACGGATGTCGGCGATCCAGACAAATGCCCGGTATGGCAGTTTCACATCGTGTATTCCGATGAGGATACCAGGGCGTGGGCGCAGAAGGGATGTCGTTCGGCAGGCATCGGCTGTATCGAATGCAAGCAACCCGTTGCGGAGGCGATTATCCGCGAGCAGGAAATGTTTCATGAACGGGCGCAGAAATACCTGGATAACCCGGCTTATGTTCGCGATGTCATTACCGCTGGTTGCGACAGGGCGCGCAAGCTGGCGCAGGAAACCCTGCGTGATGTGCGCGATGTCATGGGGATAGGGTACAAACCCAAAACCGACCGGACGGGATAACCGCCCCGTGTCAGGAATGAGGGGGGCTACTTGATTTTGGCTTCTTTGTAAGGCACGTGCTTTTTTGCTTTGGGGTCGAACTTGATCAATTCCAGCTTGTCTGGAGTCGTGCGCTTGTTTTTCGTTGTGGTGTAAAAGTGCCCGGTCCCCGCAGTGGATTCCAGCTTGATTTTCTCTCTACCCGCTTTTGCCATGGTCTCCTCCGGTCTTGCTGATTATATTTTTTCGCCGCGCGCGCGTATGTCCGCAAGAACCGCGTCAATGCCGCGCTTGTCAATAGTACGCAGTCCCGCTTTGGAAACGCGCAGGGATACCCACCGATTCTCCGATTCAACAAAAAAGCGGCGATTCTGCAGGTTGGGCAAAAAACGGCGTTTTGTTTTGTTGTTGGCGTGAGAGACATGATTGCCGACCATCGGCTTTTTGCCTGTCACTTGGCACACACGAGCCATGATAAAAACCTCCACAATAGAGGCGCCCAACTGGAAACGGCGCCCTGATCAAAACGGAAACAAGGATTATACTGCACAGTGAAAATAAATTCAAACACCCGCCCTGCTCTTCCGCCCTCATAGGCAGTGGGACTCAAGCACAGACGGATGTGTTCGATTGGTTCAGGCGATCTGTGTGAGGTAACTCGCGAGAGAACCGGAGTACGAGCACGTTCCCATTGGGCACGAAGGCAAGCCACAACCGACGATAGCCGCCCGGATTTGCTTGTACACCGCGTATCGCACGCGGCAAATACGACAGCAATTACGGCGCACCCATCGAATCAACGGGAACGGCCGTTCCGTACACTGGTTTTATAACCTTTCTTTCCTCTGGACCTGCTTTTTGGTATTGCTCAAGTGCATCCGTGTATTTGGCCTGCAAACTGGGCAAATTAGCCACAAACCATTCGTTGCCCTCGGGTTTGTTTTCGTGCCATTTACACCATGCCAGATCGTTCCTGAAACTGTCTGTAGCCAATTCTTTATCCGTTACGGGCACGAAAACAAACCGCGACCTCCAGAATCCCAGGCGGGGTGAAACATACACATAATATGTCTTGCCACCCGCAAGCTCAGCTTCCAGCAATTCAGCATTTTCTCCGCTTACCATGTAAAAACGCTTGCCGGGGGTGGTTTTGTGCAGGACCTTCATCCCTGCAGAGACGATCCCGACAAACTTGAGTTGTCCCCCGGTCGTCTCAAGCACTGGCGCCTGGACGACACCTCCTATGTTGGTAGCGCGGAAAAATACGATGGCAGACTCGGACTGTGACAGTGGTGGATGTCTTACCGCAGAATCAGCGGGCTGCATGAGATCGCTGGCACATCCCCCCAGTCCAAGACACGTGATCAATACGACAACAGACACTACCCTTTTCATAAAAAGCTCCTCCGCTGGTTATGATTGACGAGAACGGTGTTTTCCTAAAGGTTGCTCAATGCGGATTGTATATTTTGCTGCAATGTCCTGACCCATGCATTGTAGTTCGGATGTATGTAAGCATTCTTTCCACAAACAGCATAGTTCATGTTGGTGCTGTCTGCGTACAGCAGGGAGTACTTGTCCTTCGTGTAAGGAACGCGGAGCACGATGGTGTGTTTGCCACGAACCATAAGCGTCGCCAGCATTGTACCCGCATCTGAATTGCCAGCGGTTTGTGAAAAGAGCCAATTTCTCTCCTTCCCCGCTTGCGCGACGGTTTGTTTCACCTGGCTGGTCGTCAGTTGTTTGCCGCTGCCTGTTGTCGTCGCAATGTCCCTGTAGTTGAACACTACCGCGGGGTGCCTGGCGCCCTTGTAGCACCCGGCCCACTCTTTGTCGGGTCTGACATCGTCGTCATAGACATCATCGGACGCTATTGCCACAGACGATGTGACTGCTGTCAGAAAAAGGAAAATAGCGGCGAATAGTCTTGTTCTCATAAACACTCCTGGTACACACGATTACTGTCACTGAGCCAGACGAATCATCTGTCGCGCTTATAACTCTTGGGATTGTACTACAAACAGGCAACTGCATTGACGGCGTTCGGCAATGTTGTGTATAGTCAGCCATCGTGTTTTTCGGTAATGACGTCCGTGAATCAGCTCCATTTTACTGTCGCAGAATACTCCGCCTGGGCCCCCGGTCTGGAAACGAAAGCGGATTGGGATGCGTGGGCGGCGGGCAGACGCCAGTTTACCGAAGCGCCCACTGAACCGGAGATTGCGGAGGTACCTCCTATGCTGCGCCGCAGGGCGGGAGCGTTGGGAAAGATAGCGCTAAGGTCCGTCTGTACCTGTCTCGGAACGCGTGGGGGCGTTCCTGTCGTTTTTTGTTCCCGTCACGGCGAGGTTGCCCGCTCTGCGGAGATGCTGTCGGCACTCGCTCGGGGAGATCCCTTGTCACCTACTGCTTTCAGTATGTCGGTTCACAACGCGGTCGCCGGGTTATTTTCCATGACGTACGCTGACCAGCGTGGTACGGTTTCAATTGCTGTTGGAGAGAGTACTGTCGAAAACGCCATCATTGAGACATGCGGCCTCCTGTGGGAAGGAGCAGAAGAAGTTTTGCTGCTCGTTTATGACGTTGCCCTGCCCCGCGTTTTCTCACACTTTCATGGAGGTACGGTACCATTTTCGTGGGCATGGCTGGTCAGAAAGCCGACAACGGATATCTTGACCCTCTCATGGTCTGGCAAACGAAGAACGCAGTGTAGTGAAATTTCCGACACACTTTCTCCAGAGTTGGAAGTGTTCCGTTTCTTCCTGAGCGGGAAACCCGAACTGATGCGCGTGACTGGCAGGAGCGAGTGGCGTTGGCATCGCAGGACGTAGGGTTTTACTCGAAAGCTGTTGCTATGATGAACAGGTATTGGAGGGTCGCGGGAACAGGATTCTGTTTTGCGCTCTTTGCTGTCGGTGGTTTACTTCTGCCTGTTCTTGTGTTTCCTGCCTTGAGGTTGTTGGCGCGTGATCGTGAGCAGTATGTCCGCTTTTCCCGGCGGACCGTCCGATACTCCTTCATCGCGTTCATTCGCATTATGTGCATGGTGGGGGTACTCAAATATACTTACTCGGGTCTTGAACGCTTGCAACGTCGGGGATTGTTGATCGTTTCAAACCACCCCACGTTGATTGATACCATTTTTCTGGTGGCAGCGATTGATTGCGCCGATTGTATCGTCAAGGAAGCGTTGTGGCTTAATCCGTTTACTCGCGGTCCCGTGCGTGCGGCGAATTACATCAGGAATGACCGGGATATTGAGGTAGTGAATAACTGTATCCTGTCATTGCAGAGGGGCGACAATCTCATTATCTTCCCCGAAGGCACAAGAACGCCTCCTGATGGTGTCGTTCGACTGAAGCGGGGGGCGGCGAATGTTGCGATACGCGGCAGAAAGAATGTTACGCCGGTAACGATTCGATGTACGCCGACAACTCTGGGAAAACATACCAGGTGGTGGGAAATACCGGAGCGGTCTGTGCATTTTCACATTGCTGTGCATGAGGATATTGATATCGTTCAATTTAAGGACGCCTATCCTGACACCACATTGTCTGTTCGTCGCCTGAATCACTACATGCAGGATTATTTCAATCAGGGCAGATTCGTATGACCACTCATTTGACGGAAGAAGTGAAGCAATTGATACTTGACACATTGCAACTGGAGGATATGACGTTATCCGATATTGATACGGATGCGCCACTTTTTGTTGACGGTCTTGGGCTGGATTCCATTGATGCATTGGAAATTGGTGTCGCTATCCAGAAAAGATACGGTATTACCCTGTCTGCAGATTCGGCGGAAAACCACCGCCACTTTTCCTCCGTTCGTGCCATAGCCAGTTTAATCGATAGTACAAGGAAACGGTGAGTCATATGACAGCAGTATATGTAGTGCCGAAAAACAAGGATGAAATTTATAAAATGGTTGTGGGTGCGTTGCATGACATGTTTGAATTGGAAAGATCAAAGCTGGTGCCGGAGGCGAATCTCTTTTCTGACCTGGATATAGACAGTATTGATGCTGTTGATCTCGCTGCGAAATTTAACGAGATGACAGGGAAACGGATGACGCCGGAAGCGTACAAAAAGATACGTACCATTCAGGATATGGTGGATGCACTGTCAGATCTTCTACTGGAGAAATCAGCATAAACATTTTGCTTGCTATCGCTGGTGTTTTATATCCCCTTGCAATCTGGCTTTGTCAGGGATACGTAGAGCCAAGGTGGTTGTCTGTCGGCCTGTTATTCATGTTGCTGTTACGCTTGTCGACGCTTAAAACGCATAAAATTGCCGTTCTGCTGTCATTGGGGACACTGCTTCTGATGACAGTGGCTGCATGGAAGAATGTTCTTTTCCCTTTGAAGCTGTATCCTGTGCTGGTCAATGTGGGAATGTTGTTATTCTTCGGGCTGAGTCTTGTGTATCCGCCAACGGTCATTGAGCGCATAGCGCGCATCAAGGAACCGCACCTTTCAGAGCCAGTCATCCGATACACGAGACGCGTTACCCAGGTCTGGTGCGTGTTTTTCACCCTGAATGGCACCGTATCGCTACTCACGGTACTCTTTGCCGGTGACAAGGTATGGGCGCTTTACAATGGGTGCATTGCCTATATCATGATAGGACTCCTTTTCGCGGTGGAATATTTGTTCAGGTGGCGATTGAAGCGGGTACACCATGCCTGACATCAAGGCTAAGCTGATGACATTGTCCCCCGTGTACTCGCCGATGGATATCCTTGGTTGGCACAAGGACACGCCGGTAACGGCTGATATTGTATTTAATCGTATCGACGCATGGGGAAATCTGCTGAAGGATACTCCCGGGGAGCGTTGCGCTCTTTACTTGCATGACACCATTGAGTTTATCTGCGCCATGGTCGCTTCCTTGCGTGAGGGGAAGACCGTCTATCTTTCTCCCAATACCTTGCCTGTCACCTGTGCGGCCTTGGCGCGAACGGTTGACGTTTATCTGGGTGAATTCCCTGCGGAGTATTCGCCGCAGCGGGTAAGCGCAGTGAGCACGCAACGGGAGCAGCACGAATGCGGCGCGCTGACGATACCCGCTGCATCCGAAATAGTGGTTTTCACATCAGGGAGTACCGGCGAGGCACAGGCAATTCGCAAACAGGTCTGGCAGTTGCGGGCAGAGGTCGAAACGCTCACAGCGCTGTTCGGTTCAATCGGCACAAAATCTGCTGATATCGTCTCTACTGTCTCACATCAGCACATCTACGGTCTTCTGTTCAAGGTGTTTTTTCCCTTGCACAACGGAAATCCCATATACGCTGCTAATGTGAATTTCCCGGAGGAGTTGATTGTTGCGACATCGGAACGCGATGCGATTTTATTATCAAGCCCGGCGCATCTGGCGCGATTTGTGGAAAGTGATGTCTGGCAAAAAGCCGACCACCGTGTCCGTGCCATTTTCTCATCAGGCGGTACACTTACCCACGAGGTATCACGAAAAGTGGCTGCTTCCATGAAGACGGCACCTGT
>JAISAG010000111.1 GCA_031266815.1 Burkholderiaceae bacterium | reverse complement strand
GTGGACGCAGTGGTACAACACCCAGCGTCCACATACTGCTCTTAAAAAACAAGTTCCCGCTTCAATGATTCCTCGAAATGGGAACAACGTGTTGACACTCAACATCTAGAATACTCTGCACATAATTCCCCCAGCTTCTGGTGGCGCAAAACATTTGTTACACGAAATACAGCGGGCTTTTTTCGTATCTCCGTTCTTCCAGCGATGTATGAGGTCGGGTTCGGAAATCAAGGGCCGACACAGCGATATTCCTTCAATTTTTCCCTTGTTCAGCCACTCTGTGGCCCCGGTCAAAGTTCTGAAACCGCAAACAGTTATGACGGAAGCGGAGACATTTTCCGCCAGTTGCAGAGCCTGCTGCGCAAAATAACCCTCGGCCTTTATATTTTTGATGACCGAAGAGGAATTGGCGTCAATATTGGCCCCACCACTGACCTCAATGGCATCAATACCGAGCTTGTCCAACTCTCGCCCGATCCATAAAAACTCATCGGCGTTTATGGATTGTTCGTGCAAATCAGTGCAGTTTATTTTTATCCAAACGGGGAAAGATTTACCCACAGCGGCTCTGATCGCATCGTAGACTTCTAAAACTATTCTGGATCTTCCCATGATGTCACCGCCGTATTCATCTGTTCTCTTGTTGTAATATGGACAGAGGAACTGACTGAGCAGATAGCCATGCGCGCCATGTATCTGGACGGCATCGGCTCCCGCTTCCTTACATCGGGTCGCAACCGATGCGAAGCTTGCGACAACCGCCTGTATCTCGGCATGAGTCATGCCTTTTACGGGCTTTCCCGAAGCGGCAACTGTGTCAGACGGCCCCAAGGGGGAACCACCGCTTTCAAACAGATTCGCTTTCAATCCGCAATGACTGAGCTGAACAACAATTTTGCCTTTGAGCGCGTGAACTCTTTCTGTGATCACCCCCATTTGAGGGATAAATGTGGCCCCATATCCCTTGACCATAGAAGAAAGGACTCTTGAGTTTTCGTCAACGCCGATCATGCCGGTGATGATTGCGCCTACATCGTTACTGGCCAATGGTTCATAAAATTTCAGAAGATTCCTGGCGAAATGCTCGTCCTGCCCAAAAGGGGCCTCCATGGTCGCGCTGCGGATAAAGCGGTTCCTGAGTGAAAGGCCTCCGATAACAACAGGGTCAAATAAATTTTTCATACGTGTGTCCCTACCTCGCTCTTGATGTAACTTTTGCTGTTGTTTCTGCGCTCAAAAAAATATGCTCCTCTCCCGATTTCAAACTAAACGCATTCCTTTAAGCGACACGTCACTCGCCTTTACGCAATGACAGAGGCCACACGTGTTTGGATAAACGCGGCAATATCAGCAATAGTGGTAGTTGCAAGGCTGTCTCGCATGGCCTGATTCACTTTCGCAAAAGGCATTTCCAGCGTGTCATGAATATTCCTGCCGACGAAGCATTTGCTGTTTGGGCTTCGGTGCAAATAAAACGGACACGCTGAAGGTTTTGGAACCACCGCTTGATATACGTCAAGCAACGTAATTTTTTTTGGAGGGAGCAGCAAAGTTGCCCCTCCGATGCCGGAGCGCACATCAATAAGACCGGCTTTTTTCAACTGGCTCATCAGTCTCCTGATCACGACCACATTTGTGTTGACGCTACGCGCCAACATCTCGGATTTCATATAGTCTTCTCCCGCAAAGGAAAGTAAGGCCAAGATATGTGTAGCAACAGCCAATCTCGTATCGTTATTCATGAAAGCGCCATGATGTAACTTTTGCAGATACACCGAAAAAAGTCAATGGACGAAAAGCCAAAATACCGCAGAAGCAAAAGATATTTTACATTTTCCGCTCAAAATCGCTTCGCGGTGCACCGGACTTGCGTCCGACCAACCACGCCTCCTACCCGATGCGCTACACAATCCCAAGTCCGACCAATACTCCACCCACGACCAGCATGGCAAGGGCGGGACTGATCCGATACGGAAACCCGCTCGCATGCCGAGGCTCCTGTAAATCAGCAGACAAACGTCATGCCCATTGACGGCAGAGAAGCACAGTAAATTTTCGTGGAAAGCCTTTTCGCCTGTTCCACAGCGCTGTCGGCAAGGCAAGCTCGCGCGGTGGCGACTTCTTTTTCAGCGACAACGGAAATGCTTCGCTAAACATCGGTCGAGGCTCCGGCGATTTTGTCCGGCAATGCCTCACAAAACACCGGCCTTCAACGCAAAAGGGGTTATACACTTTCGTATAACCCCTTGACTTATTGGTGCTGATGAGAGGAGTCGAACCTCCGACCTACTGATTACGAATCAGTTGCTCTACCAACTGAGCTACATCAGCGAACCGCGCATTGTAGCAAAAAAGAAATGGGGGTGTCTCATTCCATGCTCTCCGCCAGCAGGTATAATGCCACAAACTGTACGAGGTGAAAAATGAAACGACCCTGCCCGCACTTTCTGCTGCCCCTGCTTTGCCTTTCTATCCTGCTTGCGCCCCTTGCTTTCTCGTCACCTGCTTTTTCCCAGGAGCAGCTGATCAAGAAGCGCTTTGAGGAAAAAGTCACACAGGGAAAGAAAATCACTTCTGTGAAGAAGTCCCCCTTCCCTGCGCTCTATGAGGTTCGCATTGGCAGTCGAATCCTCTATACAGACAGCCAGGCGCAGTACCTCCTTAACGGAAATCTTTTCGATATTGAGACACGGCGCAATTATACGCAAGAGAGTGAGGATGAATTCAACCGCATTCCTTTCGCAACGCTTCCCTTGCAACATGCCATCAAACGGGTTCGCGGGAAAGGGGAACGGGTAGTCGCCGTCTTTTCCGATCCTAATTGCGGCTATTGCAAGCAACTGGAATCCCTGCTGAGAGAAGAAGACAATCTGACTGTTTATCTCTTCCCGCTAAATATCCTTGAAGGTTCCAGCGCCCTTTCCCGTGACATCTGGTGCGCCGACAATCGGGAGAAAGCGTGGGCGGCGTGGATGCTGGAAGACAAACGTCCCGGTACAGCCGGGGAGCAGTGCACCTACTCGGATCAGACCGTCCGCCAGTTCGCAACAAAACACGATATAACCGGTACGCCCGTCCTGATTCTCAAAAATGGCGCCCGAATCACCGGACTGCCGTCACGGGAAGAGTTGGGGAAAATCCTGGACGCCTCCCGATAGAGGAGTCCGGCAGATACGGTGATGCATGGCACAACACAACGTGTCCCCTGTTGAGGTGGCGCTGCGCGACCGGCTTTCCCGTCGTATTCTCGTCCTTGACGGGGCAATGGGAACCATGATCCAGCGCTACCGCCTTTCGGAGGAAGACTATCGGGGCGGGGCGCAGGGGCGCTTCGCTTCGTTTGGTCCCCCGCCCGGCTCCAGGCAGAGGGAGTTCTTCCTTGCGGGGAACAACGAGTTGCTGTCGCTGACGCAGCCGCGCGTCATTGCGGAAATTCACGAGCAATATCTGGACGCTGGCGCGGATATCATTGAAACGAATACATTTGGTGCAACCCGCGTTGCGCAGGCAGACTATCACATGGCGCACCTCGCCCCTGAAATGAACAGGGAATCGGCCAGAATCGCGCGGGAAGTCTGCCAGCGTTTTTCAACACCGGAGCACCCCCGCTTTGTCGCAGGCTCAATCGGCCCTACTCCCCGAACAGCGTCCATCTCTCCTGATGTCAATAATCCGGGATACCGCAATATTTCATTTGACGAACTGGCTTCCGCCTATACCGAACAGGTACAGGCACTCACTGAAGGCGGCGTTGATATTCTGCTGGTCGAAACAGTTTTTGACACGCTGAACTGCAAGGCGGCCCTGTTTGCCATAGACTCTTTTTTTAGTGAAACAGGGAAACGTCTGCCCGTCATGATTTCGGGCACACTGACCGACGCATCCGGACGAATTCTGTCTGGACAGACGCTGGCGGCATTCTGGTACTCCGTGCGCCACATCCGTCCCCTGACAATCGGCATTAACTGCGCGCTCGGCGCCGCGCTCATGAGGCCGCATGTCGAAGAAATCTCGCGTCTGGCAGGCACTTATATCTGCATTTACCCCAATGCAGGGCTGCCCAACCCGATGAGCGAAACGGGATTTGACGAAGTACCTGCCGTAACCGCGCAACTGCTGGACGAGTTCGCCCAAAACGGGCTGGTCAACGTGGTGGGAGGGTGTTGCGGCACTACACCGGAGCATATCCGCGCCATTGCCGACGCGGTCAGCGCCGTACCCCCACGCGCCATCCCTTCTGTTCCGCGCGACCTGTGCCTGGCGGGACTGGAACCCTTTGTCATCAACGACCATTCTCTTTTCGTAAATGTCGGGGAGAGGACAAACGTCATGGGTTCCAAGGCCTTTTCCCGCATGATACAAGAGGAGCGATATAACGACGCACTGGCAGTGGCAAGACAGCAAATAGAAAACGGCGCGCAACTGATTGACGTCAATATGGACGAAGCCATGTTGGATTCGGTTGCCGCCATGGCCCGCTTCCTGAATTTGATCGCGTCCGAACCGGACATTGCACGCGTCCCCGTCATGCTGGATTCTTCCCGCTGGGCGGTCATTGAAGCAGGATTGAAATGCTTGCAGGGAAAAGGGATTGTCAACTCTATCTCGCTAAAAGAAGGGGAGGAGGAATTTCTGCGTCAGGCGACCTTGTGTCGCCGCTACGGCGCGGCGGTCATCGTTATGGCCTTTGATGAAACGGGGCAAGCGGACACCTACGAAAAAAAAATCGGGATTTGCCAACGCGCCTATCACCTGCTGGTGAACCAACTGGATTTCCCTCCCGAGGACATTATTTTTGACCCGAACATTTTTGCCATTGCAACGGGAATACCCCAACACGACAATTACGCACTGGATTTTATCGAGGCGACGCGCTGGATACGCACCCATCTGCCCCACGCAAAAGTCAGCGGCGGCGTTTCCAACGTCAGCTTCAGCTTGCGAGGCAATGATCCGGCACGGGAAGCCATCCACACCGTATTCCTGTATCACGCCATTAACGCCGGCATGACAATGGGCATCGTCAACGCAGGCATGATCGGCATTTATGACCAGATACCCGCCGAATTGCGCGAGCGGGTGGAAGATGTCGTGCTCAACCGCAGGGAAGACGCAACCGAACGGCTGATCGAAGTTGCCCACCTGTTTCACGCCGGCGCAAAGAAAGGGGAAACAGACGCCGCATGGCGTAATGCATCTGTCAATCAGCGTTTGTCTCACGCAATGACACACGGGATTACCGACTGGATACAGGATGACACGGCAGAAGCGCTCCGTGATGTCCTGGCACAGGGAGGGCGTCCCATCCAGGTTATCGAAGGACCGTTGATGGATGGGATGAATGTGGTTGGAACGCTGTTCGCCCAGGGAAAGATGTTTTTGCCTCAAGTGGTCAAATCGGCTCGGGTGATGAAAGAAGCCGTTGCCTATCTGGTGCCTTACATTGAAGAGGAGAAACTGCGTACGGGTAGCCAGCGGGCAAAAGGGAAAATTCTGGTAGCGACGGTCAGGGGAGATGTGCACGACATCGGAAAAAACATTGTGGCAGTCGTCCTGCAATGCAACAATTTTGAAGTCATCAACATGGGGGTCATGGTTCCCGTCGCGGAAATTCTGGAAAAGGCCAAGGAGGTCGAGGCAGAAATCATCGGGCTGTCCGGGCTCATCACGCCCTCGCTGGACGAAATGCGTACGGTTGCCCTGGCAATGCAAAGAGACCCTTATTTCCAGTCGAAAAAAATCCCGCTCCTGATAGGAGGCGCCACAACGAGCCGGGTTCACACCGCAGTCAGACTGGCAACGGTCTACGATGGTCCCGTCATCTATGTTCCCGACGCTTCGCGCAGCGTTACCGTTGCCCAGGCATTGCTTGGGCCAGAACGGGATGCCTATGTCGCGGCACTTGACAGGGACTACAGCCGTATCCGCCGCCTCCATGCGGAAAAAAAGCCGCTGGACACTGTCTCTCTCGATGACGCACGCCACAACAAGGCACGGGTCAGTTTTGAGGGAAAACAAACGCCTGTCCGCCCCCGCTATCTCGGGGTCCGCTATCTGAAAAATATGGACCTTGCCATGATCGCCAGCTACATTGACTGGACATTCTTTTTCCACGGATGGGAGTTGCATCGCGCTTATCCCGCCATCATGACAGATCCCGTTCACGGCGAATCGGCACGCCAGTTGATGTCGGACGCACAGGCTTTGCTGGAAAAAATCATTGAGCGAAAATGGCTGGCCGCGCACGCCGCGGTCGCACTCATGCCCGCCAACAGCATAAACGATGATGATATTGTCATTTACACGGACGACACACGCACCCAGGTTGCGTTTACCTGCTACGGCGTTCGTCAGCAGGCGGAAAAGCCGGTCATTGACGGTATGCCCAAACCCAATTTGTGTCTTGCCGATTTTATTGCCCCTCAATCCAGCGGCATCGCAGATTACATCGGCCTGTTCGCTGTTACGGCTGGCATCGGTCTTAAAACGCACTTGGATCGCTTTGCCGAGCAGCATGACGACTACAGCGCCATCATGCTGGAAGCGCTTGCCAACAGGCTGGTTGAAGCGTCTGCCGAATATCTCCATGCCCTGGTCAGAAAAGATCTGTGGGCTTATACGCCGGACGAGCAGCTGACGCCCGAAGACTGCCTGCGCCAGTCCTACCGGGGCATCCGCCCTGCACCGGGCTATCCTGCCTGCCCCGATCACACGACAAGAGAAAGTATTTTTCACTTCCTGCAATGCGAAAAAATCGGGATGTCATTGACAGAAACGTACGCCATGCTCCCGGCAGCATCCATCTCCGGTTTTTACTTTGCCCATCCTGACGCAGGCTATTTCAATGTCAGCAAGGTCAATCCCGATCAGATCGCAGACATCGCCGCCCGTCGGCACACCAGCGTAACAGAGGTGTCCGGGTGGCTCGCTGCCGTTCTGTAGCGCCACCCACCACTCTGCCCTCCCCGTCACGCCATGGAAAATGCCGTTCACTACACCATTGTTCCCTCCGACCCGGCGGGTCACTACTTTACGGTAACGCTGACCATCACCTCTCCCGACCCCCAGGGGCAACGCATCAGCATGCCGACATGGATTCCGGGCAGCTATCTGATTCGGGAATTCGCGCGTCATGTCGTCAGAATACGCGCAACCAGCAACGGGCATGATGTCATGCTGGAAAAGCAGAACAAGCACACCTGGCAACTCGCTCCCTGCCGACACGCATTGCAGGTGGAGTACGATATCTACGCATGGGATCTTTCTGTCCGTGCCGCCCACCTCGACCAATCCCACGCATTCTTTAACGGTTCCAGTGTCTACCTTCGCGCGGAAGGCAAGGAGCATCACCCGCACATTACGCATCTGCAAAGACCCAGGGGAAGCCATTACCGGACATGGCAAGTGGCAACCACCCTGCGGGAATACGAAGCGAAGCGTTACGGTTTTGGCAGCTACATCGCTGACAATTACGACGAGCTGATAGACCATCCAGTAGAAATGGGCAACTTTGCGCTGGGGTCGTTTTCCGTCTGTCACACGCCGCACGACGTTGCCATCACGGGACATGTCCCCGCATTGGACATGGACAGACTTTGCGCCGACCTGTCCCGCCTCTGCGAGACACACATCACCTTTTTCGCGCCTGCCACAAAACAGGCGCCGATGGCACGCTATCTTTTTCTGGTCACGGCAGCAGGCAATGCGTATGGCGGACTGGAACACCGTTCCTCAACGGCATTGCTCTGTTCCCGCACTGATTTGCCATCGAAACAGACAGGAACCGCCGCACCGACTAGTGAAGCGTACCAGACGTTTCTGGCGCTGTGCAGCCACGAATATTTCCACAACTGGCTGGTCAAGCGCATCCGCCCCGGCGATTTTTCCCCATACAATCTTCAGGAAGAAAACTACACCCGCCTGCTGTGGTTGTTTGAGGGCTTCACCAGCTATTACGACGACCTTTTGCTGGTACGGAGCGCGCTCATTGACGAAGACACATATCTGCGACGTCTTGCCCGCACGATCAACCGCGTCAAATCGGGGAGCGGACGGCATAAACAAAGTATTGCCGAGGCCAGTTTTGATGCATGGATCAAGTTTTATCGTCAGGATGAAAATGCGCCCAACGCGCTGGTCAATTACTACACCAAAGGAGCACTCATCGCGCTCGCACTGGATTTGACCATCCGCCGCCAGACCCGCAAGCAAAAATCACTGGATGACGTGCTGCTCCGGCTCTGGGAAAAATATGCCCACCATTTCGAAAAGGGCGGTAAAGAAACGGGACTGGACGAAGCGGAGGTTCTCCCCCTCTTTGAAGACGCGACAGGCGTGATGCTGGGGGATTTTTTCAAGCGATATATCTACGGCACGGAAGACCCGCCACTGGAAGCACTGCTAAAGTTTGTCGGCATAGAAAAAAACCAACCGGACAGCCCGGAAAAACCCGGCCTGAACATCCGTGTCCGGCAAACCCACGGCGACTGCCTCATCGCCAATGTGAGCAATGGCGGCGCAGCGCACAAGGCGGGGCTTTCGGCGGGAGACATTCTGCTTGCCATTGACAATGTGCGCATCCAGCCAGACCCACCAGCCACGCTCGACAATCTCCTGTCACGATACGCGGCGGGTGATACCGTCAAGGTACATCTGTTTCGTCTGGATGAACTGTTGTGCAAGGAAGTGACGCTGCTGCCCGACAATCAACCGCAATTTACCCTGAAACGTGCCAAAAAGCAGACAGCAACAACCCGCACGGCACGCCAACAATGGCTCGGCACACCGTAGAACGGGCTCAACCGGCATCGAACAGGCTCGCCAATGCCTCCCCCGGATCAGGTGCGCGCATGAACACCTCTCCAACCAGAAAAGCATGCACATGGGCGGCGCGCATTCGCTGAACGTCATCGTGTGTCAGGATGCCCGACTCGGTGACGACAATCCGGTCTGCCGGAATGTACGGCAGCAAATCCAGCGTATTTTGCAACGACGTCTCAAAGGTGCGGAGATCGCGGTTGTTGATGCCGATCAAAGGGGTTTTGAGTTGCAGGGCGCACTCCAGTTCGCTTGCGCTGTGCACTTCTACCAGCACATCCATGCCGACTTCCCGCGCGCAAACTTCCATTTCCCGTAACAGTCCAGTATCCAGTGCGGCGACAATCAGCAAAATACAGTCTGCACGCCAGGCGCGTGCTTCGTATATCTGGTAAAAGTCAATCATGAAATCCTTGCGCAGCACGGGTATGGCACAGGCTTGGCGCGCCTGCATCAGATAGTCGGGATCCCCCTGAAAAAAAGGTTTGTCAGTGAGCACTGACAAACAAGCGGCGCCATGCCTCTCATAGCTTTCAGCAATCATGGCTGGATAAAAAGGTTCCCGGATCACGCCTCTGGATGGGGAGGCTTTCTTTATTTCCGCAATGACGCCCGCCTTGCCGGAAATCACTTTTTCTCGCAGCGCCCGGGCAAATTCCCGCACATCTTTTCGGAGCCCCTCGTCAGACTCCACTTCGTCACGAATGCTGGAAAGGGAACGCTGCCGCCTGGCAATACGCACTTCCTCCTTCTTGGCAGACAAAATCGTGTGTAATATGTTCGACGACATGCTGCCCTCCTCTCAATGTGCGCGCACACTCTGCGTAAACGCAACAAATTCGTTCAGCTTGTCCATTGCCGCACCCGAAGCAATTGCGGCACGCGCCTGCACCAATCCATCGGCAATGGAAAGGGAAGCCCCCGAAGCGTACAGGGCCGCCGCCGCGTTGAGTGCAACAATGTCCGTTGCGGTGCCCTCTTCATTTTTCAGCGCCCGGAGTACCAGTCGTTTCGATTCTTCCGCTCCCCTGACCGTAAAATTGCGACTGGCTTTCATGTGTAGCCCAAAATCTTCCGGGTGAATGTCGTATTCCCGGACACGCCCGTCGGCAAGTTCCCCCACCAGCGTACTTGCTCCCAGGGAAACCTCATCCAGATTATCCCGTCCCCAAACGACAAGCGCGCGCCGCACGCCCATCTTTTGCAAGACCCGCACCTGTATGCCGACCAGATCGGGATGAAAAACACCCATCAGTACACACTCTGCAGAAGCCGGATTGGTCAATGGGCCGAGGATGTTGAATATGGTTCGTACGCCCAGTTCGCCACGCACGGTCTGCACTCGCTTCATGGCAGGATGATGTCCCGGCGCATACATGAACCCGATACCTGTCTTCGCGATGGACAGGGCGATTTCATCGGGAGAAAGATGAATGTTGGCCTGAAGGGCTTCCAGAAGATCCGCGCTCCCGGAAGAGGAGGAAACACCCCGTCCGCCATGCTTGGCAACCGGCACCCCACAAGCGGCCGCGACAAACATGGAGGCCGTTGAAATGTTGAAGGTGTGCGCGCCATCTCCGCCTGTCCCGACAATATCCAGCAGATTCTGCGTGTCCGGCACAACAACCTTGAGCGCGTACTCCCGCATGACCTGTGCCGCTGCGGCAATTTCTCCCACCGTTTCTTTCTTGACGCGCAATCCCATTGCCAGCGCGGCAACCATCGTTGCGGAAACCTCTCCCGCCATGATGCGCCGAAACAGGGAAAGCATCTCATCGTGGAAAATTTCGCGGTGCTCAATACAACGCACCAACGCATCCTGAGGGGTAATGGGCATGAATAAAATCCTCCGGGAAAAATAATCGCGTTACGGAAGCATAAGGAAATTTCCGAGCAGGGCGTGTCCCTGTTCGGACAAAATGGATTCGGGGTGGAACTGCACCCCCTCAATGGTCAGGGTTTTGTGGCGCACACCCATGATCTCTCCGTCATCGGCCCATGCGGTTACTTCCAGACAATCCGGCAAGGAATCCCTGTCAATCGCCAGCGAATGATAGCGTGTCACCACCAATGGGTTGGACAACCCGCGGAAAACCCCCTGGTTCTCGTGGGTAATGCGGGAGATTTTCCCGTGCAAGATCTGTTTGGCACGAATCACTTTTCCCCCAAAAGCCATACCGATGGACTGGTGCCCCAGACAGACGCCCAACATTGGGATTTTTCCAGAAAAACGCTTCAGCACATCCAGCGAAATGCCTGCCGTCTCCGGCGCTCCCGGTCCGGGCGAAATGCAAATCCGGTCCGGCTTCAGGTGACCAATGTCGTCCAGCGTCACCGCATCGTTCCTGACAACATGAACATCTTCACCCAATTCGCCAAAATACTGCACCAGATTATAGGTAAAGGAATCGTAGTTATCTATCATCAACAGCATAAGCACTCCATCCATCTCTGTCACAAAACACTCGCACTGTGGAATGGACAGATTCGTGTAGTAAAAAATGTGGGAAGCGCCGCAGGGGCGAAAGGAATCAGGCGACAGGCTCGCGCCAACGCAGGGAGAATTGGTTCGTCGTCAAGCGGATCAGTTCGAACATGCTTTCATTGTCACGCAACCAAACAAAAACCGCAACCGGACAGACAATCAACGCGGCTATGCTTCCTCATCCGGGTCGGGCTCTTCGGCGAGCGGAAGCGCATACCGCTCCTCTGCCCACGCCCCCAAATCCACCGACCGGCAACGCAAGGAACAGAACGGCCTGTACACACTCTCCTCGCACCACGTCACCTCCCCGCCGCACACGGGACATGCTACCTTGAGTACCACAATGTCAACACAATGTCAGTTCAAACGGAACATCTTCCTCCACGGGAGAAAGTCGCATACTTTTGTCTTGCGAAGTAAAGCGCACCCATAATACATGCGGGTTTGCAGAAACTTCCGGTATGAACTGGAGTGCAGGGTCAACCTGAATGCGCACCATCTGGTACACCTTACCCTGCAATTTCTGCTGGTAAGCACCGGACGGCGCGATAACACGGGTTCGGGAACCGGAATCACGCAAGAGTTTTAACACCAGATCAATCGCCCGGAACAGCGGGAAAATCGGCTCAAACCACGTTGTAATGTCCGCGTGTCGCTCCTCGGCAGATTTCTGCTGCCACGCATAAAACGATGGCATATCAAACTCGCACAGGCCGCCCGGCTTGACGATATGCCCTGCAATCGCTTTCAGCCACTCGTTGTCGCGAATAACTTGTCCCGTTTTGCCGTGAAACCGGTTCAGCGCCGAACTGACATCCTCGATCTCCCGGACAACCTCGTCCAGAACATCCCCTTGCACATTGGGGTGCGCACGATAACCGACAAAAGTCTGCCGCTGACGCTCCATTTCCTGTAACAAGTCCGACTTCAAGTCTGCACGGCTGTCCACGTCGAACACCTTGAACATCGTCGTCAGCGCGACATGGTGCTGCAAGGCATCCGGCTTGTCCAGAAAATACCGGAATTTCTCGTACAGGTCCTCCATCCGCAACAGGACGCGCGTGCGTTCTCTCAACGGGAATTCGTACGTTACCAAGCCTCCTCCCTTTTTTCTCGCCTTTCGTGCCAATTCTGAAGGATGTCGCGCTTTTTTTCAATCAAAAGCAGGGGGAAAATCGGTCAAATGACGCGATTTTGCCATTTTTCTATATTTATCGTGCAAGCTGACCACGGAATCGGACAAGCGCGTCAGTTCCCCATCGTTCACAATCACATCGTCCGCCATCAAGAGGCGCTCTTCCCGGGACAACTGCGCGGACATAATCGCGCGCACCTGATCCCTGTCCAGCCCGTTGCGCTTCATCACGCGCTCAATCTGCTGCGCCTCCGTGCAATCCACTACCAGGATGCGTGCCAGCATGCGGCACCAGACAGACTCTTTTGTCAAAAGAGGAATCACAAAGATAACATAATCGCCACGCTGTTTCCCGGCAAGTTGCAGCGCTTCCTGCCTTATCAGTGGGTGTAATATGGATTCCAGACTGTCTTTCGCCGCTTTGTCACGAAATACACGCTCCCGCATCCGGTCGCGATCCATGGCACCATCGGGCGCGATATACACATCACCAAAGCAGGAGCGAATTGCGTCAATGGCCTTACCGTCCGCGCGAGTCAGGTTGCGGGCAACATCATCCGTATCCACCACGCCGGCGCCTAAATCCGCGAACAGGCTGGCTACCGTCGTTTTCCCGCTGCCAATCCCGCCCGTCAGTCCAAGAAAAAATGTGTTCTGCGTTTGAGCGGACATGAATGTCTCTTCTTCCGTGCGACACCCGCACGTTATCAGGGCAGCAACAAGCGAATCTGCTCCGCCACCTCGTCGGAAAGACGGACGGTAAAACCGCTTCGGGCATAACGGTGCCAGCGCCCCGTAACGAAGCCGACCAACACGAGCGCGTACAAGGCCGCCTTTTCCTTTTCAATGAACCCTTGTGACTCGGCAAGCCGAAAGCACTGGCGAATTGCCAACTCCAGCCGGTCATAAAACTGGCTCATGCGACGTTGCAAACCCGCATTCTCGTTCAGCAAGGCATCGCCTATCAGTACCCGTGTCATGCCCGGATTGCGCTCCGCGAAATGGAGCAGCATGGTCGTCACCGCCTCCACCTGCAACAATCCGTTTTCTTCGCGCTCGCCAATTCGATTGATTAGCCCGAATATGCTGCTTTCAATGAAGTCAATCAGGCCATCAAACATCTGCGCCTTGCTGGCAAAATGCCGATACAATGCCGCCTCGGACAGGGAAAGGTGCTTTGCCAGTGCGGCTGTCGTAATTTTCTCTCCGTGCGAACGCTCCAGCAACCCCGCCAGTGCCTGGAGTATCTGCAATTTCCGGTCACCTGATTTGTTCATCCGATCAAAAAAAATGAGAGTGCCGCGCCATTATAGGTCATCCCGGCAGCGCGTGACCGGTTTCCAGAGGACAGGCACACTTCCGTGTGGCCGTTCCTTCGAACGGAACATGCCGCAATCAACCCGGAAGCCCGTCTTCTCCGGGGACGTCTGCCCCTCAACCGGCTTTGACAGGCTTGTGCTTTCGCAACCCTCTTTCGTAGCGAAGAGCCACCCACCATTGCTGAAGGATGGACAGCACGTTATTGACAATCCAGTACAACACCAGCCCCGAAGGAAAGAAAAAGAAGCTTATCGAAAAGGCGATAGGCATCGCCATCATCATCTTCGCCTGCACCGGATCGGGCGGAGGCGGATTCATCTTCTGTTGCAGAAACATGGAGGCCGCCATCAGGGCGGGCAGAATGAAGTAGGGATCGGGCGTCGCCAGATCGTGTATCCAGCCAATCCATGGCGCGTTACGAATCTCGATACTGGCAAGCAGCACATAGTACAGCGCGATAAACACGGGAATCTGAATGACGACAGGCAGACACCCGCCAACCGGGTTGATTTTTTCTGCCTTGTAAAAGGCCCGCATTTCCTTGTTCAAGCGTTCCTTGTCGTCCTTGTACAGATCCTTCATCTCCTTTATTTTCGGCATATACTGCTTCATGCGCGCCATATTCCGATAACTCGCCTCCGAAAGCGGAATGAAGGCGACCTTGATGATGAGTGTTAACAAAATAATCGTCCACCCCCAGTTTCCCACCTCCTTGTAAATGAATGACATCAGGCTGAATATCGGCTTGGCGACGATAGTCAGCCAACTGTAATCCTTCACCAGTTCAAGTCCCGGCGCAACCTTTGCGAGACGGGCCGATTCCTGCGGTCCGGCAAAAAGCAGGGTTTCGTTCGTTACCGTCGCGCGTGGCGCAACGGAGCCCAGCGGCACAATGGAGCCGAAAGCAAAAAGCTTGTCGTTCAGTTTTTTTGCAAAATTGTCACGGACAATCTTGTCCTGCGGGATAAACGCCGCGACAAAGTAGTGTTGCACCATACCCACCCAACCGTTATCCGCCTGGGTCACAAAGTCCGCTTTGCCCTCCGCAATATTGTCGAACTTTAATTTCTGGAATTTTTCGCTCTCCGAGTACACAGCAGGACCCGTAAAAGTACTGATAAAACGGGACTGACCGGCTGGCTTGCTCTCATCCCGAACCAGCTGAAAATAAAGGGATGGGCTAATTGACTCTCCCGTCAAATTGGTCACATCCTGCCGGATGCCGACCGTGTATTCGTTGCGATGGAAAGTGTAAGTCTTGACCAGCCGTACGCCGCCTTGCTCCGCCTCCATCACCAGCGTCAGCTTGTCCGCATCGCCCAGTGTGCGTGGACCGGGGCGAACCGTAAAATGCGTAACATGATTCGGGTAGGCTCCCCCATACAAACCTGTTTGCGCCAGATACGTCAGATCCTTGTCTGCCTGAAACAGCAGCATGTGTTTGTCGCCATCCTCATTATCCCTGTGCTGTAACAGTTCCAACCGCCGAAAAACACCGCCTTCTGTGCTGATCTGGGCAGAAACCAGGTCAGTCGTCACCGTGACCAGCTCCGCCTTGACGGTGCGCGGGGTTGCGGGCTTGCTGCCCATTGACGCAGACGACGGGAGGGTACCGCTCCCGCGGGGAACCTCGTCAACCTGAACCGGTACTGCCAGTGCGCTCTTTTCCGCCTGTTTTGCCGCTTCAACACCGCGGCGCAGGAAAATGGACGTCCCTCCCCGATATACCTGCCAGTTGTCCCACAGCAAAAACAGCGATATCGCCAGTGCGATCCACAAGGTAGTCCGTTTTTTCGTATCCATAAACGCTAAGTCCGATTTTCATTTCGTGAGGGGTGCAGCGACTTTCCCCGGGGCGGAGGGACAGGGTCAACGCCACCTTCGTGCCATGGGTGGCAACGGCACAAGCGGCACACGGCAAAAAAGATTCCCCTGATGACGCCGTGTGCGGTAATGGCCTCTATCGCGTACTGGGAACAGGTCGGATAAAAACGGCAGTTCTGTCC
Source organism: Burkholderiaceae bacterium (assembly GCA_031266815.1). Classification (GTDB taxonomy): domain Bacteria; phylum Pseudomonadota; class Gammaproteobacteria; order Burkholderiales; family Burkholderiaceae_D; genus Oxalobacter. The sequence continues at coordinate 6,549 of JAISAG010000111.1, read as the reverse complement.
CAGCAAAGGGCTCACGCACAACTGATAAAAGCGCAGCAACAATAACAGTGTCCACTGCAAGGGAGATTTCATTGCCTTCTTTCTTTCCGGGCGAGCCGGGAAAACAGTCCGCCCAATTCCTCGCGCACCTGCCGTCTGAACATTGTTCCGGATGTGCGCCCATTCCCTCCTTCCAGCGAGCGGGAAAGACGAACGACACAATCTATTGGCACCGGCAACACCATCCCCCTGAACAATTCGCGGCAAACCCGCCTGATGCTGTTGCGGACCACCGCCTGTTTTGCCAATCGCCGGGCAACCACGACACCAAGACGGGCGCAGGTCGTTTTGCCCTTTCCGGCATACAGCGCAAAGTGCGCCGTTCTGTGTCTGCATCCCGCGCGAAAAACGGACGAGAAGTCATCCTGATTCACGATACGCCTTTTGCGCGAAAAACGTCCTCCCGCACGGGTCTGCATGCGCTACACGGCCAGACGCTTGCGACCCTTGGTGCGACGCGCATTCAGCACAGCACGACCACTCCGGGTTGCCATGCGGGCACGAAAACCGTGTGTCCGTTTGCGGCGCACAACAGAAGGTTGATAAGTACGTTTCATGATGACCCCAACAGATAGTGATAACCAACCCCTGCCCTGTTAAATGACAACGAGCGCCGTCCCCGGCGGGACAAAACAGGACATGAGTACAAATAACCTGTAATTAGACCGTAAATTGTCCATAACTGTCAACACCACGCCCGCGCCACAGCGCTTCCTCACTGAAGGACGCCATCAAAAAACAGGAATCTCCCTGCCTTGATGAACCGTTTTCTGTGGAGAACTTGAGTACTTTCGGGTAAAATGGGCGTTCATCCTCGGCGAAACACCTTTTGTGCGAAACACCCCTCCGGATAGACCAGCGCGCCTGACGCGCCATAAAGCGAGTTGTCCGTTTTTTATTCTGCGGTATGGAAGATTTTTGGAAGACAGTCCTGCAACAAATGAAACAGGGGTTGTCACAGCAACAGTACGATGCCTGGATCAAGCCGCTTACCCCACTCTCCTATGAGGAAGGGGTTCTTTGCATTGCCGCGCCCAATGCTTACAAGCGGGACACCGCCAAAGAAATGTTTGCAGACCAGTTGGCGACAATGGCGGACCGGTTCTGGAATACAGCCGTCGCGATCCAGTTCCACGTAGAAGAGAAAAAGCCAGTCCACCCGCCGCCCGGTGCGTGCGTGTCGCGTACGCACGGGAATACGGCACCCCCGCCGCCCCCCGTATCCCAACCGCACCTGCCGGACGAAAGCAGTAATATTGACGCAGAAATGACGTTCGACAGTTTTGTTGACGGGAATAAAAACCACATGGCGCGCGCAGCAGCCGCACAGGTCGCCGACAATCCGGGCAGGCTGTTCAGCCCGCTCTATATTTTCGGCGGAACAGGACTCGGCAAAACGCATTTGATGCACGCCATCGCCAACCAGGTTCTTTATCGCAACCCGAAAGCCCGGGTGCGCCATGTCCGTGCCGAGCAATATGTCACCGATGTGGTCGCCGCACACCGCCTCAAACGTTTCGAAGCGTTCAAGCGTGACTATCACTCACTGGACGTCCTCCTCCTGGACGACATCCACCTTTTTACCGATGGACAAAAACGCTCGCAGGAGGAATTTTTTTACCTCTTCGAAGCGCTCAACAGCCACAAAAGACAAATAGTCATCACGGCAGAAACACATCCCAAGGAGTTGTCCGCACTGGATGACCGATTGAAGTCCCGTTGTGCCTGCGGAGTTACCATTGAGATAGAGCCTCCGGAACTGAACACGCGGGTCGAAATCCTGCTGAAAAAAGCAGGGATGCGAGGCATATCGCTTCCGGACAAGGTTGCTTTCTTCATCGCGCAACTGGTGCAATCCAATGTGCGTGAGCTGGAAGGCGCACTCAGAAACGTGTTGGCCTACGCGCAGCTCAACAGCCAGTCCCTGACGGTCGATCTGGCGAAAAAAGCGCTTCGGGAACTGCTGGTCGTGCAAACCCGGCAAAGCTCCATCGAAAACATCCAGAAGGTTACCGCCGAATACTACCGGGTCAAAATTGAGGACATTCTGTCAAAGCGCCGCCCCGCGAACATTGCTTTCGCCCGCCAGGTTGCCATGTACCTGGCGAAGGAACTGACACAAAAGAGCCTGCCGGAAATCGGCAACCTGTTTGGCGGACGGGACCATTCCACTGTCCTGTACGCTGTTAGGAAGATAGCGGACGAGCGCAAGAGAAACGCGAAACTGGACCAGGATATCCGTAGTCTGGAGCAAGTGCTCAGAACATGAAACCCCTATTAAGAAGCACCATTCACACACAAGGATGAAAATATGCAACTTGTCAAAACTGCCAGAGACAACCTTCTCCGCCCGGTAGAAATGGTGAGTGGCATCGTGGAACGCAAGCACACGCTGCCTGTATTGACCAACCTGCTGATTCGCAAGGAGAACAACACCGTCTTTTTTCTGTCAACGGATACGGAAATTCAGGTCACGACGAGTGCCTCCATCGGCGCCGATGAAGAGAATGCCGCCATCACTGTCGGCGCCCGTAAACTCGTTGATATTCTGCGCGCGCTTCCAGACACGTCTGATGTCAGCATCACGCTGACAGACAACCGTCTGATCATACAATCCGGCACATTCAGTGGAAAACTCCAGACCCTGCCCGCCGACGATTTTCCAACTGTCCCCATTGCTCCGCAGTACAAGGCAACCCTCACCATCCAGCAAAAAATGCTGAAAGAATTATTTGGCGCGGTCCATTTCGCCATGGCATTACAGGACATCCGTTAGTACCTGCAGGGATTGCTGCTGATCGTGGATGGGAAAACACTGACTGCAGTGGCAACGGACGGTCATCGCCTGGCACTTAACCATATTGAAACGGATGTCGCGTGCGAGCACAACCAGGTCATCATTCCAAGAAAAACCGTGCTGGAACTGCAACGCCTGCTATCAGACACGGATGACTCCGTGCAGATCGACCTGGCAGACAATCAGATTCGTTTTACCTTTGGCAGCATTGAACTGCTTTCCAAACTGGTCGAAGGCAAATTCCCCAATCACGAGCGTGTCGTTCCCAAAGGCTACAAAAACAGACTCTCCATCAACAGGGAATCATTGCAGCACGCACTGCAACGCACAACCATCCTGCCCGAAAAGCTGAAAGCGGTTCGTCTGCTGCTGGATGCGGGTACGCTCAAAATCAGTTCACATAACGAACAGGAAGAGGCGACAGAAGAAATAGAAACCGACTATACCGGTGACCGGATTGACATCGGTTTTAACGCCGCCTATATCCTGGATATTCTCTCCAACCAAAAAAGCGACAAGGTCGTCGTTGAACTGGGGGACAGCAACTCGTCCATTCTGGTGACTTTTCCAGACAAAACCACCATCAAACACGTCGTCATGCCCATGCGGATATGACGATTCGCAACAACACGCGCTCCGATACCCCATCGGGCGGTTCTTCCGCCCACTTGCATAAAAGGCTGTTTTACATGACCGATTTTCAGGATTTGAACGACCAGGATACCAATACATACGGTGAGGACGAGATAAAAATCCTTGAAGGACTGGAGGCGGTACGCAAACGTCCGGGTATGTATATCGGCGACACAGCCGATGGCTCCGGCCTGCATCACCTGGTGTTTGAAGTGCTGGATAACTCCATTGACGAGGCGCTTGCCGGATACTGCACCGAAATACAAGTCATCCTGCACACAGACAACTCCGTCTCCATTTCGGACAATGGGCGAGGCATCCCGACGGGGATCAAGCAAGACGACAAGAATACGCCCAAACGGAGCGCTGCGGAAATCGTGATGACAGAACTCCACGCCGGCGGGAAATTCGACCAAAATGCCTACAAGGTGTCCGGCGGATTGCACGGCGTTGGCGTATCGTGCGTCAATGCGCTCTCCGCATTACTGCAACTCACCATTCAGCGTGATGGCAAGAAACACTACATGGAATTTGTTCGCGGCGTTCCTCAGAACACCACGATGGAAATCGTTGACGGAATTGAAATCAGCCCCATCAAAGTGCTCGGTGATGCGGAAGGGAGAGGAACCTCCATCCGCTTCTGGCCGGACGAGACCATTTTCGCTTCCACGGAAATCCAATACGACACCCTCGCCCGCCGGATCAGGGAACTTTCCTTCCTGAATAACGGTGTCCGCATCTGCCTGGCGGATGCCCGCACCGACAAAACCGATGTCTTTGCCTACGAAGGCGGAACACGCGGCTTTGTTGAATATCTCAATGATGGAAAAAAAAATCTGCATCCCAACATTTTTCGCGCCACCGGAGAGCGCATTTCCGAACTGGGAACGCCGGTTACGGTAGACGTTTCCATGCAGTGGAATGACAGTTACAGCGAAACCGCACTCTGCTACACGAACAATATCCCCCAGCGGGACGGGGGAACACACCAGACGGGACTGCGTGCCGCCATGACGCGCGTCATCAATCGCTACATCGAAGAAAACGACATGGCGAAGAAAGCCAAGGTGAGCATTGTCGGAGACGACATGCGGGAAGGACTGACCTGCGTCCTCTCCGTCAAGGTTCCCGAACCCAAATTCAACTCGCAAACAAAAGACAAGCTGGTTTCTTCCGAAGTCCGGGGGCCAGTTGAAGAAATTGTTGCCCAAACGCTAACGGAATACCTGCAGGAAAACCCGAAAGATGCTGAAAACATCTGCACAAAGATCGTGGAAGCCGCCCGTGCGCGCGAAGCCGCGAAAAAAGCACGCGAACTCACCCGGAGGAAAGGCATCTTTGATGGCCTCGGCCTGTCGGCGAAGCTGGCAGATTGCCAGGAGCGGGACGCCTCCCTCGCCGAACTGTACATCGTTGAGGGCGATTCCGCCGGTGGTTCCGCCAAACAAGGGCGGGACAGAAAATTTCAGGCCATTTTACCTTTGAGAGGCAAAGTACTGAATGTGGAAAAAGCCCGCTTCGAAAAGATGCTGTCATCGGAGCAAATCACGACACTTATTGCCACACTGGGAACCGGCATCGGACAGGATGACTTCGATATCGAAAAGCTCCGCTACCACCGCATCATCATCATGACGGACGCCGATGTGGATGGGGCACACATCCGCACACTGCTTCTGACCCTGTTTTATCGCCAGATGCCGCAACTGTTGGAACGGGGACATATCTACATCGCCCAACCCCCTCTGTACAAGGTCACTGCGGGAAAGAAGGAACGCTATCTCAAAGATGACGCAGAAACAGAAGATTACATGACGTCGCTCGCCCTGCAATCGGCGTCTCTGGTTCCGGATGAAGGCGCCAGCCCGATCAACGGAGAAAAGCTGCTGGAAATGGTACGAGAATACGTACAAGCGAATGAAGTCATTACCCGTTTGTCCCGGTTTATTGACGCCGATGCCCTGTCCGCCATCATGTCGGGTACCCCGCTGGGTCTGGAAACCGAAGGGGAGGCAGAGCAATCCGCAAATAACCTGGAAATGGCCATTCAAAGCGCAGATGTACGCGTGCAGGCAAAACAGGACGCTGTATCGGGTGAATATGCCCTGTACATTTACCGCACCTTCCACGGGAACACCCGTACCAGCAAGATAGACAGCAATTTTCTTCGTGGCGCGGATTACCGGACACTGACGCGTGCTGCAACCTTCTTTGGCGGGCTGATAGGCGAAAAGGCACGGATCCGGCGAGGAGAAAACGATAAAGTGAAGGAATCCCCCGTCCGCGACTTTCGCCATGCCATGCAATGGCTGATGAATGAGGCAGAGAAAGGTATTTCCAAGCAGCGCTACAAGGGACTGGGAGAAATGAACCCGGACCAGTTGTGGGAAACGACGATGGATCCTGCGGTTCGCCGCCTCCTCAGAGTGAAAATTGAGGACGCCATCGCAGCAGACCGTATTTTCAGGACCCTGATGGGAGATGACGTGGAACCACGCAGGGCTTTCATAGAAGATCATGCGCTGACAGCCAGCAACATTGACATTTGACCCCAGGAAACCCCATGAGAGTTGATATTTTTCGAAGGGCAGAATCCGGCAACCGCTTTTCCTTCCTCATTGTGCCGGAGGGGAGGCTCATCCCCGCCGAGGTCAGCAACATTGACTGGAACATTCACCAACGTGGCGTTGCGCTGGACATTGAAGCGCACATTCTGGATGAATACGCCATCTCCTTCCCCGCGAAGCAGATACAGGAAAAAGGATATGCTATTTCCAGCGCCACCCGCGCACCGGAACTGGGTGAACACATCAACCCGGGCTGATCACGGCCCCCCTCCCTCCAGGGGAACGGTTTTCGATAACAACCAGGTCTTTCCCCTGTCGGAGAGCGTTGGAAAGAGTGTGTCGCGCACCTGCGCATGGTAACGGTCAAGCCAGCGAATTTCCTCACGGGAAAGCAGGGTCTCATCCACGCAACGCAACTCTATCGGGCACAAAGTCAACGTTTCGAAGCACAGAAACGCGTCGGATTCCGCCAAAATCGCCTGCCGGTTCACCACCATATTTTCCAGGCGCACA